>CAJFQR010000027.1 GCA_904419105.1 Candidatus Avimicrobium faecavium
GAAACCAGGGGGTCATCACCATACGGGGAGATTCATTTTCCACATAGCCGATGGAGCTCGGCACGATGTAGCCGACACAGTCGATGAGCCGGGTGCGGAAGGAGGTGCCGTCCTCAAGGGAGACCTCCACCGCCTCCTCGGGAATGAACTTGGGCTCGGTAGTCATAATGGTGCGTCCGGCTGCCGACTGAGGCAGCTCATCCACCGCCCGCTCCCGGCGGGCTTCGCCCTGTATGTTGGGGATCACCAGATCCTCCATGAACTTTTTGATAAAGGTGGATTTACCGGTGCGCACCGGGCCGACAACGCCGATATAGATGTCCCCATCGGTACGCCGGGCGATGTCCCGGACGATGTTCTGATTTTCCACGCGTTGATTCCTCCTCTCCGGCTCAGCGGACCGCCGGGATCAGCAGCATCCCGGTCCCGACCGCGCCGTCATCGCCAAGCCCGTTTTCCGCCTGGATCGCCGCAGGGGAGGTGCCATAGCGCTTGGCGATCTCCCAGACCTCCTCCCCATCCACCGGGAAATAGAGGGTCAGGCAGCCGGCGCCCCGCGGGGTCAGCGGCTTATCCTCCTGAATGGCGGCATCGGTGACCAGCTGAACCGTCTGGCCAATGGCATAGGGCAGGTCCAGAGCTACCGCCGCCCGCACCGGCAGCCGGCCGTCCTGGGGACGGCTCTCCTCCCAGGTGACCCGGCAGGCGGGCAGCAGCTGTGCCGGCAGGCCGTCCACCGGCAGCTCCTCCCCGAAGTCACAGAGCTCCTCGAAGTACTCGGTCTCTCCGCCGTCCGCCTGGGTGAGACCGGCGACCCGCAGCCGGCCGGCCACCCGCAGCGCCCCGTCCGACGGCGACAGGGACAACTCGGCGGGCTCCGCCCAGAAATCCAGCAGTTCTCCGCCAGCGGGCAGGGCCACTTCCTGCTCCACCCGCAGCGTGCTGCGGATGGGCTGCTCACCGCACAGCAGGGCGAACGGCCGCAGCTCCTGGGTGGTCTCGTAGCTGGTGGAGAAGCAGTCGGTGACAAAGGCCTCGGTGCTGTTTTCCATCGCCCAGACCCAGGCAGTAACCGACACCTCCGCCACGGCGGTGGGGCGTTCCTCCTCGGCGGCCTGACGCAGGCGCACATCGGTCCAGTCGCTGGTGAAGGTCACCGAGCAGATGGCCTCCTCTCCGGCGCCGTCGGCGTCGAGAATCTCACTCACCGGCAGGTCGAAGCTGTCCCGGACTATCGAGCCGTCCGGCGTGAGGAAGGCCATCTCCACCCGGGCGTCCGCCTTGGCCACCAGTTTGCCGCCTACCGCTTTGAAGGATGTATCGCCGATGCGGGTGAAGGCCCGCAGCAGGGAGGCGTCCACCGGGACATCGGCAGAGAGCGGCTCCTCCCCGCGCACCAGAAAGCTCTTGGTGGCCATCCGCAGCAGCTTGCCGCAGCAGAGTTCCCGGGAGCGGCACTGCATCCCACCGCCGGTAATACCGGTGACTGCAGATGTCTCCCCGGCTGCGGTGACCCGGCAGTGGAGCGTCACTGCGCCGCGGATCTCGAGGCGGCCGGCGTTCACCGCCCGGCAGCTGAAGTAACCCGGCCGGGAGGAGATAACGATCTGCGGCTTCTGGGGGACGCGGCGCAGCTCCACCGCCTTGGAATAGGGCAGTTTGACCGCCACCGAGGCCGGACGGCCCTCCTCCGACTGATAGTAGATCCGGCAGAAGGCGGTGCCGTCCACCAAAAGGCGCTCCCCGCTCACCACCGCCTGATCCGCCGAGGACTCTACCTCACAGTGCAGGATCCGGCTGATCCGGGGATAGTAATCGGCCAGGACAAAATCGGTCTCCACCGCCTGCTCGGTATTCAGGTCCAGCACCGTCTCGTTGACGGCAACCGGCCTGCGTTCCAGCGAAAGCTCCATAATAACACCCTTTCCACACCAGAAATGTACTGGTTCACTTATATGTGGAAAAGCCCCCGTTTAGCACCGGAGCAGAAAAAAAGCCCCTCGAAGGGGGCTTTTCGGGGGGAGACTCAGCTCGCGGAACCGTCCGACCGCACGCCGAGCAGCAGCCGGAGCAGCGCCGAAAGAAGTTTGGGGCTGCGGTAGACCATGATTTTCACAGCGATCACCTCGTTACGGATTACCGGCGGCCACAGGCGCCGGTGAGCACCACACCGATGAGCAGCAGACAGAGGAGAAAGAGCAGCACCGGATACCCGCCGAAGAGCCCAAGCAGCGCCCCGGCGGCAAAAGCCAGGGCGGCCGACGGCAGAACACCGGGGCAGCGCGGCTTGCGGCAGGACATCGGGCCTCCCTCCTCTTTGCATCGATTCACTGGTATCCTATGCCAAGCCGCCCCAAGAGGTGACAATGCCCGGAAAACAAAAACCGGCGCCGCCGAAATGGCGCCGCCGGGGCCCGACCGGGAGCTTACATAAAGTTGAGATACCGAATCAGGAGATAGTTGGTGCCGGTATAATAGTAGACCGCCACCGCCGCCAAGATGACAATGCAGAGCACGACATCGGGGATATCCTTTTTATAGAGGGCGCGGAATACCGCCCCAAGGCCGATAACGGCGCCGACCACTCCGGTGAGGGACGGGAACCGGGGCACTGGGCTTGCGATATACAGGCAGTAGGAGTGATAAATGCGGGCCAGGCCGGTGGACTGGGTGAGATAGGCCAACCCAAAAAGCAGCGCCGGCAGCAGGATATCGATGTAGAGCAGCCACTGCCACATCTTGGTGAGCTCAAAGGAGCGCCTGGGCTTCTGGGGCTCGGGAGCCGGACCGTCGTTCGGAGCCTCCTGAGGGGGAAGCTCCGCTGCGGGGACCGGCCCGGCCGGCGTCTCCGATGCAGAGGGCTCCGGCTGGACAGCCGAAGTCAGGGTGTCTCTGGTCTCGTCGTTCATCGCAGTCATGCGGTCACACTCCTTCTTCAGATGAGGCTCCAGGCACCGAGGTAGCGCCGCCCCGGTCCCGAAGCAGCGGGATCAGCCCGTCGGTACAGGTCACATTGCCATCGGTATCGATCCACATCACCTCGGCACCGTACTGCTCCGCCAGGGTTCGGCCTTCCTCCATCGGGAGGATGAAGAGGGCAGTGGAGAGCATATCGGCGACGCCGCTGTCCTCAATGACAATGCTTACCGAACTGAAGCGGTCGGCAGGCATCAGCGTCGAGCCGTCGATGATGTGGTGGATCTTCTTTCCGTCTACCATATAATAGCGCTGGTAGTCGCCGCTGGTGACGATGGAGAGGTCATTGCCGATAACCGCATCCACCGAGGCCCCAACCTCCATCCCTGCGGCCGGGTCCTGCAGGCCGACAACCCAAGCGGTCCGGGAGCCGTCCGCCGGGGCGTCCATCACCCGGACATTGCCGCCGGAGCTCATCGCAAAGGAGGTGAAGCCCTCTGCATAGAGCTGCTGGCAGACCAGCTCGGTGGCATAACCCTTGGCCACCGCGCCGAGGTCCAGACTCATCTCCGGCTCCTCCAGATAGACGGTGCCCGCCTCCCGGTCGATGATGAGTTTGTCGATGTCGGTGTGGGCCGCAGCGGCCTGCAGTTCCTCCATCGGGGGCAGTTCGCCGTTTTCCTCCCCGGCGTAGCGTTCCCGGTAGTTGTGCCAGATCTCCAGCACCGGACCAAGGCAGACATTCACCGTGCCCTGGGAATCCGCATACCACTCCTTGCAGAGCTCCAGCAGATCCAGCAGCGGCTCATCCACCTGCACCGGGGCGATGCCGGCATTGTCGTTGATGGTCTTGACATTGTTGAGGCCCTCGTAGCTGTTGTAGCGGTCGAAAAGCTGGTTGTAGTAGAGCAGCAGCTCGTGGGCACGGTCGGCATAGCGATCAAAGTCCTCGCCGGTCCTGGTGTAGCCGATGGTGGTGACCACCGTATCGAAGGTGTCCATAAAGGAGATCCGATACCGCGTCCACTCCTCTCCGGCGGCGCAGCCGGCCAGAAGGGCTACTGCCAGCACGCCGGCAGTCAATCGCTTGAGAATGGATTTCATAGGCAGACGATCCTTTTTCCTGACAAAATGTTATCTGATATATTATAGCGCAAACGGAGCCATCTTTCAAACAGAAAGTGGCTCTGGAAGGAAAAAAAGAGATTTGGCAATCTGCATAAATTTGAAATCTCCATTTCGTGTATATGACAAAAATTTTTCCTGGAGATTGAAATACTGTGAAATTGCTTGATTTTTAACAAGATCACCGATATAATAATAGAAGAAATGGTATCCGCCGATACCATCGTGAATCTAAGAATTTGGCATTTTGCCAGAGGAGGATCATTACAATGAAGAAGATCGTTGCTATCACTCTCGCTCTGCTGGCTCTGGCCGGCTGCTCGTCCGAGGCCTACTATATGGGTCTGGGCATGGTAAACTCCATCGGCAGCTCCAAGTCCGCTACCGCTGAGGCCGCCGGTCTGGCTCAGGCCGATGTGACCTCTGCCGCCATCCTGGTTGACTCTAACGACACCATCGTAGATATCTCCTTCGATGTTGTTCAGACCAAGATCAATTTCGATGCCACCGGCGCCATCACCACCGACCTGGCCACCACCTTCGAGACCAAGAAGGAGCTCAAGGAAGGCTACAACATGAAGCCCGCTTCCCCGATCGGCAAGGAGTGGTACGAGCAGATTGCTGCCCTGGAAGAGTACGCCACCGGTAAGACCGCTGCTGACTTCCTCGCCACCGCTACCAAGGCCAAGGACGAGCATCACACCGCCGTTCCGGATGTAGAGGACCTGGCTTCCACCTGCACCATGGACATCGGTGACTTCCTGGCTTCCGCTCAGAAGGCCTACGACAACGCGATGCTGGAGAAGAACGCTGCTGCTGAATAAGCATCGGGCGGATCGATAGCATACCCAAACACGCAAGAAAAACACCGGACCGGCGGGTCCGGTGTTTTTTGTGTGCTCTAGGTGGGATCAGGCGGCCTCCTCTGAGAGGGCAGCGACCGCCTCCTCGGCGAAGGTGGTGTCCACCAGCTCCTCATAGGTGACACGGTGGTCCAGCTCACCGGCCTGCTCCATGATGTCCTGAAGCTTTTCCAGGCCGGGGCGGCTCATCACCGGGGTGTGAGCCCAGGCGTCGATGGCCTGGTAGTTTTCCACCACCTGAACGAGGACCTCCATATCGGTATCGGCGAAGTAGGGCTCCAGCACCGCGGCAACCTCCTCCGGCGTGTGGGTAAGCACCCACTGCTGCCCCCGGTAGATGGCCCGAGTGAAGCCTGCAAAGAGCTCCGGGTCCTCCGCCATCTTGCTCTGGGCGGCAAAGTAGGCGGTAAACGGCACCTCTCCGCTGGCCTCACCAACCGAAGCCAGGATATAGCCCTGCCCCTGGAGCTCCATCGCCGAGGCGGTGGGCTCAAAGATGGTGACATAGTCGCCGGTGCCGGCGGCAAAAGCCGAAGCCATCAGCGAGAAGTCGACACTGTCGTCAAAGATGACATCTTCACCGGGGGTCAGACCGTGAGAGCGCACCACATACTCAAGGGTCATATAGGGAACGCCGCCCTTGCGTCCAGGCAGCAGCGTACTGCCTGCAAGATCCTCCCACTGGAAGTCCTCATCCGGGGCCCGGCCGACTAAGAAGGAACCGTCCCGCTGGGTGAGCTGGGCAAAGACCTTGGGATAGTCGTCCCGGCCCTCGCTGAGGACATAGATGGAGGCCTCCGGGCCAGCGAGGCCGATATCCACGCTGCCGGAGAGCACCGCGGCCATGACCTTATCCGCCCCCTGGCCGATGGTGAGGGAGAGCTCCAGGCCCTCGTCGGCAAAGAAGCCCTCATGCATCGCCACATACTGAGGCGCGTAAAAGACCGAATGGGTAACCTCGCAGACATCGATGGTGCGCAGGTCCTCACCGCTTTCCCCGGCGGTACAGCCGGTAGCGGCAAGGCAGAGCCCCACCGCGGCAGCCAGGGCCGCCAGGTTTTTCAGATGCTTCATCGAGCCATCGCTCCTTTCATAAAAACAGGTGGGTTCAGCGGCCTCTCCGGCGGAGGACGGCGCGTTCGGCCAGCGTGATGCAGCCGTACAGCGCCACTGCCATCAGCGCCAGGATCACGACCCCGGCCATCACCAGATCCAGCTGGAACACCTGGCCGCCATAGACGATCAGGTAGCCCAGCCCGGCCTTGGAGACCAGAAACTCCCCGGCGATGACGCCGACCAGGGAGAGGCCGATGTTGATCTTGAGGGAGTTGAACAGCGCCGGCAGGTTGGCCGGAAAGACGATCTTGGTGAACAGCTGCCAGCGGCCGGCGCCGAAGGCCCCGGCCATTCGCAGGAGCTCCGGGTCGGTGGTGTGAAAGCCCTCGAGCATCTCCAGCACGGTGACGATCATCGAGATGGCCACCGCCATGACGATGATGGCCTCGGTGCCCGCGCCGACCCAGATGATGATCACCGGGCCGAGGGCGATCTTGGGCAGCGAGTTGAGCACCACCAGATAGGGCTCCGCCACCCGGGAGACGAAGTCCGACTGCCAGAGCAGCACCGCCAGACCGAGCCCGCCGAAGGCCCCGAGGCAGAAGCCGGTGAGGGTCTCGTAGAGGGTGACCGCCATGTGGGTAAGGATCTGATTCTCCCGCAGTTCCCCGAAGGTAGCCAGGATCCGGCTGGGGCTGGACATGATAAAGCTGTCGATCCAGCCCACCCGGGCAGCCAGTTCCCACAGCAGGACAAAGCCCACCAGCACCCCGGCCCGGCAGAGCACCAGCCGCCGGCGGTCCCGGCGCAGCGCAGCCAGATAGGCCCGGCGCTCGGGGGAAAGATCCTCCGGTGCAGTCGCAGTGCCGCCCGGAGGCCCCTTAGTCAAACGATGGTCCTTCACGGCTCACGCAGCTCCTTCCATACGGTGTTCGAGAGGTCGTTCATCCGGGGGTCATCCCGGCGGGCCAGCGGCGGCAAGTCGCCGAAGCCGGTGGCATGGATGGCCTTGACATGGGCCGGCCGGCCGGAGAGCACCACCACCCGGTCGGACATACTGACGCTCTCGGGGATATCGTGGGTGACCATCACCATCGTCTGGCCCTCCCGCCGGAGGATCGACCAGATGTCATCGGTGACGGTGAGACGGGTCTGGTAGTCCAGAGCGGAAAAGGCCTCGTCCAGCAAAAAGATCTCCGGGCGGATCGCCAGTGTGCGGATCAGCGCCACCCGCTGGCGCATCCCGCCGGAGAGCTCCGCGGGCCTGCGGTCCCGGAACTCCCAGAGACCGTAGGTGCGCAGGAGCTGTTCGGCATAGGAGAGGGACTCCGCCGTCACCTGGCGGCGGATCTCCAGGCCGAGAAGAACATTTTTATAGACGGTGCGCCAGTCCAGCAGCGCATCCCGCTGAAGCATATAGCCCACCTTGGAGCTCGGACCGGTGACCGGTTCCCCGTCCAGCAGCACCCGGCCGGCGGACGGCGCCTTGAGCCCTGCCATCATCGAGAGGAGCGTGCTCTTACCACAGCCCGAGGGCCCGACCAGGCTGACGAACTCCCCTTCCCGGACCCGCAGGCTCACCTCCTCCGCCGCTGTGAGCTCGCCGTCCGGCGTCTGATACCGGGCGGTGACCCCGTCCACGGTGAGGATCTCCCGCATCCTCATCACCTCACTTTGATAAACATTTTTGCGGGAAAGACCGTTCCCGCACAGTCCATACTATGTGGCGGACGGGTTTTTGTGTGACAAACGCAGGCAAAAAACGGTCCTCCGCCATTGAGGCGGAGGACCGTGCCGGAATCTGTCTTCTTATGGCGGAACTCAGCGGTCGCCGAAGCCGTCCGGATGGCTGCTGTGCCAGGCCCAGGCGGAGGCGAGGATGCTCTCGGCGTCGCTGTGAGCGGGCACCCAGCCGAGTTCCTCTCTGGCCTTGCGGTTGGAGGCGATGAGCACCGCCGGGTCGCCGGCCCGCCTGGGGGCGACCTCCACCGGAAAGTCCCGGCCGGTGACCTTGCGGGCAGCGTCGATGATCTGGCGCACCGAGAGACCGTGCTCACTGCCGAGATTGAAGATGCCGCTGCCTTCGCCGGCAAGCAGCCGCCGGGCCGCCAGCAGATGGGCAGAGGCCAGGTCACTGGTGTGGATATAATCCCGGATGCAGGTGCCGTCCGGGGTAGGGTAGTCGTCCCCAAAGATGGAGACCTTCTCCCGCCTGCCCTGGGCCGCCTGGAGCACCAGTGGGATCAGATGGGTCTCAGGGGTGTGATCCTCCCCGATGATGCCGCTGGGGCTGGCACCGGCAGCGTTGAAATAGCGCAGCGACACATACTCCAGCCCATAGGCCACATGGCACCAGTGCATCAGCCGCTCCATCGCCAGTTTGGTCTCACCGTAGGTGTTGGTCGGGGCCTTGGGGCTCTCCTCGGGAATAGGCACCGTATCCGGCTCGCCGTAGACCGCCGCCGAGCTGGAAAAGACGATGCGCCCGACCTCATGCCGGCGCATCGACCGGAGCAGCGCCACCGTGGCGCAGAGATTGTTCTCATAGTAGAGGAGGGGTTCCTTCATGCTCTCCCCGACCTGACTGGCCGCTGCAAAGTGCAGCACTACCTCGATGTGGTGTTCCCGAAAGACCCGGTCCATCAGGGCATCGTCGGCGATGTTCCCGACATAGAGGGGGCTCTCCCCGACCGCTGCCCGGTGCCCCCGGCTGAGATCGTCGACGACAACGCAGTCATACCCCGCCGCCTTCAGAGCCTCGAGGCAGTGGCTCCCCACATAGCCGGCACCGCCGCATACCAGGATCGACATTGACTATTCACTCCTTTTCCGCCCGGCAGGACCGGGGCGTGATGATTCCACTCCCAGTATACCCGCTTCCCGCCGGGGCCGCAAGGGGGAAATCCAAACGGAGTACGGGTGTCCAACAGTAAAATCGCAAAATTCTATATGTTTTCTCTACCGCTTCGATGGAAAAAAGAACTTTTTCCCGCTATCCGGCCGGCGCGGCAGCGGGCTAAAGCTCGGCATCTGCGCCAAAATTTCCGGCGGCAGGGCGGGATTTTTGCCCAACCTGGTGGAAATATGCTGTAATCTATGCTATACTGGTTGCAGGAAGCAAAACGGCGGAAGAACCTTTCCGCGTACGGAAAAGGAGGTTTTCCATTGAAAGACATCAGCGTATTTGATGTGATCGGCCCCAATATGATCGGGCCGTCCAGCTCCCACACGGCGGGAGCGCTGCGCATCGCCCTGATGGCGGGCAAGATCGCCAAGGGCAAGCCGAAGAAGGTCACCTTTGTGCTCTACGGGTCCTTTGCGATGACCTACAAGGGCCACGGTACCGACAAAGCCCTGCTGGCCGGTGTGCTGGGCATGAACACCGAGGACTATCGCATCCGGGACTCCTTCCGGCTGGCAGAGGAGGCGGGGATCGAGTACCACTTCGTCCCCTGTACTGAGAACAAGGGCTACCACCCGAACACAGTGGAAGTCATCATCACCAACGATGAGGGCACCACCACCTCCATCCTGGGTGTCTCTGTGGGCGGCGGCAATGTCAAGCTCAAGCAGATCAACGGCGCCGACATCAGCGTTTCCGGCAACCTGACGACACTGTTCGTCCAGCAGTATGACCGGCCCGGCGTGGTAGCGCATATCTCCAAATGCCTGACCGACTACAATGTCAACATTGCCTTTATGAAGCTCTATCGGGACAAAAAGGGCGAAAACGCCTACACCATCATCGAGACCGACGAGGCCCTTCCGGATAAGCTGGTTCAGGAGATCAACGACTATCCCGACATTAAGAGCGCTATCGTCATCGATCTGTAAGGAGGCTACGACCCATGGATTTTACCAAAGCTGCGGAGCTGCTGGCCATCTGTGAGGCTGGCGGTATCCCCATCTCGCAGGCCATGCTCGACAGGGAGGTCCTCTTCCTGAAAAAGGACATCGGCACAGCTGTAAGCCAGATGGAACATTCCTATACCATTATGAAGGACGCCGTACACAGCGCCATCACCGAAGACATCCGGTCCATCGGCGGGCTCATCGGCGGCGAGGCCAAAAAGCTGGATGCCTACCGGCAGGCCCAGCCCAAGCCCCTCTGCGGGCCGGTGATCTCCAAAGCCATCGCCTATGCAATGGGCGTACTGGAGGTCAACGCATCGATGGGGCTCATTGTCGCCGCCCCCACCGCCGGCAGCTCCGGAGTGGTGCCCGGCGTATTCGTGGCGCTGCAGGAGGAGTACGGCTTTTCCGATGAGGAGATGGTCAAGGCTCTCTTCAACGCCGGAGCCATCGGCTATCTGATCACCCGCAACGCCACCGTTGCCGGCGCCGAAGGCGGCTGCCAGGCAGAAGTGGGCGCTGCCAGCGCTATGGCGGCCTCGGCGGCCACCGAGCTGCTCGGCGGCACCCCATCTCAGTGCATGAGCGCCGCTGCCACCGCCATCACCAACATCCTTGGCCTGGTGTGCGACCCCATTGCCGGCCTGGTGGAGGCTCCGTGCCAGAAGCGCAACGCCATGGGCGCCTCCAACGCCATTGTGGCGGCCCAGATCACACTGGCCGGTGTGGGCAACCTGCTGCCGTTGGACGAGGTCATCGATGTGATGTACACCGTGGGCAAGAGCATCCCCTTCGAGCTGCGGGAGACCGCTCTCGGCGGTGTGGCAGCCTCTCCCACTGGCTGTGCGCTGCAAAAGCGCATCTTCGGCTAATGATCCAAAAGCCGCCGCCCCGGCCGGGCGGCGGCTTTTTTCAACTGCTTAGGAGGGATATGATGGATCTTGCGCAGGAGCTCCTTGCCGCAGTGACCGGGCTGGCAGAGGAGGAGGAACTGGTACGGGCGGCGGCGGTGTCCGGCTCCCTCACCGATCCGGCGGCGATAAAGGACCGGTTTTCCGACTGCGACGCGGTGTTTTTCGTCCGGGACCTTGAGGAGGCCAGGCGGCGGGACTACCCATCCCGGCTGGCCCCACAGTTTGGCGGTATGCTTATTATGCAGAAACCGGATGAAATGGACGGGGGCGCCTCCCCGTGGTTCACCTACCTGATGCAGTTTGACCGGGGGCGCATCGACCTCCGGCTGCTGCCGGTGGAACGGGCCGCTTGGTACTACGGAACCGAACCGGGGCTGACCGCCGTTGTGGACAAGGACGGGCTGCTGGATGGACTCACACCGGTCGGCCGGGAAGTGTTCACGCTGAATCGGCCGGACCGTACCGCTTATGAGAACTGCTGCAACGAGTTCTGGTGGACGACCCTCTATGTGGCCAAAGGGCTGGCCCGGCGTCAGCTGGACTATGCCGTCTGGCATCTGGAGCACTGTGTGCGGCCGGAGCTTATTAAAATGCTTGGCTACGACCGGGGGTATCCGGACTATACGGTCAGCCTTGGGGTCGGTAACAAGTATCTTCCGGCACTGCTCAGCCCGGAGGAACGCCGGCGTTGGCCGGAGCTCTATGCTCTCGGCAGTCCGACAGACTGTGCCCGGGCGCTGCGGCTGGCAATGGAGTGGTTTTTGCGCATCTCCTGCAGCGCCGGGGAGAAGCTGGGTATTTTCACCCCGGACTATGGACCGGCGGTAGCCGCCCGCTGTGAGGCGATCCTCGCCGAAATGGGGGTATAGGGGCCCTTTTCGCCGAAGGGCGGTTGCTGCGATTTTCCACATAGAGCCGCGGCCAATGGGACATACTATGGGAAAATGTACCTGGGAGGCGGGCTGTGTGTATACGGTGATAATCTGCAGCGACGGCGGCTGCAGTCTGGCCAGGCGGCTGGAGGGTATCCGGCATCGATTCGAAGCGAAGGCCTTTGCAGGCGAGCGGGCCGGCGAGCTGCTGGTGCTGGAAGCAGGCGCCGGCTGCCGCATTGCCGGCGCCGACCCGGTACTGATACTGCCCAAACAAATCCGCGGGCCGCTGCCAGAAGGGGAATTTTTTGCAGTGGTAGCCAACTCCGACTGGTTCTGTGAGACGGAGCTCATTGCCCGCTACCCCGGCGCAGTGGTACTCACCTGCGGGATGCGGGATGACGATGCGCTGACCTATGCCAGCTGCGGAGAGGATCAGGCGGTGGTGAGCGTCCAGCGGAGATTTGGAACGATGGGCGGGCGGCAGGTACTGCCTCAGGATCTTCCGCTGCGGCGGCAACCGGAGATAAGCCGCTTTGACCTGCTGGCCTGCTGTGCGCTGCTGCTCCTCTGCGGGAAGAGCAGCCAGCTGCCGGGGATCACATTATAGGGGAGATCACTGGGCAGCCGCAGCCTGTTCCTCCTGGGACAGCTGATGCAGATACCGCACGGCATAGATTGCCAGCGGAATCAGAGCGCCGACCCAGGCCAGCGGGCTGGCAACACACACAGCCACAAATCCGAAGCTGCCGGTAAAGGCCAGTGCCACCGCGGTACGCATGGTCAGTTCCATCACGCCGCCGAAGGTGGTGATACCGCCCTGACCCAGTCCCTGCAGAGCGCTGCGCAGCATGACCATCACTGCCAGGATCGCATAGAGCGAACCGTTGATCATCAGGTAGGTGTTGGCAAGGTCGATAACCTGAGTCTCACCGGCGCCCACAAAGAGGGCAACCAGATTCTTGCCGAACAGGACGATCACAGCGCCGATCGCAATGCTGAACCCGCCCGAGAGCAGGCCGCACTTGAGGATACCCTCCTTGATGCGGTGAATCTTGCCGGCGCCATAGTTCTGGGCGGCGAAGGTGGAGATACCCACGCCAAAGGAAAGGGCCGGCTGGATCGCCATGTTATCAATCTTCTGGGAGGCGGTGAAGGCTGCTACATAGACCGAGCCCAGGCCGTTGAGGGCAAACTGGACGGCGATCTGACCCAGGGCGATAACCGACATCTGGAAGCCCATGGGTAGGGACAGTGCCAAAGCATGGGAGACCGAATCCCAGGTGAGTTTCCAGTCCGAGCCATGCAGGTGCATCTGCGGGAACCGCCGGAGCATATACACCAGGCAGGCCACACCCGAAAGAAGCTGGGCGGCGATGGTGGCATAGGCGGCGCCTTCCACATTCATGCCCACATTGAGGATCAGGAAGTAATCCAGGAAGATATTGATGATGCAGGCCACCACCAGAAAGACCAGCGGAGTACGGCTGTCCCCCAGGGCACGGGAGATATTGGATACATAGTTAAAAAGCATGGTGGTACCGGTGCCGGCAAAGATTACGATGAGGTAATCATAGGCCTGTTCCAGAATCTCCGCGGGAGTGTTCATGGCAACCAGAATGGTGCGGGTAAAGGCACAGCTGACAACGGTGAGGATCACAGTGGTAGCCAGGGAGAGCAGCGCACCGCAGGCAATGCCCCGGTGCACGCCTTCCTCATCGCCGGCACCATAACGCTGGGCCACACGGATGGAAAGCCCGGAGGTAAAGCCCTGTGCAAAGCCGATAATCAGGAAGGTGATGCTGCCGGTACAGCCGACAGCAGCCAGGGCATCCACACCGATGGTACGGCCCACGATAAAGGTATCTGCCATGCTGTAAAACTGCTGAAAAATGTTTCCGATCAGCAGCGGCAGTGTAAAGAGGATCAAAAGCTGTACAATGTTCCCGGAAGTCATGGAACGCTGTTTCATAGAAGTAAGTCCCTCCGATTCTACCAAAAACTCAGGCAATTTCGCTAAAAAATACCGATCATTTTTAGGCTGTTTTCTTATTTACGAAGTATTATTATATTAAAATCCAATGGATAGTCAAGAGCTTTTTTGAACATTCTGCCAACTTTAACATGACTGAAAGTTGTATGTTACAAAGCAACAAAAAACCGGTGCGTCTGCCCATTGCAGCGCACCGGTTCTCTGCTGTTGAAGCACCCTGCCTGCTGACTCTTCGGTCAGCTGTCAGTCAGGGGACTTTTAGCTATTTCGGCTTTGTATCCCGGATCGGGTTACTTCATGCCCTTCTCGTAGGACTCGATCATCTTCTTGACCATCTGACCGCCGACACTGCCGGCCTCCTTGGAAGTGAGCTGGCCGTTGTAGCCATCCTTCAGATCGACGCCGACCTCACGGGCAGCTTCCATTTTGAACTTGTTCAGGGCCTCCTTGGCCTCCGGTACTACGGGACCTGTCATGACTGCATACACTCCTTTTTTCTTCGTTCAATCCGGTAAAGAGCGGCGCGGCGCCTTTGCCGCGGACCTCCTTACCGGTGGAAACTTCTGTTTCCTGTACTGTTATGTGCAATGCAGTCGGGCATACGCGTGGAAGTTTTTTCATATCCGGTCACGCGGAAATCACATTATAAAAGCCATAAAACTCTCTGTGTCATTTTCATTCCGGGGAAAAAAGCGGTCCCCCGGCATGGCGGCCGGGGGACCTCAGTTAGGAGAAAAAGAAACGATCACGAGCCTGATCCGGGACGGAT
>CAJFQR010000028.1 GCA_904419105.1 Candidatus Avimicrobium faecavium
CTGGAGTATATCTCTTGTTCGGTATTCCTTTTGGCATAGTAAAGCACCCCACTTGTTATTCAGTATAACATACTGTCTAACAAATGGGGTGCAGTTCAGCCGGGGGGGGCGGTTTTTTTACAGGGGCTGTCCGGTGCGGCCGGGCGGATCCAGCGGGGCCTCGTCCAGGTGATCCACCGTGCCGGGCTCAAAGCCGGTCAGGCAGCGGCGCAGCCGGGCGGCCAGCGTTTCGGCGGATACCGGGTCCCGGTCCTCCAGCCAGCGCTTCACCGCCGCCACCACCGCATCGGCATAAAAACTCAGGTAGAACCGGGCGGCCTCCGGCTCCTCGGCGGCCAGCGCCTCCTCAAAGTCGTCGTCCAGGATCACCACCACGATCTCCCGGAAGTAGTCGGCAAAGGAGTTCTGCCCCTCCACCTCAAAGGTCTTGCGGTAGAACTCCCGGTTCTCCTCAAAGTAGAGGCACAGGTCCCGCAGCACCTCCCAGCCGGCGGCGTCCTCCCGGCGGCGCAGCACCGCCAGAAATTCGGTGTAATAGATCCAGTTTACCAGGTCATACTTATCCCGGAAGTGGTAGTAAAAGCTCTTGCGGTTCATCTCGCAGCGCTCGCAGATATCGGTGACGCTGATCTGGGCAAAGGGCCGCTCCTTGAGCAGCTCCCGCAGCGCCGCCGCCAGTGCGCGTTTGGTGATGTTGGAATCCGCCAGGGGGACCGCCTCCTCTCCGGTTTTTGCGATGGCATTCACACTACTATTACAATACCACGAATCGGCGCAAATCTCAACGGTCCGGCCCGCCTCCCGGCAAATTTTTTGGACAAAATCAGCCCTGTGTCCCAAAATGTAACACTTCGGCCTATATGGGGAAAATTGTAACACCGTTTTGAATTGTCCGGTGCAATCTGCCCCGGCGGCTGGTATAATACTCACACGGGTTTGAAAAAACCGCTTTCCAACTGCCGGAGCCATCTCCGGCAAATCCAATCAGGAGGGATCTGTTTTGTCACTCTACTCGAAACCGGCCGGGGAGGTCCTCACCGAGCTGGGCACCGACGCCCAGGGGGGCCTTTCCTCCGGCCAGGTGGCGGAGCTTGCCGCCAAATACGGCCCGAACAAGCTCCGGGAAAAACCGAAAAAAACCATGTTCCAGCGCTTTCTGGACCAGTTCAAGGACGCGATGATCATCATTCTGCTTGTCGCGGCGGCGGTCTCCTTCGGCATCGCCGTCTACGAGCAGGATCCGATGGAGTTCTTCGAGCCGATGCTGATCCTGCTCATCGTCGTGCTCAACGCCATCATGGGCGTGCTGCAGGAATCCAAGGCGGAAAAAGCCCTGGACGCCCTGAAAAACCTCTCGGCGCCGAACGCCCGGGTCATCCGGGACGGCAAGGAGCAGATCATCGACGCCGCCGGCCTGGTACCCGGTGACCTGATCAAGCTGGAAGCCGGCGACTTTGTCCCGGCGGACGCCCGGCTGCTGCGCAGCGCCGGCCTCAAGAGCGAGGAGAGCGCCCTCACCGGTGAAAGCGTCCCGTCCGAGAAGGACGCCGCCGCCCCGGTGGCGGAGGACGCCCCGCTGGGCGACCGCACCAACATGGTCTTTTCCGGCTGCTCCATCACCTACGGCACCGGCACCGCCGTGGTCACCGCCACCGGTATGGACACCGAGATGGGCCGCATCGCCAACCTGCTCGACAGCGAGGAGGAGGGCATGACCCCCCTGCAGGAAAAGCTGGCCCAGCTGGGTAAAAACCTGGGCTTCCTGGCGCTGGCCGCCTGTGCCATCATCTTCGTGGTGGGCATCTTCAACGGCATCCCCCCGATGAACATCTTCATGACCAGCGTGTCGCTGGCGGTTTCCGCCATTCCGGAGGGCCTGCCGGCCATCGTCACCATCGTGCTCTCCATCGGCGTGCAGCGCATGGTGAAGAAGAACGCCCTGATCCGCCGCCTGCCCGCCGTCGAGACGCTGGGCGGCGCCTCGGTGATCTGCTCGGATAAGACCGGCACCCTGACCCAGAACCGTATGACCCTGGTCCAGGCCTATGTGGACGGCGCCGCCGGCCCCGAGGCCATCTCCGACGCGAACTCCGAGCCGATCCAGAAGCTGCTGGCCTACGCCACCCTGTGCTGCGACGGCTCCATCGTCATAAACGGCAGCCAGGTCCAGCACATCGGTGACCCGACCGAGACCGCCATCGTCCTCGCCGCCCACCAGAACGGCATGGAGAAGGCCGACCTGACCGCCCGCTACCCCCGCCTGGCGGAGATCCCCTTCGACTCCGACCGCAAGCTGATGACCACCGTCAACGAGATGGACGGCAAGCTGGTGGTCATCGTCAAGGGCGCCTTTGACATCATGGCCACCCGCTGCATCGCCGGCGACCTGACCACCGCCGCCCAGGTCAACGCCGCCATGAGCGAGAACGCCCTGCGCGTGCTCGCCGTCGGCTGCCGCATCATCGACGCGGTGCCGGAGGAGGTCACCCCCGAACTGCTTGAAAAGGACCTGACCTTCCTGGGCCTCGTCGGCATGATCGACCCGCCCCGTCCCGAGGCAAGAGACGCCGTGGCTGTCTGCCGCAAGGCCGGTATCCGCCCGGTGATGATCACCGGCGACCATGTCATCACCGCCTCGGCCATCGCCCGGGATCTGGGCATCCTCAAGGAGGGCGACCGGGCCATCACCGGCGCCGAGCTGGACGCCATGAGCGACGACGAGCTGGACGCCCAGGTGGCGGACATCTCGGTGTACGCCCGTGTCTCCCCGGAGAACAAGATCCGCATCGTCAAGGCCTGGCAGCGTAAGGACCAGGTAGTGGCCATGACCGGCGACGGCGTCAACGACGCCCCGGCCCTCAAGGCCGCCGACATCGGCTGCGCCATGGGCATCACCGGCACCGATGTGGCCAAGGGCGCCGCGGATATGACCCTTACCGACGACAACTTCGCCACCATCGTCGACGCCGTCCGGGAGGGCCGCGGTATCTACGCCAACATCAAGAAGGTGGTCGGCTACCTGCTGGGCACCAACATCGGCGAGGTGCTCACCGTCTTTACCGCCATGCTCCTCTGGCACAAGACCCCGCTGCAGTCGATGCAGCTGCTGTGGATCAACCTGGTCACCGACAGCCTGCCCGCCATCGCCCTGGGCATGGAAAAGGTCGAGGACGATGTGATGGATCACCCCCCGAAGCCGAAGGACGAGGGCATCTTCGCCCACGGCATGGGCATCAAGGTGGTGCTCCAGGGCGTGATGTTCGCCCTGCTGTCGCTGGCGGCCTACCACATCGGCGAGCTGCCCGGCCTTGCCGCCGGGGACCCGGCCCTCACCGTGGCCGGCGGCCAGACGCTGGCCTTCATGGTGCTGGCCCTCTGCCAGCTCACCCAGTCCTACAATATGCGCTCGGAACACAGCCTCTTCCACATCGGGCTGTTCTCCAACCGCAACCTGGACAAGGCCTGCCTGGCCTCGCTGGCACTGGTGGCGCTGGTGCTCTTTACCCCGCTGCGCACCATCTTTGATATGACCGCCCTGCCGGCTGTCTACTATGTCATCGGCGTCGGCCTGTCGCTGGTGCCCTTCGTGGTCATGGAGGCTGCCAAGGCCCTGGGCATCATCCGGCACCGCCATCACCCCGCCAAGTAACAGAGATCCCCGCATTCCGGCCTGACCGGCTGCGGAAAAAGGCTCCCGCCCGCCGGGGGCCTTTTTGTTTTGCCCTGTTTCCGGCGGACGGATTTTTCCCTTGACGGCCGGCGGCGGCTGCGGTAAAATGGGAAAAATATCTCGAGTTCCGATGAAGGAGGAAGGACTATGGACCGCAGAGAAGCCATCCGCACCGCCCTTGGGGAGGAGGCCCCGGACCTGGTGCTCAAACACGCCCGGCTGGTGGATGTGCTCACCGGCACCGTCTACCCGGCGGATGTGGCCATCCGGGACGGGGTCATCGCCGGGGTCGGGGACTACAGCGGCCCGGCGGAGGTGGACCTGGGCGGCCGGTATCTGGCGCCGGGGCTGATCAACGCCCACTGCCATGTGGAGAGCTCGATGGCGCTGCCCCGGGCCTACTGCCCGGAGGAGCTGCGCTGGGGGGTGACCACCCTGATCACCGACCCCCACGAGATCGCCAATGTCTGCGGCGGGGAGGGGCTGCGCTTTCTGCTGGACGAATCGGAGGGTCTGCCCATCAACTACTATGTACAGCTGCCCTCCTGCGTGCCGGCCACCCGGTTTGAGCACGCCGGGGCGGTGCTCTCCGCCCGGGAGCTGGCGCCCTTTCTCAAAGAGGAGCGGGTGCTCGGCCTCGGGGAGCTGATGGACTACCCCGGTGTGGCCGCCTGTGACCCCGCCGTGCTGGAAAAGCTCGACCTCTTTGCCGGGCGCATCGTCGACGGCCACGCCCCGGGCCTCACCGGGAAGGGCCTGCAGGCCTACGCCGCCGCCGGGGTGCGCACCGACCACGAGAGCACCACCTGGGAGGAGGCCCGGGACAAGCTCCGGGCAGGCATCGCCGTGCTGGTGCGGGAGGGCAGCGCCTCGAAGAACCTCACCGCCATTTTGACCGGGGCGCTGCGGGAGGGGGTCTCCACCCGGGAGATGGCCTTCTGTTCCGACGACAAGCACCTGGCGGATATCCGCCGGGAGGGCACCATCCGCCACAACCTCCGGCTGGCGGTGGCGCTGGGCATGGACCCGGTGGAGGCGGTGGCGATGGGGAGCTTGAACGCCGCCCGCATCTTCCGCCTGCCAAACCTCGGGGCCATTGCTCCGGGGTACCGGGCGGACCTCGTCGTCTTTGAGGACCTGCGGGACTTTGCCGTCTCCGCCGTCTACAAGGATGGCCGGCCGGTGGACGCCGACGCCCTCGCCGCCGATTCCGGGCGGCAGCCGGGGGTCGGGCCGGTGTTCCGGTCGGTGCGGCCGGCTCCCCTCACCGCCGCGGCGCTGGCCCTGCCCGACCGGGCGGTGCAGCCGGTGATCGAGATCCTGCCCGGCCAGATCCTCACCCGCCGGGGGGAGGTGCGCCGGGAGGATATCCCCTCGGAGCTCGCCGCCGGGACGCTGCGGAAGATCGCCGTCGTCGAACGGCACCACGCCACCGGCCATGTCGGGGTCGGGCTTTTGCGGGGGTACGGGCTCCGGCACGGGGCGGTGGGCACCACCGTCGCCCACGACAGCCACAACCTGATCCTCGTCGGGGACAATGACCGGGACCTGCTTACCGCCGCCGGGGAGCTCACCCGGGTGCAGGGGGGCTACACCCTCGTCCGGGACGGCAGGGTGCTGGGCACCCTGTCGCTGCCCGCCGCCGGCCTGATGAGCACCCTGCCCGCCGGGACCCTGACCGGCGAGCTGGAAAAGCTGCTCACACTGGCAAGGGAGGCCGGCGTGGCCGACGGCATCGACCCGTTCGTGACGCTGAGCTTTCTGGCTCTCCCGGTGCTGCCGGAGCTGCGGCTCACCGACCTCGGCCTCTTTGATGTCACCGCCTTCCGGCTGGTGGACTGACCCTCCCCCTTCCCGCATAAAAACGGCCCGCCTGCCTGGCGGGCTTTTTTGCGCCCGGCGGCGGGGTTTTCCACAGGCCCTCCCCTTTTCCCCGGAAATGGGCCCCTCTTTTCCCCGTCCGCCCGGCAAAGGACGGGTTTTCGTCCGCTTTTTCCCTGGGAGCGGGAGGTTTTTCGGCGGGAAGTTTTCCACATCCGGCGGCGGAAAAGGTGGAAAAGCCGCCTTTGCCCGACAGTTTTACACAGCGGACACACCGGTGCAACACCATCGCCCCGGCCATCGGGTAGGATAGGAATAGAAGGGAGTGGCTGATATGACCGCACAGAGCATCCATCCCCGGCGTCCCGGCCGGGCCGCCCGCATCGCCCGGGCAGAGGCCGCCTATCGCCGCCGGATCGCCGCCCGGGTGGCAGAAGAGGAGGCAGACGGCAGCGTGTTTTTCACCGGGCCGATCGAGACAGGGTTCTGGGAGGTGAAGCTCCGGGGGGAGCGGCTGACGGTGCTGCGGCCGGACACCGGGGATTCGCTGGACACCCAGGGGTATCTGCTCCGCCGGCTGGAAAGGGCCGACTGGCAGCCGGGCAGGCTGCGGCTCACCGGGGAGTTCTGGTACCAGACCGGCGAGGGGCTGCGCCATGTCCGGGACGGGGACGCCCGGCTGGTGCGGCGCACGCTGGCAATCCCCCGCCCGCTGCAAAACGAAGGGGAGCTGCGGGCCTTTCTCACCAAAATGGAGGAGGACAGCGCCCTGCTCCCCCCTGCCCCGCTTGCGGAGCGGCTCCGGGGCCTGCTGGAGGCCATTCTGGCCCCGCTGGCGGCGGTGGGGCTGTGCGCGGTGATGCTCCCCTGGCTGGCCGGCAGCGCGGTGCTCTACCGGGAGGTGCCGGGCGTGCTGGAGGGCTTCCGGGAACAGGGAGGGCAGCACTACCCGCAGTACCGGTACCCCACCGGGGAGGGCCGCTGGCAGGAGGCGGTGGACTGGAGCCTCCCGGTGGAGAAGGCGGTGGCGGCGGAGGAGCTCCCGGCGCTGCTGCGGCAGAAGCTGCCGAAGGCCGTTAAAGTCCGGGTGGGCCGGTTTAACGGGAAAAGCCGGTGCCTGTACCTGTAAAGGCCCGGAAAGGAGAGCGCCGGGGTCTGCCGTTTTTCACCCGCCGCGCTTTAGCGCCAAAAATCACTAAATTTTTTCTTGCAATTTACCGCCCCTGCTGGTATAATAATACCCATACCGGGCCGGACGCCCCCGCAGGGCTGCCGGCCAACTATTCACCAGAAACGCTTTCGCGCTTTTAGTCGCTGAAGCAACAACCAAAGGAGGATACCCCATCATGAAAGAACTTCTTGAGCAGGCCAGAGCCCTGGCCCCTGAGATCGTACGCTGGCGCCGCCATATCCACGAGAACCCGGAGGTGGGCGGAGACCTGCCCGACACCTGCGCCTATGTCACCGACGAGCTGAAGAAGATGGGGTATCAGCCGTATCCGGTGGGCGGCGGCGTGGTCGCCATGCTGGACGGGGACCCGGACGGCAAGGTGATCCTGCTCCGGGCGGATATGGACGCCCTGCCGCTGGTGGAGGACACCGGCGAGCCCTTCTCCAGCAAGCGCCCCGGGGCGATGCACGCCTGCGGGCACGATACCCACACCGCCATGCTCCTCGGCGCCGCCAGGCTGCTGATGGACAACAGGGACAAGGTCCACGGCCGGGTCAAGTTTATGTTCCAGCCCGGTGAGGAGGGCTACAAGGGCGCCCTGCACATGGTGGAGGCCGGCCTGCTGGAGGACCCCCATGTGGACGCCGCCTTTGGGATGCACTCGGCGCCGGCGTCCGACTTTGAGACCGGCACCGTCACCCACACCATCGGCCCGGCCAACGCCTCTGCCGACGGCTTCCGGATCACCGTCCACGGCCGGGGCAGCCACGGCTCCCGCCCCGAGGACGGCATCGACCCGATCAATGTGCTGGCCCATATCGTCATCGCGCTGCAGGCCATCAACAGCCGGGAGCGCAACCAGAAGGAGCCGCTGATCCTCACCTGCGGGCAGATTTCCGCCGGCACCGCCGAGAACATCATTCCCGAAAGCGGCTTTATCACCGGCACCATCCGGGCCTTCAACCAGGAGGTGCGGGAACAGGCCAAGCGCCGCCTGGTGGAGATCAGCGACCTCACCGCCAGGACCTTTGGCGCCGGCGCCGAGGTGGAGTGGTACACCGAGTTCGCCCCGACCATCAACGACATCCCCCTCACCGAGGAGCTGGACGGCTACACCCGGGAGCTGCTCGGGGAGGATCAGGTCAAGATCCAGCCGGCGCAGATGGGCTCCGAGGACTTCTCCGAGGTGATGCTGCGGGTGCCGGGGACCTTCTTCAACCTGTCTCTGGGTTCCAAGGCGGCGGGGTACACCTTTGGGGCGCACAACCCGAAGGTCCGCCACGACGAGGCCGGCCTGCCGGTGGGCAGTGCGGTCTACGCCAACATCGCCATCGAATGGCTGGCGCACAACCGGTGAGATACCTGGTAAGCTACCTGGTGAGATACCTGGTAAGATCCCCGGTGAGATACCCGGAAAAACACTTGGTAATAAATCAGCCAAAAATTACAAAATGTCGTGCACCGCGATGGAAAGTCCCCCCGGCGGGGCTTTCTCCGGCGCCGCCGCACAAAAAATCCCCCGGTCTCCCGGGGGATTTTCGTTTGTCCATGGGACCGGCTGGGTAGGGGGCCGCTGCTTTTACCGCCTCCGCAGCGCCTTTCTCGCCTCCATTGCCGTATCCACCAGCTTTTTCATCGCCGGGCGGTATACAAAGTCGAACTCCCCGGCCAGCTCGTCCAGCTCGCCCCGGAAGCCGCTCTTGAACCGGTACAGCCCGTACATGTGCGCATTCGGGTCCAGGTTGCCGCTCACACCCTGGAAGTCGTACACCCGGCAGCCGGTGGCCAGTGCCCAGCGGATCATCTCCCACTGCATCAGGTAGTTGGGCATCACCTGCCGGTCGCTGTTGTCCGACGCCCCGTACACATAGCAGGCCTTGCCGGCGTAGTTGGTGCAGATCGCCCCGCTGATCATCTTCCCCTCGTAGAAGCCTCCGTACAGCCGCACATTCTCGCCCAGGGCGTCCAGCAGCCGGTCAAAATACGCCTTCGGCCGCACCGCAAAGCCGTCCCGTTCGCCGGTCACCTGCATAATGGCTGCAAATTCTTCCACCTGCTCGTGCCCGCAGACCCGGATCTCGACCCCGGCCTTCTCCGCCTTGCGGATGTTCCGCCGGACGCTCTGGGAGAAGTTGGCGAGCAGCGCCGCCTCGTCCCGGCCCTCCAGCGGCAGCCGGTAGTTGAACCGCGCCTGGATCCCCTCAAAGCCCTCCGGCCCGTAGCTGTGCCGGAAGCCAAGCGCCTTCATCTTCTCGATGAACGCTCCGTCCGCCATCGGCACATCGGGGTCCATCTTGAACTCGTGGGCCCGCTCCCGCCGGGCCAGCTCGTCGACACCCGCTTTCAGGTCGGCGATCGTCTCCCAATCGTGGACAGCGCACACCGGCCCTCTCGGGGCATAAAGCAGGCTGGACCCGACATAGGGCACCCGCTGGATCAGCACTCCCATCGAGCCCTTGATCGCCCCGCTCCCGTCCCGGGACACCACGGCGGCATAGCCCCAGTTGTTCTTCACCAGCCGCCACCGGGGCGACTGGGTGAACTCCCCCCTGGGGTGCCGGCTCACAAAGGCCTCGAGCTCGTCATACCGTTCCGGCGCCAAGATCTCCATTGTCACGCTTCCTCTCCCGGCTCCCGCCGAAAAACTCTCCCCTTATTGTATCACAACTCCCCCGTCTTGAGAAGGGAAAGCTCCATTTTGTACTATACTTCCCAAATTATACAATTAGAATAGTCTTATCTCCCTCTGTTCTGTGATAATACGGATAATTTATACTTCAGGTATCCTATCCGGCCTGCCCCGTTATACTACGATTTGTATAAAAAGCAAGTAATATTGCAGACTGTCCCTCTGGTTCTTTCAGTATACTATCCAAACTGTATAATTTGATGGAATTTTGCATTTTATAAAACTATTTTGCCGCGGACTTCTCCCACACTGTGGACGCCCGATCCCCCAGCGAAACTCCCCGGTCTCCCTCCCGGGCCGCAGGGACATCGAAGGCGCACCTCCCGCCCTCCCCGGATCACGTCTCGGCACCGGCGGCAGAGCACGCCCTGCCCCGCCGTCTCCCCGGAGAGCGGAAAAACCGGCGCCTGTGCATCACGCCAGAAATACTGCTTTTAGCGGCAGAGGACCCAGCCGCCCTGTCTCCCCTATGTGGACAGGTCCGGGGGGATCGCTCTCCGGCCCGGCTCTCCATACAGGCGGTGCCCCGAACCCGCCGGGACAGGGTGAGCGGCTCCTGCTGTCCATCGGAGACTCTCACCTGTGGGTCTCTGCGGCATTCCCGGATGGCCAGCCGGGTTCGCCCGGTCTGCCGGTGGGCGGTCAGTCCGGACGGCTCTTCCCCCTCTCAGGCAGGGGGCGTCCGCCTGCGGGAGCGGTGCATAAACCTTCATTTTTTGTATGTCACAGCTCTTCGTCGATGAGCACACCGGCCTCCTTCAACAGGGCCCAGGCGGCGGACTTCTCCACCCCGCGCACCCGGATCCGGTCCCCGGCCCGTCCCATCACCGTCACAAGCAGGTCACAGCGGCCGCCGGGGCGCACCAGCACCCCCTGGCGGAACTCCACCGCCGCCACACGGCGCAGCGGCACCACCTCGGTACAGAGGCGCAGGCCCCGGCTGGTGCGCAGCGTCAGGCAGCTGCGCCCAAGGCCAACCCCGGCGCTGTGCCAGTCCAGCAGGCACACCAGCGCATACCAGCCAAGCCCCACCGCAGCAAAGAGCAGGACGGCTTCCACCCACGGCCGCCAGAAGCTGCCCCACTGCCCGGCACAGCGGTACAGCGCCCCGCAGGCCGCCACACCGGCCAGCGGCGCCCGGAGATACCGGGGCAGCGCCCGAGCTCCCGGCCGGACGGTGGGCCGCACCGGCTCCAGCTCCGGAAAGACGCTCCCCATCACCGCTGCCAGGCTCCGGCGGCTCACCACCGGCACCGCTGGAAGCAGTTCCCCACGGCCCTGGGGCAGGCCCGGAGCCCTCAGCCACAGGCTGCCAAAGCCGAGCAGCCGGGAGAGGGCCGTTTCCCGGATCTCAAGGCCGCAGAGACCCTCATCGCTGACGGCGTAGTCCCGCCGGGTGAAGAGCCCCCGGTGCACCGCCGCCACCTCCCGGTGGCGAATGAGACGGAAGGGCAGGTTCCGGGTGACCTCCGCCAGAAAGGCCGCCCCCCAGCAGATCAGCAGCAGCGCCGCCACCGTAGCCGCCGCCGGCGGCAGCACCCGGCCCAGCAGGCTGCCGAGCTGCTCCACCTGACCGGTGAGCTCCCGGCGCAGCGTATCCCCGGCCAGAGCGCCGGTCTCCCGGATCAGCCCCGCCAGCATCAGGAAGCCCATCAGCGAATTGGAGGTGAGCATCGAGAGCAGCACCACGCTGCCATGCTTCGGCCGGTAGACGGCGGCAGGGCTTTCGGCAGCGGTCTCCCCGGCCTGAGCGGCAAAGAGGGCGGCGGCGTCCCGTTTTGAGAGATAGACCTGCCAAACGGCCTGCCCCGGCAGCCCCGCCGGGGTGACGGCGGCGATGAGCCGCACGCCGAAGGGCCGCAGCGGCAGATAGCCGGTGCCGGAGAGGGTCACCAGCCGGTCGGTGGGGACAAGCACCTCCTCCCGGACCAGCACCCCCCGCCGAAGGCCGAGGCAGTCCGCCCCGAAGGCCACCCGCATGGCGTTCCAGCGCAGCAGCACCCCGCAGCCCAGCACCGCTAAAAACACAAGGTCCACCCAGGCGGTATCCAGCCATACCCGTACCCCGCCGGAGAGCAGCGCGGTGAAACTGCGCACCGCCAGCGGCAGCAGGACAGCCAGCGGGCTCGGCAGGAAGAAGAGGGCGTTGGCCAGGTTGACACGGCGGTAGCTCACCCCTCCCCGCCCCCTTCCAGCGCCAGTGCAGCAAGGGCGGCGGCCTCCTCCCCGGTGAGGCCGGGCAGCAGCAGAGAGGCCCCGGGGGTCCGGAGCAGCACGCTGCGCACCCCAAAGAGACGGTCCACCGGCCCGGCAACGATGCGCACCTCGGTGACCCGGTCCAGCGGCAGCAGGGTGGTGCGGCGCACCAGCACGCCGCTCACCCGCAGGCACTCGCGGCCGATCCGGTAGCGGAGCCCCCGCCACTCCAGCGGCACCACCACCAGCGTAAGCACCGCACCCAGCAGCCCTCCGATCAGCCCGAGCCGCCGCAGCCGGAACGCCTGCCCGGCAGCCAGCACCGCCAGCGTGAGCACTGCCCCGGTGAGCTGCCAGGCGTAGAGCTGCCGGCGGCTGATGGAACGCAGCATATCATGACCTCCCTTCCTCTGCCTTAGTCTGCCCCAAAACCGGGGCGGCGGTACAAAAAAAGGACGAGCCATCGCTCGTCCTCCCTTTTGTCCGGCCAGGATCCCACAGGCGGGTCACAGCCGGTCCATAAAATATCTGGTGACGCAGGATCGGCCCCTTCGGGACCGACCTAACGAGTTTCGCTTCGCAAAACTCGCCGCCTGGCTCTGCTTGCAGCAAGCTGCTGCGCCCCTTTGGCCGGGAAACCGCTTCGCGCTTTCCTTACTCGGCCAAAGCCCTCTCGGGTTCGATTCCGAGTAAGTCTGTGGGAAAGATTGGTGACCCGTGCGGGAATCGAACCCGCGTTACCGCCGTGAAAGGGCGGTGTCTTAACCGCTTGACCAACGGGCCTCAGAAATAAAAAAAGAGTGGTAGCGGCAATTGGACTTGAACCAACGACACTTCGGGTATGAACCGAATGCTCTAGCCAGCTGAGCTATGCCGCCATATACACTCACAGTTGCCTGTATCGTATCAGGCGAATATTATTATAACCGATGCCGGTGGGATTGTCAAGGCGTTTTTGCCCTTTTTCGCTGATTTTTGGGAAAAAGATCGGCCTCTTCTCCGGCCGGACCGGGGCATCCGTTTTTGCATCTGCCCGGCAGCACCCTTCTCTCCTTTTACGATACCGGGCACGACCCTCAAATATACAAAAAGGGCCTGCCCGGCGGCAGACCCTTTTTTCTTGCAGGAAGGTGAAGATCAGAAGGAAGTGGAGTAGTTGGGAGCTTCCTTGGTGATGAAGATGTCGTGGGGATGGCTCTCCTTGAGACCGGCGGAGGTGATGCGGACGAACTGGGCGTTCTGATGCATGGTCGGGATATCCTTGCAGCCGACATAGCCCATACCGGCGCGCAGGCCGCCGACCAGCTGGTAGACGGTCTCGGAGACCGGGCCCTTGAAGGGCACGCGGCCCTCGACGCCCTCGGGGACGAACTTCTTGTTGTCCGCCTGGAAGTACCGGTCCTTGGAGCCCTTGGCCATGGCGCCGAGGGAGCCCATGCCGCGGTAGACCTTGAAGCTGCGGCCCTGGTAGAGCTCCACCTCGCCGGGGGCCTCCTCACAGCCGGCCAGCAGGCTGCCGAGCATGACGGTATTGGCACCGGCGGCCAGCGCCTTGACGATGTCGCCGGAGTACTTGATACCGCCGTCGGCGATGACCGGGATGCCGTACTTGGCAGCGGCGCAGGCGGCGTCATAGATGGCGGAGACCTGGGGCACGCCGATACCGGCGACCACACGGGTGGTACAGATGGAGCCCGGTCCGATACCCACCTTGACGGCGTCGGCACCGGCCTCGATCAGGGCGACAGTGCCCTCGGCGGTGGCCACATTGCCGGCGATGAGCTGAACATCCGGGAAGGCGTCCTTCACCTTGCGGACCGCCTCGAGAACGCCGGTGTTGTGCCCGTGGGCGGAGTCGAGCACCAGGACATCCACATGGGAGTTGACCAGGGCGCCGGCCCGCTCAAGCACATCCTTGGTGGCGCCGATGGCGGCGGCGCAGAGCAGTCGGCCGTTGGCGTCACGGGCAGAGTTCGGGTACTGAACAGCCTTTTCAATGTCCTTGATGGTGATCAGGCCGCGCAGGTTGCCGTCGGCATCCACCAGCGGGAGCTTCTCGATCTTGTGGGCGGAGAGGATCTTCTGGGCCTCTTCCAGGGTGGTGCCCACCGGGGCGGTGACCAGGTTATCCTTGGTCATGACCTCTTTGATCTTCATATTGTAGTTGGAGAGGAACCGCAGGTCCCGGTTGGTGATGATGCCCACCAGCTTGCCCTTTTCACAGATGGGCACACCGCTGATCTTGTACTTGCTCATCAGCTCGTCGGCATCAAAGACGAAGTGCTCCGGGGACAGGTGGAACGGGTCGACGATAACGCCGTTCTCACTGCGCTTGACCTTGTCCACTTCCTCCACCTGCTGCTCGATGGTCATATTCTTGTGGATGACGCCGATACCGCCTTCCCGGGCGATGGCGATGGCCATATCCGCGGTGGTGACGGTGTCCATCGCAGCGGTCATAATCGGGGTGTTGAGCTTGATGGATCTGGTGAGCCAGGTGGAAATATCCGCTTCCGCCGGCAGCACCGCCGAAGCCGCCGGGATCAGCAGCACATCGTCGAAGGTGAGCCCTTCCTTGCAGAACTTTTCGCTGAAATTGGTGTTGAGCATAATGGTTCCG
>CAJFQR010000029.1 GCA_904419105.1 Candidatus Avimicrobium faecavium
CCGATTTGTCACTTTATGAAAAATTGCCGGGTCGGGCGGGCTGTTTTGGCGCAGATTTGGGCGGTAGGCACAGAAAATCGGCGGTTTGGGCGGGATTTCAGGGCTGGAGAGTTTTTCACATTCCACTGTGGAAACGGAGGAAAAAAGGCGTCCGGGCAGCAAAAAAGCCGCCCGGAGCGGACGGCTTTTTCAGAGGAAAGCGGAGGTTTACTTTTCAAAGAGAGCGGCAACCTGCTTCAGGTCCTCGACGATGGGCAGGTGCTGGGGACAGCTGTGCTCGCACTTGCGGCAGGCGATGCAGTCGGAGGCCTTGCCGTGGGTCTTGGCCAGGTTCTGGTAGTAGGTGTTCTGGATGGCAAATCCCTTGTTCAGCGACATCTTATGGTTGTTGTAGAGGGTGAAGTACTCGGGGATCGCGATGTGTTTGGGGCAGCCGTCCACGCAGTAGCGGCAGGCGGTGCAGGGAATGGCGATGGACTCGTTGATGGCACGGGCGGCCTCGGCCACGATGGCCTGCTCCTCCTCGGTGAGGGGGGCAAAGTCCGCCATATAGCCGGTGTTGTCCTCAAGCTGGTCGAGGTTGGACATACCGCTGAGCACCACCTTGACATTCGGCAGGCTGGCGGCGTAGCGGATGGCCCAGCTGGCCACCGACAGCTCGGGGGCGTGGGCCTTGAAGAGGGCCTCGGCCTTGTCGCAGACCTTGGCCAGGGTGCCGCCCTTGATGGGCTCCATGACCATCACCGGCACGCCGTGCTTCTGGGCCACCTCATAGCAGAGGCGGGACTGGATCGAGGCGTTCTCCCAGTCGAGGTAGTTGATCTGCAGCTGAACAAAGTCCAGGCCCGGCTGGGCGGTGAGGATCTCGTCCAGGAGGGCGGCGCTGTCATGGAAGGAGAAGCCCATCTGCTTGATGACGCCCTCGGCCTTTTTCTGGCGCAGCCAGGTAAAGCAGTCGAGCTTCTGGACGGTGGGCCAGGTGCCGGAGTTGATGTTGTGCAGCAGGTAGTAGTCGAAATAGTCCACCCGGCAGTTTTCCAGCTGCTCCTGGAAGATGCGGTCCCGGTCCTCAAGGGTCTTGAGGGCGGCAAGCGGCAGCTTGGTGGCCAGGGTGAAGCTGTCCCGGGGGTGCCGGGCCACCAGCGCCTGGCCGACGGCCTTCTCGCTGGAGCGGCTGTGGTAGACATAGGCGGTATCGAAGTAGGTGAAGCCCTGCTCGAGGAAGCGGTCCACCATCGCTTCAAACTGGGGCATATCAATGCTGGTGACATCGCCCGGATCGGTGAGGGGCAGTCGCATACAGCCAAAACCGAGTTTTTTCATAGGGAGGTCCTCCTTTTTTCTGTGGGTGCCTGTTGGCCTTCTCCTTCTATTGTAGCGGAAAAAGGGGAAAGTTGCAAAGGGCTCAGCGCTTGTGGTAGAGCTTTTTGGTCTGGTAGGTGGGCTCGCAGGACATATTGACCCCGAGCTTGCGGAACACATCGGTGTCCACCTGGGAGAGGATCACGGTGGAGTGGGCGTCGCAGCCGGCCAGTTCCGCCAGATGCTCCATCGCGCGCTCGGCGTTCGGATCGGTGACCGCCGAGATGGACAGGGCGATGAGGGTCTCATCGGTGTGCAGGCGGGGGTTGTGGTTGCCCAGGTGTTCGACCTTCAGGTGCTGGATCGGCTCGATGACCTCCGGGGCGATCAGGTGGACCGAATCGTCGATGCCGGCGACGGCTTTGAGGGCGTTGAGCAGCGCCGCCGACGAGGCGCCCAGCAGCGCGCTGGTCTTGCCGGTGATGACCCGGCCGTCCGGCAGTTCGATGGCGACGGCGGGCATGCCGGTGGCCTCTGCCTTGTCCAGGCTGGCCTGGACCGTCGGGTTGAATGCCGGGGTGATGCCGGCCTTGTTCATCAGCAGGTCGATCTTGGCCACGGCGCTCTCCTCCCCGCGGCCGGTGCGCAGATCGCACATGGCCTGGTAATAGCGGCGCACGATCTCCCGGCGGGAGGCCTCACAGCAGGCCTCGTCGTCGATAATGCAGTTGCCCGCCATATTGACCCCCATGTCGGTGGGGGACTGATAGGGGCTCTCCCCGAGGATCTGCTCAAACATGGCCTTCAGCACCGGGAAGACCTCCACATCCCGGTTGTAGTTGACGGTGGTGATGCCGTAGGCCTCCAGATGATACGGGTCGATCATATTGACATCCTGTAGGTCGGCGGTGGCAGCCTCATAGGCCAGGTTCACCGGGTGGTTCAGCGGGAGGTTCCAGATCGGGAAGGTCTCAAACTTGGCGTAGCCCGCCTGGATGCCCCGGCGGTGCTCGTGGTAGAGCTGGGACAGGCAGGTGGCCATCTTGCCGCTGCCGGGGCCCGGGGCGGTGACCACCACAAGCGGCCGGCTGGTGACGATGTAGTCGTTGCGGCCATAGCCCTCATCGCTGACGATCAGCGGGATATTGGACGGATAGCCGGCGATGGGATAGTGGAGGAACACCGGCACCCCGAGGGCCTCCAGCCGGTGGCGAAAGGCATCGGCGGCGGGCTGGCCCTTGTCCTGGGTGATGACCACGCTGCCCACATACAGCCCGATGGCCCGGAAGGCATCGATCAGGCGCAGCACCTCCTGGTCGTAGGTGATGCCCAGGTCGCCCCGGACCTTGTTCTTCTCCAGGTCACCGGCGTTCACCGCGATGACGATCTCCGCCTGGTCCTTGAGCTGGAGCAGCATACGCACCTTGCTGTCCGGCGCAAAGCCCGGCAGCACCCGGGAGGCGTGGAAGTCATCGAAGAGCTTGCCGCCAAACTCGAGGTAGAGCTTGCCGCCAAACGCCTCGATGCGCTCCCGGATGTGCTCCGACTGCATGGTGAGATACTTCTGGTTGTCGAATCCGATTTTCATAACGAATCACTGCCTTTCCTCACGGATACCCGACCGGTTTCTGCAAAAAGAGATGCCTGTGGGAGGCTATAATCATCGTAGACGCTCCACCCACAGGCACCGTATCTTCTCCTTTTCAATTTGCGGAAATCCAATTCACAGTTTCACATTATACCACGGGAGAGCGGGCTTTGTACACTGTCAAATCGCGAAAAAATGTCACAAAAATCGGGAGGTGAGTTTGGATGCGCCGGAGGATCTGGGCAGCGGTGCTCTTCTGCATCGCGGCGCTGCTGCTGCCGGCCATCGCTGCCGGGGCCTTCTCCGCCGGGGAGAACCCGGAGAGCGAGGGGGCACTGGGCTGGGTCGGAGAACTGCCGGACGCAGAGCCGGCCTCTGTCCCCACGGTGAAGGCGGACTGGGACATCGAGACGTTCCGGATCCTGAACAGCGCCACCGGTGAGGTGGAAACGATACCGGTACGGGACTACGTCCGGGGAGCGGTGGCGGCGGAGCTGCCGGTGAGCTTTCACCCGGAGGCGATGAAGGCACAGGCAGTGGCCAGCCACACCTGGGCCCTCTACAATGCGCGGCTCCACCGGGAAACACCCGACCCGGAGCTGGATGGAGCGGACTTTGCCGCCGATCCGGACAACTTTAAAGGCTATGCCCGGGAGGAGGATTTCTTCGCCCGCTATGGGGAGGACGCCGCTGCCGCCTGGGAGAAGGTCACCGCCGCCGCAGACAACGTGCTGGACCAGGTGCTCACCTACGAGGGGGAGCCGATCCTGGCGGTGTACCACTCCTGCAGCGCCGGCACCACCGAGGCGGCGGAGAATGTCTGGCAGGCCTCGGTGCCCTATCTGGTACCGGTGGATTCCCCCTCCGACCGGGACGCCCCGGCTGCCGAGGGCACGGCGGAGTTCACCGAGGAGGAGATGCGCACCGCCCTCACCGCCGCCTTTGACGGGCTCATCCTCGGGGAGAACCCGGCGCTGTGGCTCTCCCCGATCAGCTACACCGACTCGGGGTATGTGCTGGACATCAAGGTCGGGAACCAGACGGTCACCGGCAAGGAGGTGCGGGCAGCGCTGGACCTGCGCTCGGCCTGCTTTTCGGTGGAATACGACCCGGAGAGCGGGGTCTTCACCGTCCGCACGGTGGGGTACGGCCACGGGGTCGGGCTGAGCCAGTACGGCGCCGAAGCGATGGCCGAGGACGGCTTCACCTACGACGAGATCCTCTCCCACTACTACACCGGGGCGGTGCTTGCGTCGCTGTCCTAAGTGACCGGCGGGCCTTCGGGCCCGCTTTTTTCTTTGCCCGGGCACAAAAAAGCCCCGGCCGCCGGATCCGGCGCCGAAGCCCTTTGCCCCTATCCCATTTTTCAGATGCCCAGGATCCAGAAGTAACCGGCCCTGCGGTCCTCCTCGGTAAGCCAGGCCTCCACCTCGTCAAACACCTGGGTAAAGTAGGGCTCGTTGGTCGCGAAGGCGAGCTCCCGGATCTCATCCCAGGCGGAGAGCTCGATGCGGTTGGGCCCATCCCAGTGGAAGTCAGGCACCGGCCCCTCGTAAAAGAAGGGAAGCAGCACCGGCAGGCCCTCGGCGTCGTCGGTGAGGTAGCGGGAGCTCTCCGACCAGAAACAGCTGCCGTCCCAGCCGCTGTGAGCCAGTTCATAGACGGCGCCGCCCACCACCTCGTCCAGCGTGATGAGATGGGGCGGACGGGTGCCTGCGGGCAACGAGGTCTTGGTTTCATTTGCCATGATAGATCACTCCTCTGTGATGGGCAGCGTGACACGGATGCTGGTGCCCTCCTCCGGGCGGGAGACCAGCGTAATGCGTCCGCCGTATTTGGCTGTGATGTGTTTGACGATCGAGAGGCCGAGCCCGGTGCCTCCCTCCCGCTTGCTGCGGCCTTTGTCCACTCGGTAAAACCGTTCAAAAACCCGGGACTGGTGCTCCAGAGGGATGCCGATGCCGGTATCGCTGACGCCGATGACGCACTGATAGGCGTCCGGTGCAATGCGCACCTCCACCCGGCCGCCCTCGCGGTTATACTTGACGGCGTTTTCAATCAGGTTCTTCAGCAGCTGGCGCATATCGTCCGGATAGGCCCGGTACCGGGCGGCGCCGACCACCTCGGCGGTGATCTGCCGGCGCTGGAGCTGGGGCTCCAGGCTGCGCAGGATATCCTCCGCCAGCGCCCGCAGATCCACCATCTCCCAAACCTCCTCGGTCTGCTTCGACTCGAGGGAGGAGAGATGAAGAATATCGTCGATGAGGGCGGACATTCGCCGGGCCTCCTCCCCGATGCGCTCAAGAAACTCCCGTCGCTTTTCCCCCTCGGGGACAACACCGGCGGTGAGCAGCTCGGTAAAGCCGAGGATTGAGGTGATCGGGGTCTTGAGCTCGTGGGAGATGTTGGCGATGAACTCGCTGCGCATTGCCTCCATCTGCCGTTCCTGGGTGACATTGGTGAGGACGATCACCGCGGCTGCCTGGCGGTCCCCCTCAAAAAGAGCCCCTGCCGCCGGGCTCACCCGGGCGGAGACGATAGCCCCGCTGGTGGCGGTCAGGTCGATGTCCAGCACGCTGGACACCTCCCCCTCCACTGCCTTTTTCACCGCCTTGACCAGCGCCGGATCGGGACAGGCCGCCTCCAGCCGGGCACCGACCAGTTCCTCGCAGCCGGACAGGTACTTATATGCCGAGGCATTGCACTGGGTGATGGCGCCGCCGGCGTCCACCAGCAGCAGACCGCTGTCCATATTGTCCAGGATGTAGCTGGCCCGGCGGCGCTCGCCGTCCAATGCCCGGCGGGTCTCCGCCAGCTCATCCACCAGGTATTCGATGCCGGCGATGATCCGGGCGGTGTCCCCTTCCGCCGCCGGTGCGGCAAAGGGGCAGTCCGGGTCCTCCCGGAGCCGTTCCAGCCGGTCGGCGAGCATCCGCAGGTCCGCCGCATCCTGTTTTTTCCGAAAGAGCTCCATCTCTCCCTCCTATCCGATGAATTTGTAGCCCACAGCCCGGATTGTCTTGATGTAGCGGGGGTGCTCCACATCGTCCCCGAGTTTGGCCCGGAGCGTTTTGATGTGCATATCCAGCGTACGGGTCTCCCCGGCGAAGTCGTAGCCCCAGATCTCGTTGAGGAGCTCCTCCCGGGGCACCACCCGCTCCCGGTTCGCAATGAGGATGCGCAGCAGCTCAAACTCCTTCAGGGTGAGCTCCAGCGGCTGCCCGGCCCGGGTGACCGCGTGGTCGTCCACATCGACGACGATGTCGCCGCCGCGGAGGATGTGCTGCCGCTCCGGCGGCTGACGCCGCAGCGCTGCCCGCACCCGGGCCGCCAATTCCAGCAGGCCAAAGGGCTTGGTGATGTAGTCCTCGGCGCCGAGGTCCAGCCCCTTGACTTTGTCGATCTCACTGGACTTGGCGGTGAGAAAGATCACCGGCACCCCGGCGGTGCGCCGGTCCTGTTTGAGCAGCCGCAGCGCCTGCAGGCCGTCCATCCCGGGCATCATAATGTCCATCAGGATCAGGTCGGGCAGCTGCTCCCGGACGGCCTCAAGCAGCTGCGGCGCGCTGTCAAAGACCCGGGTGGCGTACCCATAGGAGTCCAGCGTGCAGCGCAGGATCTCCCGGATGTTGTCATCGTCCTCGGCAACATAGATCAGGCTCTCGCTCATCTTCTTCCTCCTGTTTTCAGGCCCCGGTCTCCCCAAGGGCGTATTCCGCCACCGCCGCCGGCGTCTCCGCCAGGCAGACCGCCCCGGCAGCAGTCAGCTCCTCCCGGCTGCCGTAGCCGTAAAGAACGCCGGCGGCGTCGATGCCGTGGGCGGCGGCGCCGAGGACATCGTGCTTGCGGTCACCGACCATCAATACCCCCTCTGGGCCGCTTAGGCCCAGCTGGGCGAGCACATGAGCGATGACCTCCGCCTTTTTGGTGCGGGTCTCGTCCAGGGTGGCACCGCCGACCAGGGAAAAGTACCCCTCCAGCTCAAAGCGGCGGACGATGGCCTGCGCGAAGGGTTCCGGTTTGCTGGTTGCAACGGCAAGGGTTATTCCAGCACCCCGCAGCCGCTCCAGCATCTCCCGGACACCGGGATAGAGGATGTTCTTCTCGACGCCGATCCGGGCGAAGAGCTCCCGGAAGTCGCGCACGCCCTGCCAGGCGTGGGCCTCGTCCATGCCGTAGAACTCGGCGAAGCCCTCAGCCAGCGGCGGGCCGATCATACGGGTCAGGTTGTCGTAGTTTTCCTCCTCGATGCCCTGGCAGTGCAGCGCGTGGCGCACACAGGTGGTAATGCCCTCCGCCGGGTCGGTGAGGGTGCCGTCCAGATCGAAGAGGACGGTGTGGTAGCGGCTCATTCGCTCATCTCCTTTCCCGGCGTGTCCAGACCGCCGGTCTCATATTGGATCGCCGTCAGCGCCGCCAGCGGAGCGGTCTCGCAGCGCAGGATTCGGGGGCCGAGGGTCAGCGACGGGATCCCCAGCGCCGCCGCGGCGGCCACCTCCTCCTCGTCAAAGCCGCCCTCGGCGCCGATGAGCACCGAAGCCTCTCCGGCGATGGCCGCCAGGGTCTCCCGCATCGGTGCGGTGGCCCGCTCGTAGAAGAGCATCGGCGACGGACGGGCCGCCATCTCCCGGATAGCTGCCTCAAAGGAGAGCAGTTCCCGCACCTCCGGGATCCGCCCCCTGCCGCTCTGCTTGGCGGCCTCGGCTGCGATGCGGTTGTAGCGCTGAAGCTTTTTCGCAAAGCTCTTCGGGTCCGGCCGGGAGACACACCGGCGGCTGAGCACCGGAACGATCTCGCCGACGCCAAGCTCCACCGACTTCTGCACCACCCATTCAAACTTCTCCGCCTTGGGAAGCGCCATATACAGCCGGATGAACACCGGCGGTTCCGCCACCGACGGGCGGCTCTCCAGCACGGTGAGCAGCACCTCCTCCGGGGCGGCATAGTCGATGCGGCAGAAGAAATCGGTACCCTGTCCGTCGCAGAGGGTCAGCGCCTCCCCGGGGCCCATCCGCAGGCTCCTGGCCACATGGGCGGCGTCCTCCCCGGTGAGCCGGGCCTTGCCGCCGGCGATGGTCTCACAGAAAAAACGCGGCATCTCACGCCTCCTTCTTCACACAGGCCAGGGCCACCCAGCCGCCGGACTCCCGCCGGTCGCGGACGGCAAAGCCGTTTTTCTCCACGGCGGCAAGGACATCGGCCTCCCGCTCATCGATGATGCCCGAGCAGATGAGTACCGCCTCCGGCTTCATGAACCGGCCGGCATCGGGCAGCAGACGGATGATGATGTCGGCGACGATGTTGGCGCAGACGATGTCATAGCTGCCGCTGACCTTCTCCACCAGGTCGCCGCAGTGGAAGGTGACCCGATCCCCGGTGTGGTTGATGGCGCTGTTCTCCTGGGCGACCCGCACGGCGGTGGGGTCGATCTCGACGCCGTCGGCGTGATCGCAGCCGAGCAGCACCGAGGCGATGGCCAGGATCCCGCTGCCGCTGCCCACATCCAGCACCGTCCGGCCCGGGGCACAGTGCTCCTCGAGCAGCTCCAGGCAGAGCCGGGTGGTGTCGTGGCTGCCGGTACCGAAGGCCATACCCGGGTCCAGCGTGAGCACCACCTCATCCGGAGCCCGCTCATAGCTCTCCCAGCTCGGGCAGACCACCAGCCGGCGGCCGAGATGCAGCGGATGATAGTACTGCTTCCAGGCGGTGGACCACTCCTCCTGCTTCACTGCCTCGGTGGAGATGCTCTGGCCGATGCCTGCGGCGGTGAGCTTCTCCCGCAGGAAGGCGATGGCCTCGGCGGGATTGTCGTCCGGGCTGATGTATACATGGATCACCGCCTTGGCCGGGTCCTTGGCCAGCAGGTCCTCATCAATGAGGTCGATGTGGGCGATCTTCGGCGCCTCGGTGAGCAGATCGGAGTAGTCCTCGATGTAGATGCCGTAGGGCACCACCATCTGGGCGATGGCCGCCGCAGCGTCCACCTGAGAGGCGGCGATCTCGATCTTGATCTCTGTCCAGTCCATACTGTCCTCCTATGGTCAAAAACTTACAAACATTTTACAGGAATTATAGAGAAACGATACACACTTGATAGTATCATAGCAAACTTTTTGCCATTTCTCAAGTGCCGGGAGCCGTTTGCGCGGACTTTTCTTCGATAAAGTGCGAAAAATTTCACCTTATCTTTTGTGCAAAGCGTCTCTTGGCAGGGTTTTTGCGCTGTGCTATACTGAAGTCAAACAGTGATCACGGCATCTGCCCGAACAGGAGGGATCCGTATGAAACGATGGCAGAAGATCTTGATGCTCGGTGTCCTGCTCGCACTGGCGGCCTATGTGGTCAAACCGATGGTGGAAAATCAGATCCGGAGCTGGAAATTTGCCGAGCTGAACGAACGGATTGAGGCCGCCGCAGGATCGGAGCGGTATCCGATCTCGGTAGGCGGCGAGTTTGAGACGGCCGCCTTCTATGAGGACGGGGACGGCTGGCACACGGTTACCGTGGCCCTTGCCGACGAGGGTGAGAATCCGCCTCCGCTAGTCCGGCAGGCGATGGTGCTGAACACCGGGTCGGAGGCGGTGCAGGCAGTGGCCGGCATCGCCGGATACGAGGAATCGGAACGGGAGCTGGTGGTGCTGCTCGCCCACGAGGAGCCCAGGCGCTGGGATATGGTGCGGCTCGAGATCGGCGGCACCGTCTTCAGCCGGGCGTTTTCGAGCCGGAAACATTCGCAAAAAGATGTCTCCACCCCCCTCTCCAACCTGGGAGAGGAGCACAGTGTAACCATCTCCTTTTTCGCCAACCCGGAAAAGGATGCGGACAACGGGCTGCCTCACGGCTCCACCAACCCGGCGGAGGTGATCGCGGGCCTTTCGTTCGACGAGGAGGGGCTGGAGCCCTACTTCTCCTTCACGGCGGACCTGAGCCCGCTGCTTGAGGCCGAAGGACTTTGAGAACCAAAACACAAAAATACCGGCAGGGAACACCTTGCCGGTATTTTTTATGCGCGCATGGGATCAGTCAAACATCTCTTTGAGCTTATCGAAAAAGCCCTTGCGCTTCTCAAAATTTTTGTCACTGGAGAGCTTGTCGAACTCTTTGAGGAGGTCCTTCTGCTTTCCGGAGAGGTTCTTCGGGACCTCGATGTTCACCCGGACATACTGGTCGCCGCGGCCGCCGCCGTTGACATAGGGCACGCCCTTGTTGCGCAGGCGGAACACGGTGCCGGACTGGGTGCCCTCGGGCACCGTATAGCTGACCTTGCCGTCGACAGTGGGGACGGTGATCTCATCGCCGAGCACTGCCTGGGTGAAGGTGATGGGCACATCGCACCAGATGTTGAAGCCGTCCCGCTCGAACAGCGGATCGGGGCGGACGGTGACGGTGACCTCCACATCACCGGAGGGGCCGTTGTTGACGCCCTGGTCGCCCTGGCCCCGGACCACGAAGGTCTGGCCATTGTCGATGCCGGCCGGGATATCGATATCCAGCTTGCGGGTGACCCGGACGCGGCCCTTGCCGCCGCATTTTTTGCAGGGATTCCGGATGATCTTGCCCTTGCCGCCGCAGCGGGGGCAGGTGCGCACCGTCTGCATGACGCCGAACGGCGTACGCTGCTGGACGGTGACCTGGCCGGTGCCGTGGCAGTCGGGGCAGGTTTCGGCGGTGCTGCCCTTCTCGGCGCCGGAGCCGCCGCAGTCGGAGCAGGTCTCCAGGCGCTTGATGGTGATGGTCTTGTGGCAGCCCTTGACCGCCTCCATAAAGGACAGCGGAATGGTAACCTCCACATTCGCCCCCTTGATCGGGGCGTTGGGGTTGCGGGTGCGAGTGCTGCCGCCAAAGCCCCCAAAGCCGCTCCCGCCGAAGAAGCTCTCGAAGATATCGCCGATATCGTCAAAGCCGAAGCCCGCCGCTCCGCCGTAACCGCCGGCCCCGCCGCCGTTCGAGGCGGCGTAGCTCGGGTCGACGCCGGCAAAGCCGAACTGATCGTACCGGCGGCGCTTTTCGGCATTGGAGAGAACCTCATAGGCCTCCCCGGCCTCCTTGAACTTGGCCTCGGCCTCCTGATCCCCCGGGTTCAGGTCCGGGTGATACTTTTTGGCCAGGGCACGATAGGCCTTTTTGATCTCATCATCGGTGGCCTGGCGGGACACGCCAAGCACCTCATAGTAATCTCGTTTCTCTGCCAAACTCGTACTCCCCCTTCTCCCGCGGATCCCGGCGGGCACTGCCTATTATAGCACAGCCTTGCGGCAAATGCCAACAGTTCCGCCCAGACCCGCCAAAAGGGCAGGCGAGAAGCTCGCTCCGCCCTTTTGTGCCCGGGAAAAACCATTTGTGTTTACTTATTGCCGTTCTCGTCTACATCCTTGTAGTCGGTGTCCACATAATCGCCGCCTGCGGCGCCGGTGGACTGGCTGTCGGCCTGGCCGGCCTGCTGTGCATCGGCAGCGGCCTTGTAGAGCTTCTCGCTGATGTCATAGAAGGCCTTCTGGACCTCGTCCAGCTTCTGCTTGATGGCTTCAACATCGGTGCCCTGCAGGGCGGTCTTGAGCTCGGCGATCTTGGCCTCAGCGGCGGCCTTGTCGGAGGCGTCCAGCTTGTCGCCGGCGTCTGCCAGAGTCTTTTCCGCCTGGTAGACCATCTGGTCTGCGTTGTTGCGGGTGTCCACTTCCTCACGGCGCTTCTTGTCCTGCTCGGCGTAGGCAGCGGCGTCCTTGACCGCCTTGTCAATGTCCTCCTTGGACATATTCGACGAGGAGGTAATGGTGATGTGCTGCTCCTTGCCGGTACCCATATCCTTGGCAGAGACATTGACGATGCCGTTGGCGTCGATATCGAAGGTCACCTCGATCTGAGGCACGCCTCTGCGGGCAGGGGCGATGCCGTCCAGCTGGAACCGGCCGAGGGTCTTGTTGTCGGCGGCCATCTCACGCTCGCCCTGGAGGACATGGATATCCACAGAGGTCTGGTTGTCGGTTGCGGTGGAGAAGATCTGGCTCTTCTTAACCGGGATAGTGGTGTTGCGGTCGATGATTCTGGTGCAGACACCGCCGAGGGTCTCGAGGCCCAGGGACAGCGGGGTGACATCCAGCAGCAGCAGATCCTTGACCTCACCGGCCAGAACGCCGCCCTGGATCGCCGCACCGATGGCCACGCACTCATCGGGGTTGATGCCCTTGAAGGGATCCTTGCCCATGAAGTTCTTGACCGCATCGACGACGGCGGGAATCCGGGTGGAACCGCCTACCAGCAGCACCTTGTCGATCTGAGAGGGCTGCAGGCCGGCATCGGAGAGGGCCTGACGGACAGGGCCCATCGTGGACTCCACCAGATCGGCGGTGAGTTCGTTGAACTTGGCGCGGGTCAGGGTGACATCCATGTGCTTCGGGCCGGTGGCATCGGCGGTGATGAAGGGCAGGTTGATGTTGGCGGTGGTCATGCCGGAGAGCTCGATCTTGGCCTTCTCGGCGGCCTCCTTCAGTCTCTGCAGGGCCATACGGTCGCTGCGCAGATCGATGCCGTTCTCCGCCTTGAAGTTGTCGGCCAGGTAGTTGATGATGCGCTCATCGAAGTCATCACCGCCGAGGTGGTTGTTGCCGGCGGTGGCGAGCACCTGCTGGATACCATCGCCCATCTCGATGATCGAGACATCGAAGGTACCGCCGCCGAGGTCGTAGACCATGATCTTCTGGTCGTTTTCCTTGTCGACGCCGTAGGCCAGCGCCGCAGCGGTGGGCTCGTTGATGATCCGGCGGACATTCAGACCGGCGATCTTACCGGCATCCTTGGTGGCCTGGCGCTGGGAGTCGGTGAAGTAGGCCGGGACGGTGATAACCGCCTCGGTAACCGTCTCACCCAGGTAGGCCTCGGCGTCACCCTTGAGCTTCTGCAGGATCATCGCGGAGATCTCCTGCGGGGTGTAGTTCTTGCCGTCGATGGCGACCTTGTAATCGGAGCCCATGTGCCGCTTGATCGAGATGACGGTGCGGTCCGGATTGGTGACAGCCTGGCGCTTGGCCACCTGGCCGACCATCCGCTCACCGGTCTTGGAGAAGGCGACCACCGACGGAGTGGTGCGGGCACCTTCGGCGTTTGCGATGACCACCGGCTCGCCGCCCTCCATGACAGCCACGCAGGAGTTTGTAGTACCCAGATCGATACCAATGATTTTAGCCATAACAGATCTTCCTTTCAATCAAATTGATGTATCTCAAACACTACTGTGGAAAAACGCTTGTCAGTTGGCGACCTTGACCATCGCGTAGCGCAGGATGCGGTCGCCCATCTTGTAGCCCTTCTGAAACACCTCAGCGACGCTGTTCTCACCGGCGGCCTCGTCGTCCACATGGGCCACAGCTGCATACATACCCGGATCAAAGAGGTCGCCCACCTCACCGAAGGCCTCGACGCCGTGCTTCTGGAGCACCTCGTCAAAGGACTTGTGGATCAGCTCCAGCCCCTTTTTGAACTCCTCATCGGAGCAGGGCACTGCCAGCGCCCGCTCCAGACTGTCCAGAATCGGCAGGATCGAGGCCAGCGTGCTGGCCTTGGCCTCCGGGTAGATGGCTTCCTTTTCCTTGGCGGTGCGCTTGCGGTAGTTGTCATACTCAGCCAGGGTGCGCAGGTAGCGGTCGTTGAGCTCATCCAGCTGAGCCTGGAGCTTCTCCTCGGCAGTGGGCTCCTTCGGGGCCTCTGCGGCCGGCTCTTCGACGGCCTGCGCAGCATCCGGAGCCGTCTGGGCGGGGTTCTTCTCCATTTCCGGCTCCTGAGCCGGGTCCTGGCGCTTGGTTTTCTTGGTCAAATCCTTCAGCCTCCTTTGGCTCGTTATTCTTCAAAGATCTCGGTGAGCAGCTCGCCGAGCAGCCGGGCGAAGTACTCGGTCTCCGCCTGCATCGCCGCGTAATCCATACGGATCGGGCCGATGATGCCAATGCTGCCCGCCCCCTGGCTGCCGATGGCGAAGGGGGTGACCACCACCGAACAGTTCTGCAGCTCCTCGCACCGGTTTTCCTTCCCGATGAAGATGGTGGTGCGCTGCGGGTCTGCCTGCTCGGTGAGCTTTTTGACATTGCCCGGCTCCCAGATATAGTGCAGCAGCCGGCCGGCGTCCTCGTAATTGTCTACCGGAT
>CAJFQR010000030.1 GCA_904419105.1 Candidatus Avimicrobium faecavium
GTTGTAGTTGTAAGCCCTTTTTGCTACATCTTGTGCCGTCCGGTTTCGTCAGACACTATATATTGTGGAATTTTAGTCCAAGGGCTTCATCGTCGGGAAGAGGATCACCTCACGGATGGTGTCCGAGTTGGTAAGCATCATCACGACGCGGTCGATGCCCATGCCCATGCCGCCCGTCGGGGGCAGGCCGTACTCGATGGCGGTGAGGAAGTCCTCGTCCAGCATCTCGGCCTCATCGTCGCCCCGGTCCCGGAGCTCGAGCTGCTTCTCGAACCGGCGGCGCTGGTCGATGGGGTCGTTGAGCTCCGAGTAGGCGTTGGCCAGCTCGCTGTGGCAGATGAACAGCTCGAACCGCTCGGTGAGGCGCGGGTCCTCCGGGCTGCGCTTGGTCAGCGGGGAGACCTCCACCGGGTACATGGTGATGAAGGTCGGCTGGATCAGCTGCTCCTCCACCTTCTGGTCGAAGCACTCGTAGAGGGCGTTGCCCCAGGTCTGATCCGCTGTCGGGGCCAGCTCAACGCCGATGGCCTTTGCGGCGGCCACCGCCTCGGCGTCATCGGTGATGGCGCCGAAGTCCACCCCGGCGTACTCCTTGACCGCCTCGACCATGGTCAGCCGGCGCCAGCCGGGGGTCAGGTCGATCTGCTGGCCCATCCACTCGATCTGGTAGGTGCCCAGGATCTCCCTGGCGGCCCCGGAGAGGACGCCCTCGGCAATGTCCATCATGCCGTGAAAGTCGGTGTAGGCCTGGTAGAGCTCCACGGTGGTGAACTCGGGGTTGTGCTTCGGGTCCATGCCCTCGTTGCGGAAGATGCGCCCGACCTCATACACCCGCTCCATCCCGCCGACGATCAGCCGCTTGAGAGGCAGCTCGGTGGCGATGCGCATGTACATATCGATGTCCAGCGTGTTGTGGTGGGTGATGAACGGCCGGGCCGCCGCACCGCCGACGATGGTGTTGAGCACCGGGGTCTCCACCTCGATGTAGCCCCGCTCGTCCAGATAGGAGCGCAGGAAGCGGATGAACTTCGACCGGACAAGGAAGGTCTTCTTCACCTCGGGGTTGACCATCAGGTCCAGATAGCGCTGGCGGTAGCGGGCGTCGGTGTCCTTGAGGCCGTGCCACTTCTCCGGCAGCGGGCGCAGGCTCTTGGAGAGCAGGGTGATCGCATCGGCCCGCACCGAGATCTCGCCCCGGCGGGTGCGGAACACCTCGCCCTGGACGCCGACGATGTCCCCGAGGTCCCACTTCTGGAACTCGGCAAAGGCCTCCTCGCCGATCTCGTTGACCCGCACATACACCTGGATCCGGCCGCTGCCGTCCTGCACGTCGATGAAGTTGGCCTTCCCCATATCCCGCCAGGCCATGATGCGCCCGGCGATGGACACGGTCCTGCCCTCAAAGCCGCTCTCAAAGCCGTCCAGGATCTCCTGGGCGTGGGCGGTGACATCGTAGCGGGTGATCGTATAGGGGTCCCTGCCGGCCTGCACCAGCGCATCCAGCTTGTCCCGGCGGATCTGCAGCAGCTCCGAAAGGCTCTCGCCGGTCTCGGCGGCGGGGGTCAGATTCTTCTCGCTCATCTATTCCACTTCCTGTTCTCAGAATTCGTTGACTGTTACCATTTTATTTTACCATGTTTCCGGCGTTTGTCCAGAAGAGAACGCGGTTTTTCCGCCGCCGGCGGCCGCGCCCGGGCATAAAAAATGCGGGCGCGCGGCCCGCATCTCCTGTTCGGTTCGGACTATCCCGGCACTCAGCGGCCGATCTCGAGGATCTTGAAGCTGACCACGCCGGCCGGGGCCTCTACATCGACCACCTCGCCGACCCTGTGGCCCAGCAGCGCCTGGCCCACCGGGGACTTGTCGGTGATGGTCTCCCCCTCACCGCCGCTCTCCAGCGAGGAGACGATGCGGTAGGTCATCTCGTCGCCGTACTCGATGTCCAGGATCTTGACCACCGAGCCCACCGAGACCATATCGGTGGCGATGTCCTCCGCCCCGATGATCTCCACATGCTTGAGCTGCTCCTCGAGCTGGGCGATGCGGGCCTCCATCACCGCCTGGTCGTTTTTGGCCTCATCGTACTCGCTGTTCTCCGACAGGTCGCCGAACCCGCGGGCAACGCGGATCTTCTCCGAGACCTCGGCGCGGCCGGTGGTGCGCAGCTCGTTGAGCTCCTGCTGGAGTTTATCAAAACCCTCCTGGGTCATCAGAATCTTATCCAAGTGACTCATCCTTTCTGGCAAAAGCGCCAAAATGATCGGCGGCTGCAGCCGCATAATAGTTGTATTATAGTCATTTACTTCAGCGATGTCAAGCGGTTTTTCCGGTCGAAATCCATCATACGCGCCGGACGGCGGCCCGGGGTGAGCGGGTCCGCCGTCGGTAACGGGGATAAACTTTTGCTTAAATCAGGTTAAAGGGGCTCAGGCGGCCGCCTGGCTCTCCTCCCCGGTCTCCTCCGAAGAGCTCTCATCGCTTTCCGCATCGGAGGCGCCCTCCTCGGAGCCGCTCTCGTCGGACGAACTCTCCTCGGAAGGATCCTCGTCGGAGGCGCTCTCGCCGGTCTCCGTCTCGGTGTCGCCGGGGATCTCACTGAGCCCGTCGAAACCGCCGGTCTTGATCACCGCCTCGGCCAGCTCGATGGCCTTCTGCAGCTGGGGGTCGGTGGTCTCGTCCAGCTCGTAGAAGTTGCGCTCCTGCTCGGCGGTGAGCTGGACGGTGTAATCCGGCTTGACGCCGACGCCGTCAAAGTTCACGCCGCTGGGCGGGTTGTACTTGGCGGTGGTGATGCTCAGGGCGCCGCCGTCGCTGAGCGGGTAGATGGTCTGCATCACGCCCTTGCCGTAGGTCTGGGTGCCGACGGTGCGGCCCTTGTTGAAGTCCTTGATGGCCTGGGCGAACAGCTCGGCGGCGGAGGCGGTGTCCTCGTTGGTGAGGACCACCATCGGCAGGTTGACCTCGTCGTCGTCGCTGTAGCCGAGCTCCTCGGTGCTGCCGTCCTTGTAGGTGGCGGTCACCAGGGTGCCCTCGGGCAGCAGGGTGTCCAGCATATCCACCACCGAGTCGATGGTGCCGCCGGGGTTGTTGCGCACATCGAAGATGAGCGCCTGGACGCCGGAGGAGGTCAGGGCGTTCAGCGCGGCGTCAAACTGGGCCGGAGTGTTGTTGTGGAACTCCTTGATCTGAATGTAGCCCACATCGCCGTACTGGGTGTAGGTCACCATCGGCACCTCCACCTCCCGGCGGGTGATCTCCACCTCCTCGTCCTGGTTGTCCCGGCGGACGGTCAGGGTCAGCACGGTGCCCTCCTCCCCGCCCATCGCGGTGGACATCTCGTTGTAGTTTTCCGCGGTGACCATCGTCCCTTCGACCTCGACGATCAGATCGCCGACCTCGATGCCGGCCTCCTCCGCCGGCGAACCGGCAAAGACCTCGACCACCTTCATATAGCCGGACGGATCCATCACCACCGAAAGGCCGATGGTGGCCTGCTGGCTCTCATAGTCGGCCATGCGCTGCTGGTACTCCTGCGGGGTCAGGTACTGGGCGTAGGCGTCGCCCAGGCCGCTGACATAGCCCTTGGCCACGGCGTTCATCAGCGCCTCATCGTCGATCTCCCCGTAGTAGTTCTGCCGGACATAGGCGTCGATCTCGTTGAGCTTGGAATACATGACCTCGCTCTCCCGGAGGCTCTGCATCCGGCCGTTGAAATCGAACATCGAGTAGCCGGCGGTGATGACGATGGCCACCGCCGCCGCCAGCGACATCAGCGCGATGGTCACGCCGAGAGAAACTTTCCTGTTCATATCGTCACTCCTGCTTGTAGATTGCGAAAAAAGGCAGCCGCCCGTCTGGCGCGGCAGGTCCTGTCTTAGTATAGCACATTCCCGGCCAAAGGGGACCGGGAATCTGTGCCCCGGCGGTAAATATTCTGTGAACGCCCGCCGGAAAAAAACAGGCCGCATGGCCATGCCGCGGCCATACAGCCCGTTTTTCTGACGAAAGTGCCCTCCTGTTACGGCTGGAGGTAGCCGCTGAGCGGGTTGACAGCGGTGCCGTTTTCCCGGACCTCAAAGTGCAGATGGGGCCCGGTGCTCCAGCCGGTGGAGCCCACCAGCGCGATGGCCTGCCCCCGGGTGACCCGGTCCCCTTCGCTCACCAGCAGCTGGCTGGTGTGGCCGTAGAGGGTGGAGATGCTGCCGCCGTGGTCGATGATGAGATACCGCCCGTAGCCGACGCCCTGGGTGTAGGTCTGCTGGGCCTTGATGACCACGCCGTCCGCCGCCGCAACGATGGTCTGGCCATAGACATTCGAGCCGGAGATGTCGATGCCGGTGTGGAAATCGGTGTTGTTGAAGCGCCAGCCGTAGTAGGAGGTGATGGAGGTGAAGCCGGGCAGCGGCCAGGTCATGACGCCGCCGGTGTACTCGCCCTCCGACTCATAGGAGGCGTAGATCTCGTTGATCTCGCTCTGGACCTGCTGCATCATCGCGTCGATCTCCGCCTTGTTGGCCTCATACTGGCGCTGGAGCTCGTCGATGTCCTCGATCTGGCCCTGGATCACATTCACCTGGCCGTTGAGCTGGCTCTTCTTCTCATCGAGGGTGGACTTGGAGGAGTCCAGGTCGTCCTTGTTGGCCTGGTTCTCCTCCTGGAGGGCCTGGAGCTCGTCGATGTCCGCCTCGAGGGAGGCGATCATCTCCCGGTCGTTTTCCGCCACCCGGGCGGTGATGTCCGCCTTCATCAGGAAGTCGGAAAAACTGTCCGCCCCGAGCAGCAGGCTGACGGTGCTGCTGTCTCCGGACATATAGCTGGCCCGGGCCCGCTGCTTGAAGATCTCGTAGTCCTTGTCGATCTCATCTTCCAGCTCGGCGATGGTTGCGTCGTTTTCGGCGATCATCGAATTGAGCAGGTCGATCTTGTTGGTGAGCACATCGATCTGGGCCTGGGTGTTGTCAATCTGGCCGTTGAGCTGGTTTTTCTCGGCCAGATACTTGTCCTTTTCGCTCTTGGCGGCGTCGATCTGTGCCTGGTACTCCTGCTGCTGCTGTTCCAGCTCCTCATACTGCTGGTTGAGATCGTCGATCTCAGCCTGGTCGGCGTCGGATACATCGGTGGCGTAGTCCACCGACGGCACGGCACACAGGGTCAGCGCGCCGGCCAGAAGCAGCACCAGCGCCCGGCGGGAAACCGGATCCATCTTTTTCACTCCTTCCGAACTCCTTTCCATACGGTCAAAGGGTCACACCTTCAGATATCTGCGGACGAAAATGATGCTCCCGAGGGTGCCGATGGTAACCCCCACCAGGATGAAGCAGCCGATCAGCGGCAGCGCCATCTGGCCAAAGGGCACCAGGTTCTCGGTGAGGAAGGCCAGCAGCACCGTGTCGCTGCCGGTGAGCGAATGGCACAGCAGCGCGTAAAGCGCCCAGATAACCAGAAACGCCAGCGCGGCCGAGATGAGCCCGAGCAGCAGGCCCTCCACGATAAAGGGCAGCCGGATGAACATATCGGTGGCGCCGACATATTTCATGATGCTGATCTCCTTGCGGCGGTTGAAGACGGTGATCTTGATGGTGTTGGCAATGATCATCGAGGCCACCGCAATCAGCAGCAGCACAATGGCCGCCCCGCCCACATTGACCGCGTTCTTGAGGATGGTGATGGTCTGGGCCACCTGCTCCGGCGCCCGGACATAGTCCACATCGGCAATGGCGCCGAGGGCCTCCACCGTGGCGTCCAGCCGGGACAGGTCCCGGACGGTGACGCTGAAGGAATCGGGCATGATGTTGTCCTCATACAGCGGGGCAAAGAGCTCCTCGCTGTTTTCGGTGACGCCGCTCATCGAATCCACCCAGCTGTCCAGCCCCTCCTCCTTGGAGATAAACCGGCAGCCGGCCACATTTTCGGTGTCCAGGATGGACTGCTCCACCGCGTCGATGGCCTCGTCGCCGAGGCCGTCGGTGAGAAAGACCACCACCTCGTTCTGGGCCTCCACATAGCCGACAAAGCTGTTGGCGTTGAAGCTGAAGAGGATCGAGGCGCCGATGAGCAAAAGACAGGCCACCAGCACGCCGATGGCCGCAGCAGACATCTGTTTGTTTGCGTAGATATTGCGGGCTCCCTCCCGCATCAGGTATCCGAGGCTACTTCCTCCCATTGCGCCCTCCTGTTCTGCCTGTGTCGGCGATGAGCCGGCCCTGTTCGATGCGGATGATCCGGTGCTGGAACTGCGCCACCAGGTCGTGCTCATGGGTGACCATGACCACGGTGGTGCCCACCTTGTTGATCTCGGTGAGCAGCTCCACAATCTCAAAGGAGAGCTCCGGGTCGATGTTGCCGGTGGGCTCATCGGCCAGGATGATATCCGGGTTGTTCACCAGCGCCCGGGCCAGCGCCACACGCTGCTGCTCGCCGCCGGAGATCTGCTCCGGCATGCTCCGGGCCTTGCCCTGAAGGCCCACGAGGTTGAGGATATAGGGCACCCGCTGGCGGATGTCCCGTGTGGAGACATTGGTGGCCCGCAGCGCAAAGGCCACATTGTCGTAGACATTCATGGTGGGGATCAGGCGGAAATCCTGAAATACCACGCCGAGGGTCCTTCGGAAATAGGGAATCTCCCTGCGCCTTAGCTCCCCGACATTCTTCCCGTTGACGATGATCCGTCCGGAGGTGGGCACCTCCTCGCGGAGCAGCAGGCGCATCAGCGTCGACTTGCCGGCCCCCGACGAGCCGACGATGAACACGAATTCGCCCTTATCAATCTCCAGGTTGACATTGTCCAGCGCCAGATTTCCGGAAGGGTATCGCTTTGATACATTCGTTAGACTAATCACTCTTGCATACCGCCTTACCAACCGAACTGAAATGGAACCGTGTGCCGCGTCAAGCGCCGGTGGCTATCAGTACTTGACGGGATTGGCCGTGAGATACTTCTTGACCATCAGCGCCACCTTGAACACGATGGCGTGGTCAAACTCCCGCAGGTCCAGCCCGGTGAGCTTTTTGATCTTCTCCAGGCGGTAGACCAGCGTGTTGCGGTGTACGAACAGCTTCCGGGAGGTCTCCGAGACGTTGAGGTTGTTCTCAAAGAACTTCTGGATGGTGAACAGCGTCTCCTGGTCCAGGCTCTCGATGGAGCCCTTCTTGAAGACCTCTTTGAGGAACATCTCGCACAGGGTGGTGGGCAGCTGGTAGATCAGCCGGGCGATGCCCAGGTTGTCATAGCTGACGATGGACTTCTCGGTGTCGAACACCTTGCCGACCTCCAGGGCCACCTGGGCCTCCTTGAAGCTCTTGGCCAGGTCCTTGACGCCGACCACGGCGGTGCCGATGCCCACCACCACCTTGGTGTAGAACTCCCCGCCGAGGGTGTCGACGATGGAGCGGGCCAGCTTTTCCAGGTCCCTGGACTCGATGCCGGCCTTGATCTCCTTGACCAGCACGATGTCGCTCTCGCTGATGTTGAAGACAAAATCCTTCTGCTTGTTCGGGAAGAGATTCTGGATCACATCAAAGGCGGAGATGTCGTTGGAGGAGACGATGCGGATCAGCAGCACCACCCGGCTCACATCCGAGTTGAAGTGCATCTCCCGGGCCTTGACATAGATGTCGCCGGGGAGGATGTTGTCCAGGATGACATTCTTGATGAAGTTGTTGCGGTCGTACTTCTCATCGTAGTACTGCTTGATGCCGGCCAGTGCCACCGCAAGGATGCTGCAGTAGCGGGTGGCCATCTCGTCCGAGCCCTCGACGAATACGGCGAACTCCGGCTTGGACTTCGAGCCGAACGGCTTGTAGGTGTAGCCGTCCCGGACGAAGATGTCCTGGTTTTCGCCCATATCCAGCAGCAGGAACTCGCTGGTCTCCCCGATGCGCGTCAGGTCGCTGCAGGCGATGACGGTGGCGGTATCGTCCACCACGCCGATCACCCGGTCGATCGAATCCCGCATCTGATGGATGACGCCCTGGAATAACCTGTTAGACATAATATCTTACCCCTCTTCACCAAAAATTCCGTGCAAACTTTCGTCAGGTTAGCCAATACACCTACCATTGTAACGAAAACCCGACCGTTTTGCAATAGAAATCACGAGAAAAGTTGCAACTTTTTGTCTATTTTTTTCCAAATTTCTGGCAGAATGCTGATTTTATGCGGAAAAACAGCGGCTCTTTCCGTGAAAATCCCCTGTCGGGCCAAAAAAACTACCGTCCCAGATGTTTGGGCGTTTCCACCAGAAGCGGGCTTTCTTTTTCGGCAGTATCGCAAAAAGCCGTCCGCTGCCGCCCGGCAGCCGGTCCGGGGCTTTGTGCAATTTTACCCGTCGGTCCCCGTCAAAAAAATTTGCGCCGGGGGGGTTGACTTAAAGTGTACTCGAAGTATTAGAATGGGGTCGTAAACGGGAGCGCGGCAAAACTGCGCCCCAACCATGGACAGAAAGGAGCAATTCGGGTATGATCTATAAGGAGTTTCAAGGGGAAAAGCTGTCGGCGCTGGGCATGGGCGCCATGCGCCTGCCGGTGATCGGCGGGGACGACACCCGCATCGACGAGGCCGCCACCGCCGCGATGGTGGACTGCGCCATGGCCCACGGCGTCAACTACTACGACACCGCCTGGGGCTACCACGGCGGGCAGTCGGAGCTGGCGATGGGCCGCGCACTGAAAAAGCACCCCCGGGACCGGTTCTGTCTGGCCACCAAGTTCCCGGGGTACGACCTGTCGAATATGGGCAAGGTGCAGGAGATCTTTGAGAAGCAGCTGGAAAAGCTGCAGGTCGAGTACTTCGACTTCTATCTCTTCCACAATGTCTGCGAGATGAACATCGACGCCTACCTGGATCCGAAGTACGGCATCTTCGACTACCTGATGGAGCAGAAGAAAAACGGCCGCATCCGGCATCTGGGCTTTTCGGTCCACGGGGGCATGCCGGTGCTGCGGCGGTTCCTGGACGCCTACGGCGACGCGATGGAGTTCTGCCAGATCCAGCTCAACTATGTGGACTGGGAGTTCCAGGACGCCAAAGAGAAGGTGGCGCTGCTCAACGAGCGGAAGATCCCGATCTGGGTCATGGAGCCGCTGCGGGGCGGCAGCCTGACCCGGCTTTCGGCGGAGGACTTCGGCCGGCTGCAGGCGCTGCGCCCGCAGGAGAGCCAGGCCGGCTGGGCCTTCCGCTTCCTGCAGTCGGTGCCCGGCGTGACAATGGTGCTCTCGGGCATGTCCAGCCTGCCGCAGATGGAGGAGAACATCGCCACCTTTGCCGCCGACGCCCCGGCCACCGAGGCCGAGCGGGAGGTGCTCTTCGGCATCGCCGGGGATATGGTGCGCCGCACGGCGCTGCCCTGCACCGCCTGCCACTACTGCACCAGCCACTGCCCCCAGGGGCTGGATATCCCCCGGCTGCTGGCCCTCTACAACGAGCATATCTTCACCGGCGGCGGCTTTATCGCGCCGATGGCCCTGGCGGCGGTGCCGGCGGACAAACAGCCCTCCGCCTGCATCGGCTGCCGCAGCTGTGAGGCGGTCTGCCCGCAGCAGATCAAGATTTCCGAGGCGATGGCGGACTTTGCCGCCCGGATCCGGGGCTGACCGGCGGGCTTTTTCCCGGATTTCCACACAAGGAGGATTCACCATGGAATACCGCAAACTCCCCCATGGCGGCGAGGACATCGGCGTCATCGGGTTTGGCACCAGCTACATCGGCCGGGCGGACGAGAAGGAGATCGAGGCCACCATCGCCCTGGCGCTGGAGATGGGGATCAACTACATCGACCTGGCCTCGGCGGACGCGAGGCCCTTCCCCTGCTTTGGCAGGGTGGTGGGCGGCGCCCGGGAGAAGGTCCACTACCAGATCCACTTCGGCGCCATCTACAAGGACGGCCCCTACGCCCGGGACTACAACCTCGAGGCGGTCAAGCGGTCCATCGACTGGCAGCTGGAACAGCTGCGCACCGACTACATCGACGTGGGCTTCATCCACTGCGTCGACGAACAGGCGGAGCTGGAGGAGCTGCTCAGCGGCGGGGTCATCGACCACATCAAGGCGCTCAAGCGGCAGGGGGTGGTGCGGCACATCGGCCTGTCCACCCATACGCCGGCCATCGCCCACCGGGTGCTGGACCTCGGGCTGCCGGATGTGCTGATGTTCTCGCTGAACCCGGCCTATGACTACCGGCAGGACGGGGACTACTCGGACGGCACGCTGGACGAGCGCCACGAGCTCTACCGGCGGTGCGAAGCCCTCGGGGTGGGCATCAGCGTGATGAAGACCTACGCCGGCGGACAGCTGCTGGACGAAAAGACCTCGCCGTTCCACCGGGCGCTGACCCCCTACCAGTGCATCCAGTACGCGCTGGACCGCCCCGGTGTGATGACGGTGCTGCCCGGCTTCCGGAACCGGGAAGATGTGCGGCGGACGCTGGGCTTCTTTGAGGCGGAGGCCGCCGAACGGGACTACTCGGTGATCGGCTCGCTGACGCCGGAGGACACCCGGGGCCGCTGCGTCTGCTGCAACCACTGCCAGCCCTGCCCGGTGGGGCTGGAGATCGGACTGATCAACAAATACTACGACCTGGCCCGCCACGGCGACGGCCAGGCCCGGGACCACTACCTGCACCTGTCCAGGACGGCGGAGGCCTGCGTCGGCTGCGGCCGCTGCAGCCGACGCTGCCCGTTCCAGGTGAACCAGGCGGCCCGCATGGCGGAGATCCGCGCCTACTTTGGCCGCTGAACCGCCGCCTGTACCAGAATCAAACAGAAAGGAATTTTTCCAATGAATCAGAAGACATCCAGACTGACCATCTCCGGCCTGTGCATCGCCCTCGGGCTGGTGCTGCCCTTCCTCACCGGGCAGATCCCCCAGATCGGCAGCATGCTGCTGCCGATGCACATCCCGGTGTTCCTCTGCGGGCTGATCTGCGGCTGGCAATACGGCCTCGCCGTCGGCTTTATCGTGCCGCTGCTGCGCTCGGTGCTGTTCACGATGCCTCCCTTCTTCCCGACGGCGATCTCGATGGCCTTTGAGCTGGCCACCTACGGCCTGATCACCGGGCTGCTGTTCGGCAGCCGGGAGGACCGCAGCCCCGCCAGCCTCTACAAGGCCATCGTCGCGGCGATGCTGGCCGGCCGTGTGGTCTGGGGCGCCGTACAGACGCTGCTGCTGACGATGAACGGCGGCGCAATGACCTTCGAGATCTTCCTCACCAGCGGCTTCCTGAACGCCATCCCCGGCATCATCGTCCAGCTGACGCTGATCCCGGCGCTGATCGTCGCCCTGGACCGGAGCGGCCTGCTGCTCCCGGCCCCGGCGAGCCGTTCCGCTGCCCGCTAAAGACACCCTGCTCCCCCGGCAGACCGGGGGACTTTTTCTGAACCGGAAGCGAATATTTGTTCCCCACAAGTTCCATTGTATCCGAAAATATGTTCTTTGTCAAGAGGGAATCGAAAAAAATTTTTGCAGCAAAAAAGCCCCGGGGAGCCGGGGCCTTTTCCTGTGGGCGGGTCAGCGGCGGTCCAGCCGGCGGGTGCGCCGGAAGATGCTCCAGAACCCGCCTGCCACCCACCAGGCCGGCGGCAGCCAGACCAGCCGGCTGAGCCGCCAGAGGCGCAGCCGGGCCACCGCCCCGAGGCCGAAGACCCCGGCGGCCATGCCCAGCGTATCCACCGCCGTGCCGAGGACCCAGCCGGTCCGGCGCAGCATCGGGCGCAGTTTCATCTCTCTGCCTCCTCTCCGGTCAGGCGGCGCAGTTCCTCCGGGGTGAGCTCCCGGCAGGCGCCGGGGGCCAGCGCCGGGTCCAGCGGCAGGCCGCCGATCTGCTCCCGCTTGAGATAGGTCACCGTGCGGCCGAACCGCTCAAACATCCGCTTGATCTGATGGTACATCCCCTCGGTGATCACCACCTCCACCCGGGGCGCCGGGCCGTTTTCCAGGATGGTGAGCCGGGCCGGGCGGGTGATGTCCCCGCCGCCGATGTCCACCCCCTCGGCAAAGGCCGCCGTCGCGGACGGGTCCAGCGGGCCGTCCAGCACTGCGGTGTACCGCTTCGGGAGGTGGTTTTTCGGGGCGAGGATCCGGTGGGCGAAGGCGCCGTCGTCGGTGAGGAGCACAAAGCCCACCGTGTCCTTGTCCAGCCGCCCGGCGGGGAAGAGCCCCTTGCGCCGCAGCTCCGGCGGCACCAGGTCGAGGACGGTGGGCTGGCGGCGGTCCTCGGTGGCGGAGACCACCCCGGCGGGTTTGTTCAGCATCAGGTAGATGTGCTCCTGAAAGCGCAGCGGCACCCCGTCCACCGCCACGGTCTGCTCCGCCGGGTCCACCTGGCGCTCCGGGGCACGCTCCGGCGCGCCGTCCACCGTCACCCGCCCCTTGCGGATCCACTCCCGAACCTCCTTGCGGGTGTGCAGGCCCTGACCGGCCAGCAGCCGGTCCAGACGCATCTTCGGCATCCTGTGTTCCTCCTTTTCTGGGATCTGCTATCAGGATACCACAGTCCGGGCGGCAGCTCAAGCCCCGGCGGCCGTCTCCGGGCCATAGCCGAGCCACACCGTCGCCGACGGGTCCAGCCCGTGCATAAAGCCGTCCGCCGAGGTGCTGCTCACATCGCCGCCGATGAGCCGGTCCTGGTAGATGAGCAGCGTGAGGCGGGCGTCCTCGACGCCGCCGGGGTAGTTGAGCACCTCGTAGACATACCGGCGGCAGCTCCTGCCCCGGTAGCGGCTCAGGTCGAAGCCCTGCTGCTTCTGAATGGTGTTGTACTTCTCGTAGGTCTCGTCAAAGGACGAGGGGATCACCACCTCCCGGATCTCCAGCGGCTCCTCCGCCACCTCCCAGCCGTAGGCGGCGATCAGGTCCCGGCGCTGGCCCTCGTTGGCGGCGGCGGTATTCACCCGGCGGCGGGCGGCGGTGGTCTGGTCCAGCCCCTGCCAGAGGACCTCCCGGACCCCTGCCGCCCCGCCGAGCACCAGCAGCAGCGCCAGCGCCCCGGCGATGATCTTTTTGCGGTCCAGCCGCAGCGAAAGCATCATCATCTTTGCCTTCCCCCTTTCCCCTACCTCTATGCCCGTCCGCTCCGGGATATGTCAGAGGAGGAACCAACTTGTGATTTTAGACAAGTAGATACTGCCAAATTTGTCTACTTACAGCGGCAAGAAGTCAAAATTTTTATTGATTTTATATAAAATCTGTGCTATAATGAAGGCAGTTAAAAGGGGGAGTTTCCCCTGAATGACACGAGCCAGACAGAGAGGGGCTGTAATTTATGAGTATGCGTACAATCATCACCATCAGCCGTCAGTACGGGTCGGGCGGGCGCCTCATCGGCCAGAAGCTGGCCGAGCGTCTCGGCATCCCCTTCTACGACAAGGAGCTCATCACCCTTGCCGCCCAGGAGAGCGGCTACGCCGAGCATCTGTTTGAAAAAACGGCGGACACCAACATCTCCAACAGTCTGCTCTACTCGCTGGCGATGTACGGCAACACAATGGGCCTGTACGATATGCCGCTCAACGACAAGCTCTTCATGGCCCAGTCCAAGACCATCCAGCACGTGGCGGAGAAGGGGCCGTGCGTCATCGTCGGGCGGTGTGCCGACTATGTGCTGCGCAATGTGCCCAATGTGCTCAACGTGTTCATCCACTCGGATATGGCCAGCAAGGTGCGCCGGGTCACCGAGGACTACGGCGTGACCGACGACAATGTGGTGGACCTGATCAACAAGACCGAC
>CAJFQR010000031.1 GCA_904419105.1 Candidatus Avimicrobium faecavium
GGGGGACCGTCCTCTATCTCTGTCTGGAGGACAGCCTCTCCCGCATCCAGGGCCGGCTGCTTCAACTCACCGAGAACGCGCCTGCCGCGCTGCACTTCGCCACCATGGCCGGTAATATCGGCAAAGGGCTGGAGGAGCAGATCGAAGGGTTCCTCCAGATGTACCGGGACACCGTGCTGGTGGTCATCGATACCTTGCAGAAGGTGCGGATATCCAACTCCTCCGCCAACCCTTATGCCAACGACTATCAGGACCTCTCCTCGCTGAAAGCATTAGTACTACTTCCGGTGCTCCACCTATGGCAAGAAGGGGAAGGCGTTCTGCACGCCCCATCAGATCCTGGAACGGGACCTCAAGGCAACCGTGCTGGACGACCTGAAAAGAGTCACACACTTCGCCCGGAAGAAGGAGCGGCAGTTTGCCGAGTACATCCAGCAGAAGAACAGCCCCCAGCTGCGCCGGGAGATCTCCCGATTGCAAAAGGAACTGGACACTGGGAAGAAGCGGTGCGGGGAGTTGTCGGCACTGTTTAAGCGGCTCTACGAGGACAATGTGCTGGGGAGAGTGACCAACGAGCAGTTCCGGATGCTCTCTGCTGACTACAACGCCGAACAGAAGGCGCTGAAGAAAGCCATTCCCAGGATGGAAGCCAGGCTGGAAGAACTGCGGGCTTCCGCCGCCAATGTGGAGGCCTTCATTGAGAAGGCCAAGCGGTACACCGCCATAGAGGAACTGACGCCGGACCTGCTGCGGTTGTTCATCCGGCGGATCGAGATCGGGGAACGGGGAAAGAAACACTCCCGCAGCAGCGGGCAGAGCGTGCGTATCTTCTACCGGGATATCGGCGCGGTAGACAGCGGGATGTTGCCAGGTGAAGCAAAGCCCGCCTTACCCGCATCCCAACTTCACCAGGCGGTGCCCAATACCGGACAACCGCAGGATATTCCCGCATAACAGAAAAGGCGGACAGCCATGGCTGTCCGCCTCCTAGCCCCCCGGGGCCGATGGGTCAGGTTTCGTACCTATCGATAGGCACCCTGCGGCAGGGACTTTTTATTATTGACAGCGGAAAAAAGGCACATCAGACATGCTCAAGTTCCGGTTTGGCATCCATACCTACCGGGCAGATATACTTACCTCCGGTCTCCTTCACATACTCCTCCCGGGCAGCCTTTACCGTCTCCGGGCGCTCGATGGTCAGGATCGCCGCCAGGCCGATGGCCTCAGCTACGGTGACCAGCGCCTTATGGGTGATGGTGGAACCGACCTGGGCCGTGACCTGCCAGGAATGACCGGGAGTTCCGTTGGCGTAGGTGGCTACATTCATCTGAGCGGTTGGAGCAGCATAGCTGGCATCTCCCACATCGGTGGAGCCAAAGCCGTAGGCATCCGACGGTTTATAAGGACCGACCTTTTCCACCAGTGGGATGGTGCGGTAATCCGCCCAGTCATCGTAATTGTAGGAAAGCCGCTTGAGAGAGGCTTCGATCTCACTGGCAGAGTAGGAGTCAAAGAACTCCTTGGCCAGCGCCCGGTCAGCGTCGTCGAAGGACGGACCGCCCACTGCCTCGAGAGCCTCGGACAATAGATAGCTGAGGGCATCGTTGGGAACATAGTCGCACATACCGGCGCTGAAGTAGATCTCCAGCTCGGTGCCGGTCATCAACGCAGCTCCCCGGGCGATATCCTTGACCCTCTCCCCGATCTCTTTGACCTGGGTAATCTTCGGGGCGCGGATAAAGTACTTGAGCTGGGCGTGATCCTGCACCACATTGGGCGCCGATCCGCCGACATCCTGATAGGCGTAGTGGATCCGGGCCTCGGGGATCACATGCTCCCGCAGATAGTTGACGCCGACATTCATCAACTCGCAGGCGTCCAGTGCACTGCGGCCGAGATGGGGCGCCGCCGCAGCGTGGGCGGTACGGCCGCGGAAGGTGAAGAAGGCACACATATTGGCCAGACTGCTGGTGGACTGGACCATATTGCCGATGCCCGGGTGCCAGGTGTAGCAGGCATCCAGATCATCGAAGTAGCCGTCACGGGCGAGGAACATCTTGCCCCAGCCAGCCTCCTCTGCCGGACAGCCATAGTAGCGGATTGTACCGGTAAGGCCGGTGCGTTCCATGTAATCCTTGGCGGCTACGGCGGCGGCCATCGCACCGGCGCCGAGGGCATTGTGCCCGCAGCCATGGCCCGGGCCGCCGGGAACCAGCTCCCGGTGTTCCGGACAGGCAGCCTCCTGGCTGAGGCCAGGCAGGGCGTCAAATTCACCGAGGATACCGATGACCGGCTTGCCGGTGCCCCAGGTGCCGATGAAGGCGGTGGGAATGCCGTCCACGCCCTCCTCCACCGCAAAGCCCTCCTCCTTCAGAGCCTGGATGAGGATCGCAGCGGACTGGGTCTCCTTGAAGTAGAGCTCCGGTACCGCCCAGACGGCGTCGCTGACCCGGGCGAATTTTTCCCGCTTCGCCTCAACGACCTCTTTGATCAGATGGACCTTTTCCTGCATTTCCATAGGGGTTCCTCCTTTTTATTCGAATGACATTGGGACTGAAATCTTTGAAGCCGGACGAGGAAGATCACTTCCCCTCCTTCTCCACCTTGACGATACCGGTGCGGTACATAATATAGGCCAGTGCAATGGTAAGCGGGATGGTGGCGATCATCGTGTAGCCCTCCTTGCCGTTGATGGGCATCACAAGATAGTGGAAAGCGATGACACAGGCCATTGGCGCCAGCATAGTGAGCACCCGGTTTTTGATGCGGTACTCGCCGGATTTGTTGTTGGCCACATTGGTGACCACCATACTTCCGAACAGCGCCGGCAGCATAAAACTGGTGGCCACCTGGACCGTAGGATTCTGGAGGATTGGCTGCAGCGGCACCAGCAGCACGACGCCGAGGGCGATAATAGCCATCGTCACCATCGAGGAGACGCTGACAGCGATGGCGGAGACGGTATCTCCCCGCTCGGTGCCCAGCGGCGAATCGGTCATCTCCATTGCATTGAGGGCACAGGGGATCTTCATATTGCCGACATTGCCGGTGATGAAAGTAATGTAGCAGGCGGTGCCGAGCATCGGCGTATAGCTGACGAACTCAGAGAGCGCTGTCGGAACATAGACCGCCAACAGTCCTACAGCAGTGGTGATAACCTCGTTAAAGGAGGGTATCACATCGTAGACCACACAGATGACGATGGGAATTCCCACCATAAACAGGATCGAGATCAGGGCACCGATACGGCCCAGACGGTGTGCTCTGTTGAAATAACTATTCTTGTCGCTCATGTGATTATGCCTCCTCTCAGCTCAGCAGCGCATTCCAGAACACTGCGCTGACCATGCCCAGGATCAGAGCATCTGCCATCACGAAGTTGGAAAGCCATTTGACGCCGAATTTTTTGATGATCCAGCGATGGGCGATGGTGATAAGGGCGCTGGTAATCAGCGTAAGAGTGGCTACCGGCCCCATAAAGATGCTGCGGGCCGGCGCAAATACCGCCATCAGCGCCATGACAAAGCAGCTCATAACCAGGGCACCCCAGGCACCGCTCTTCTCCCGGAAGGAGGTCATGCCGGTCTGGATGCTCTTACCAAAGAGCAGGCAGGCTACGACGCCGCCAATGATGCCAAGGCTCATCGCAAGCATGACAGCGCCGACCACATTCGGGTCGTTGGCCTCCACCAGGGCAGACAGCGAGTCGTATCCGGCACCGGTGGCAGCCATATCGGCGGCAACCAGCTCATAGCTCACCGCACCAACCACCGAGAGGCGGAACCACGCCCAGGGCACGCCAATCATCGCCTGCAGCGAAAAGAGCCCGACAACCACTGACAGCGAGGGCACAATACAGAACAGCGCGGAGGATTTGACCACGCCCATGATCTCCTCCCGGGTAAGGCCCAGCTCTCTGGCCCGCTGCCAGGCCTGGCGCAGCGTCAGGACACAAAGCAGGAACACAAAACCAAGTCCCAGCATGACCATGATGTAAAGCGGAGTGCTGTTCATGATGGATAGGAAGGTCACGATTACTCATCTCCTTTTTTAAATTGCGATTGCGCGCCTGCCGCTCCAACCGGATCCTGCATACCCGGCTGCAAAGCAGACGCCTCTTGTCTCCACTATACCACCAATCGAGCGTATAGTGCAAGAATTATCCACAATGATAAATATTTTTGTAGAAATTGACAGAGAGAATTTGAAAACCTCGTGCAAAACGCCCGTCACCGGAACAAAAAATCCCCTCTTACAGCCAGCGGGTCGGCCGGCCGGAAGAAGGGCATGGGGTAAGTATTATATTATTTATAATACATAAAAAGCTGGCACTTGATCATGCCGTTGTAGAGCTTTCGCCGTTTGTCCGCCTTGCGGCCGAAGAGAGATTCAAACTCCTCATGGGGGCTGATGATGTAATAACTCATCCCCTCCCGCGGCTGGAAGACACGGCCCATCGTGCGGTAGAGTTCCTCAGCCTGGCGGATCTCCAGCAGGCGCTCTCCATAAGGCGGGTTGCAGATCACCGCTGCCGGGCCCTCCGGCAGTTTGAAATCGGTGATGTCCGCCTGAGTCACTCTCAGCCTGGAAGCAACACCTGCCTTGCGGGCGTTGTCCAGCGTGAGGGCCACCGCCTCGGGATCGAGATCCCCGCCAATACCCCGGAACCTGGCGTCTCGGGCTATGCCGGCATGGGCCTCTTCCCGGGCGGTATTCCAACGGGCTTCCGGGACGAAACCCCACCGTTCCGCGGCAAAGTGCCGGCGCATTCCCGGGGCGATACGCAGTGCGTGAAGTGCCGATTCGATCAGCAGCGTGCCCGACCCGCAGAACGGGTCTATGACCAGCGTATCCCGGCGCACATGGGCCAGGTCGATGATGCCGGCTGCAAGGGTCTCCTTGATTGGGGCCAGCGTGGAGTTGGCGCGGTATCCCCGTTTATGCAGTCCCTGACCGGAGGTATCCAGCATCAAAGCGGCCATATCCTTGTGGATCGAAAACTGGATCTGGTGCACCGGGCCGGTCTCCTCGAACCAGGTCTTGTGGTAGACGGAGCCAAGGCGCTTAACCACGGCCTTTTTGACGATGGATTGGCAATCGGGTACCGAGTGGAGCTGGGAGTTCAGTGACCAGCCCTTGACCGGAAAGGCATCCAGACTGCCGATGAAATCTTCAAAAGGCAGCGCTGCAGTGCCGTCAAACAGCTCTGTAAAGGTGCGCGCCGGGAAGGAACCCAGCTGGATGAGCACCCGCTCCGCCGTACGCAGCTGGATATTTGCCTTGATCACCATCGAAAAATCCCCCTGGAAGGTGACCTTGCCGTCGGTGACCTGTACCTCTTCGCCGCCCATTCGCCTGATTTCGCCGGAGAGAACGCTCTCCAGGCCGAACAAACAGGGGCAGCAGATCGTCAGTTTTTCCATAGATACCGCCTTTTATCTGTAAAATGTGCCGGCATCTTTTGCGAAAAAGCCGGCCGGTCCTGTTACAATATTCTATCATAAATCTGCTTTGACTGCAAATTTTATTGCTTTTACCAAAAAGCAATTTCTCCTGGCAAGATAGTTGACAAGCGGAGATTCTGGGTGTATGATAGAGAAAAAATTTTCACTAATTTTGCATAAATTTTCTTTTGGAGGGATGCACATGGATACCGTACAGGAGATCAAGGCATTGGTAGACGCCAAAAAGGGCGAGTTTCTGGACGCAGCGGATAAGGTGTGGAGCTATGCGGAGCTCGGCTTCAAGGAATTTCAGTCGGCCAAGGCCCTCACCGATGTGTTGAAGACCGAGGGTTTTGTGGTAGAGGAAGGAGTCGCCGGGATCCCGACCGCTTTCATTGGCAGTTGGGGCGAAGGGAAACCCATCATCGGACTGCTTGGTGAATACGATGCGCTTCCGGCGCTGGCACACAAAGCCGGCGACGCCAACGAAAACGACGAGATCGTCACCGCCAGCGGCCACGGCTGCGGCCACAACCTGCTCGGCGCAGGAAGCCTGGGTGCAGCCATCGCTGTCAAGGATTATATGCAGAAGCACGGCCTCAAGGGGACCATCCGCTACTATGGCTGCCCCGGAGAGGAGACCGGTTCCGGAAAGATGTTCATGGCCAGAGCAGGGCTCTTTGACGACCTGGACGCTGCCTTCACCTGGCACGGCGGCACCCAGAACTCCATCACTGTCACCCATTCGCTGGCCAATGTCTGCGCCTACTTCAAGTTCAAAGGACGCACCAGCCATGCCGCAGGGTCCCCCCATCTCGGCCGCAGCGCGCTGGACGCCTGCGAGCTGATGAATGTTGGCTGCAACTATCTGCGGGAGCACATCCTCCCCGATGAACGGATCCACTACGCCTACACCGATGTCGGCGGTTCCGCGCCGAATGTTGTACAGGATCACGCCTGTGTCTTTTATTATGTACGGTCCCCGCGGGTCAGCCAGGTGCTGGACCTCTATGAGCGGGTCAAGGATGTGGCCAGAGGCGCCGCACTGATGACCGGCACCCAGCTGGAGATCATCCTCAACGACGGCCTGTGTGACTACCAGCCCAACGACACCCTCTCCCAGCTGCTCTATGACTGTTTTGTCGAGTGCGGCGGACCCAAGTTCTCCGATGCCGAAAAGCAGATGGCGGCGGATTTTGCCAAAACCTTCGACCCGGCGGCGGTAGCTGACAAGGCCCGCCACCTCGCTGCTGAGTACGGCCCGGTGATCGCCGAACAGTACAAGGACCAGATTCTGGTGGAGGATATCCTTCCCTATCATCCGTCCGACCACATCTCCCCCGGTTCCACCGATGTAGGCGATGTAAGCTACTGCACCCCCACCGCCCAGTTTAATGTATCCACCTGGGCACTGTGCACCACCGGCCACACCTGGCAGGTCACCGCACAGGCAGGCAGCGACATCGGCCGCACCGGCTGTGTCAAGGCCGCTGAAGTGCTGGCACTGACCACCATCAAGGCGATGCAGGATCCTGCACTGCTCCAGAAGGCCAAGGAAGAGTGGAAGCGTACCACCGGCGGCAAGTACATCTGCCCGGTCACTGACGATGTACAACCCGCTCTGTAAAAATGAATCTTATGGGGAGCTGCCCTGCAAAATCTTCGGAAATTCCCCGCTTTTGCAGTAAAAGGATTGACTTTTATCTGCTAAAATGATACACTGTGAAAAACACGCTGCATGAGCTCCTCTTTTTTAACTGGATTGAGGCGGCGTGCACTCTGAAACGGGAGGAACGAAATATGGCTGATGTAACAAAGATCAAAGCCCTGGTGGACGAAAAGGCGGAAAAATTCGTCGGTGTCGCCGATCAGGTTTGGAGCACCCCGGAACTGGGCTTTAAGGAGGAGAAATCCGCCGCTGCTCTGATCGCCGCACTGGAGAGCGAGGGCTTTGCCGTGACGACCGGTCTGGCTGGTATTCCCACCGCCTTTGTCGGCGTCTGGGGCGAAGGCCATCCGGCCATCGCACTGCTGGGTGAGTTCGACGCTCTGCCCAGCCTGAGCCAGGAGGCAGGCAACGCCGAACACACTCCTCTGTGCGAAGGCGGCAACGGCCACGGCTGTGGCCACAACCTGCTGGGCGCCGGGGCGCTGGCTGCGGCAGTCGCCGTCAAGGACTATATGCAGGCCAACGGCATCAAAGGGTCGGTCCACTACTTCGGCTGCCCTGGTGAGGAATTTGGCTGCGGCAAGATGTTCATGGCCAGAGCCGGCGCCTTTGACGGCATCGATGCGGCTTTCACCTGGCATCCGGGCAACACCAACAGCGTAATGGGCGTGAGCTCACTGGCCAACAACAGCATCTACTATAAGTTCAAGGGCCGCACCAGCCATGCCGCTGCCTCCCCGCATCTGGGCCGCAGCGCGCTGGATGCCTGTGAGCTGATGAGCGTGGGCTGCAACTACCTGCGTGAGCATATTATCCCCGAAGCCCGGCTGCACTATGCCTACCGGGATGTCGGCGGTTCTGCCCCGAATGTGGTACAGGATCACGCCTGTGTAAACTACTTCATCCGCGCCCCCAAGATCACCCAGGTGCTGGAGCTGATCGAGCGTGTTAACGATGTGGCCCGCGGCGCAGCGATGATGACCGGTACCGAGCTGGAGATCCAGACTGCCGCCGGTCTGTGTGACTACCAGCCCAACGATGTCCTCTCCGAGCTGCTGTCCGACTGCCTGAAGGAGGTCGGAGGCCCTGGTTTCGACAAGGCGGACTACGAGCTGGCCGAGAAGTTCTTCAACAGCTACAGTGATGCCGAGATCGAGGCGTCGCTGAACAGCGTCAAGAGCCAGGTCAGCGATGAGGAGTTCGAGAAGATCCGCAAGAGCCCTCTCAACGAGTTCGTACTGCCCTACAAGCACATCGACATCGCGATGCCCGGTTCCACCGATGTGGGCGATGTGAGCTACTGCACCCCCACCGCCCAGCTGAACACCTGCTGCTACGCCAACGGCACTCCCGGCCACACCTGGCAGGTAGTCGCCCAGGTGGGCAGTGACATCGGCCACAAGGGTATGATCGCCGCAGCCAAGGCCATGGCTCTGGCCACCATCAAGACGATGGAAGATCCCGAGCTGCTCCAGAAGGCCAAGGAGGAGTGGGTAAAGTCCACCGGCGGCAAGTACATCTGCCCCGTTCCCCCGGAGACTGTCCCGCTGTTTGACTGATTCAGACTTTTTACAGTAACATAAAAAAGCTCCGCCGTTCCCGTCAAGAGAACAGCGGAGCTTTTCTTTATGAGGTAAAGTCCTGCACCGATCAGCCGAGCAGGAAGGCGGTATCTGCCTCCGGGAGCTGATAGCAGAGGACACCGGTAAACTCTGGCATAAGTCCGGGGAGGACCTCCGCTTGGACGCGGCCGTCAGCATAGACCAAAAGGGTCAGCAGCTCCACCTGCCCAGAGGGTTCTCTCTCACCAAAATGCACCGTCTCATCCTGCAGCAGCCGGTAGCGAGCAGCAGGGGCCTCCTCTGTTGTAAAAAGATCGATCCGTTTCCAGTCTTCCGGAGAAAGGGAGGCGCAGAAATCGGCGTAATCATAGGCAGCATCGTCCGGTCCCGCTACCATCAGGCCTTTGGTGGCCTCTCCCCCGGCCAGGCAGGCACGGATCATCTCGTCCACGGCGTCGGAGAGATCAGCATCGCTTTCCGCAAGTGCCATATTGATGGCGGAAGCGGCTTCATCCATAGCAGAGGAGACCTCTGAACTCTCTTCATTGGTGAGAGCATCCATCCCCTCGTTGCCGGCAACAACACAGCCGGAAAGCCCAATGACAAGCAGCAGTGACAACAGAACAGAAAACGATCGGCGCATGGAAAACTCTCCTTTCCCCATCAGTCAAGATTCAATCGGTTCTCCAGAATCCAGGTAACCGCCTTAAAGAGGACGATGCAGAAAACCAGCGAGGTCACCAGCGGCGGGATCAGCCAAGCGGTATTCAGGCTGTAATAGACCGACGGACCGCTCCAACCAACCGCATTGCTCGGAACCAGGATATCGTAGATCAGATCGGAAACGGTATTGATCACCGAAGAAAGCAGAATATAACTCAGCACTGAGAAAATGCCCCGATTGCGCTCCGCCAGGTGTCCGATGCAAGCCGACACATAGATGGTGAGAAGCCCCTGTACGAGCAGCATCACCCAGAGAAGGAGGAATTCCGCCAACAGCACATAGGCATTCTGCCGCAGCAGGGTCTCCAGAAGCTGTGCCGCCTCCTGCAAGAAATATTTGAGCAGGATCAGCATCGAGGAGTTAACCGTCATTACGAAGAAGGAGAGGGTGGCCACCAATACACCGGCGATCATTACCGTCACCCCTACGATGAGCTTGGCGGCCACATGGACCGAAACCGGGACCGGCAGAGTAAGCATCAAATAAGCTTCCCGGCCGAGCATTGTGCGGGTAAAGCGCTGGACAATGGTTAAAATTGAGATCACAACGATGGCGATCATCAGCGCACTGTACACCATCATAGTAATGCCGGTCAGTTCATTGTCGATACCGCGGAAGTAGGCCGGCCGGACCAAAGCCGCCACGCCCACCAGTGCCACATACAGCGGAAGCAGTTCCCGGAAGGAGGCACGAAATTCGTATTTCAGCAGTTTGGTCAGCATCGGAACACCTCCCGGAACAGTTCGTCCACGCTCTTGCCTTTTTCCTCACGGATATAGTCCACCGAGGCGGTGAGAGCGACGCGCCCCCGGTCAATAAAGACCACATCGTCGAGCACCTTCTCCACATCGGCGATAAGGTGGGTGGAGAGGAGAATGGCGGAATCCGGCGAATAGTTGGTGATGATGGTACGCAGGATGTAGTCCCGGGCAGCGGGATCTACACCGCCAATGGGCTCATCCAACAGGTAGAGACGGGCTCGGCGGCTCATTACAAGAATGAGCTGAACCTTTTCCCGGTTGCCTTTGGAGAGGTCCTTGAGCCGGTCCGCCGTGGAGATGTTCAGGTGGGCAAGCATTTCCACCGCCCGCTCCCGGTCAAAATCGATGTAAAAGTCGGCAAAAAAGTCCACCAGATCTCCCACACGCATCCAGTTGTTGAGGTACTCCTTGTCCGGCAGGTAGGAGACCAAACGCTTGGTCTCAACACCGGGGCGCCGGCCGTCAATGAGGATCTCTCCCGCGGTCGGGCTGAGAAGGCCGTTCGCCAATTTGATCAGCGTTGTCTTGCCGCTGCCGTTCGGCCCGAGCAGACCGACAATGCGCCCGGAAAAGACCTCCAGATCAATGTGATCCAGGGCCAGTGTACGGCCATAGGCTTTGGTCAGTGCACTGCACCGTAAAATCGCCTGCTGCATACTATCCCTCCTTCTGTTCCGAGCCGGATGCAAAACTTCCGGCCAAGCGGGCGCTTTCCCCATCCTCAAATCCCAGCTGACGCATCGCGGAAAAATATCGCTCGATGGTCTGCCCGGCGAGATCGATGCGCATCTGTGCGATGCGCCCGGCATCCTCGGTGATGGTCTTCCCCTCGGTGCCCCGGCTCACCAGCAACCCACTGCGCTCCATCTCGTACATCGCCCGCTGCACCGTATTGGGGCTGATCCCGATCTGACTGGCCAGATCCCGTACCGACGGCATCCGGCTGCCAGGAGGCAGTACACCAGAGGCGATGTCCCGTTCGATCATCTCCATAAGCTGAATATAGATAGGTCTGTCGTTGGTAAAAGAGTGACTCATCGGGCACCTCCTTTCTCTCATCTGTGGGTCGGCATCCAGATTTTGTGATGTATCACTAATCTAATACAAGGATACATCACCACCGCCCGACTGTCAAGCGGCGGGCAAAAATTTTTCCTGTCAACGGCGTTTCTGGAAGGCGAGGACAAAGGGACAGTCCGGCACATTGATCAGCCGGTAGCAGGTAGCGTCAAACCGCTTGGGATCAAGGGACGCTGCAAAGGCGGTGAGCAGCTCCCCTTCCCGCCTGCCCTCAGGATGTCCGGGATAGACCACTACCACGACAGTACCGCCGACCTTGACATGTTCCACCGCTTTTTTCACCGCTGCCAGGCTGGTCTCCGCCTTGGTGGTAAGCACCCGGTCAGAGGTGGGCAGATAGCCGAGGTTGAACATACCGGCGTCAAAAGGGGCGCCGACATAGCGCTCGAAGTGCTCATGGCTGTCGAGGATCAGCGTGACATTGGGGCAGCCGCCGGCGGTATCCAGGCGTTCCCTGGTACGCTCTAATGCCAACGGCTGCACATCGAAGGCATAGACATGCCCTGCCGGCACCAGCCCGGAAAACCAGAGGGTGTCATGGCCGGTGCCCATCGTAAAATCACAGACGATGCCGTCCGGTGGGATACAGTCGTCCAAAAAACTCTTGGCTACTTCAGTAATGGATCGGGTCTTCATCATTCTCCCCACTTTCTGCCCTGCCAGGAATCCCGGCGGGCCATTTCCTTGTCGATGGCGTTCATCACCCGGCGCTTGTGAAGACTCCACAGCGGCGCCAGAAGGGTGGCCTCTTCCCCGTCGCCGGTGATGCGCTCGACCACCACCTGCGGCGGCAGCAGTTCCAGCTGATCGCAGACGATGGCAACATACTCCTCCTGGGTGAGCGGCCGCACCAGTCCGGCCTGGTATTGCCGACCCATTTCGGTGCCGGCGATGATGTAGAGCAGGTGGAGCTTGATCGCGTCAATGGGTTCTGCTGCTACTCGCCGCACCGTCTCGAGCATCATCGCACGATCCTCCTCTGGCAGTCCGTCAATGAGATGGACGCACACCCGGATTCCCCGTTCATGGAGCGCCCGAACCGCTGCCTGAAACTCAGCATAGGAGTGGCAGCGATTGATGCGCTCCCCGGTTGTATCAAAGGCCGACTGAAGGCCGAGCTCAACGGTGAGGTCGGTACGGTCGGCAATCGTGGCCAGATAATCGAGAGTCTCCGGCGGGAGGCAGTCAGCCCGGGTAGCAATGCTCAGTCCGACTGTCCCCTCCAGGCCCACGAAGGGTTCAAAACAGCGGCGGAGCACCTCCACCGGAGCGTAGGTGTTGGTGTGCGCCTGAAAATAGGGAATATACCGGGCCTCGGGCCATTTGCTCCGGGTAGCCTCGATGCCCCGCCGATACTGCTCCATCAGCGGCAGTGCCGGATCGCCGGCGTGTTCCCCGCTGCCCTGGGAGGAGCAGTAGGTGCAGCCTCCCCGGCCTCGCAGGCCATCAATGTTGGGGCAGGTGAACCCGGCGTTGAGCGGGATCTTGACCACCCGCCCGCCGTAACGGCGGCGGTTGGCATAATCGAGGGTATGATACCGTTTGTTGGTATCGCTGTATAAAAAGGAATTTTTCACAACGGCCTCCTTACGATAAGATAATCTTCCACAATAATACACGCTGGACGAAAAAAACGCAATCCCGATGCAAAAATGGAGTTTTTCATCCATTAAAGATGTTGCTTTTCCCACGTGCAGAGTGTACAATCAAAGGAAAGAGGCCGTGATCATATATGCAGGCGGCCGCCAAAGGGGGGAAACTGCTTGAACATCAGCCTTGAATATTATAAGGTATTTTATTTCGTTGCGAAGCTCGGGAGCATCTCCGCTGCGGCAAACAGCCTGTATATCTCCCAACCGGCGGTGAGCCAGGCCGTCAAACACCTGGAGACCGAACTGGATGCCCGGCTGTTCAACCGGACCTCCAAGGGGGTCTCGCTTACACCGGAGGGAGAGGCGCTCTACAATCTGGTGGCGCCGGGATATGATTACTTCCAGCGGGCTGAGGATATGTTCCGGGATATTCATGCGATGGAGGCCGGTGAGATCCGCATCGGCGCCAGCGATATGACGCTGCGCTACTACCTGCTGCCCTACCTGGAACAATTCCACGCCCGGTATCCCCGGGTAAAAATCTCAGTGACCAACGGACCGACTCCTGAGACGGTGAAGGCCCTGCGGGCCGGTGAGATCGATTTTGGCGTGGTGACCACCCCGGTGATCAGCGACAAGTGGATGACCGTCACCCCGGTGCGTGCCATCCAGGACTGCTTTGTCGCCGGCATCAAGTTCACAGGGCTGCGGGGGCGTACCCTTTCGCTGGCGGAGCTGGCCAAGATGCCGCTGACCATGCTGGAGAAAAAAACGAGCTCCCGCCGGTACATCGACAACCTGTTTGTCCAGGCCGGCTGTGTAATCCGGCCGGAATTTGAGCTGGCCACCAGCGAT
>CAJFQR010000032.1 GCA_904419105.1 Candidatus Avimicrobium faecavium
ATCCGGCGCACGCTGGAGGAGCAGTCCAACGAGGGCTTTGAGGCGGCGGCAGACAGCATCGTTGGCGCCAAGAACATCTATATCCTGGGCATCCGCTCGTCGGCGGCGCTGGCCCAGTTCATGAGCTTCTACTTCAACCAGATCTTCCCGAATGTGCGGCTGGTCACCGGTTCCAGTGCCAGTGAGATGTTCGAGCAGATCTTCCGGGTCGGGGAGGGCGATGTGTTCATCGGCATCAGCTTCCCACGGTACTCCAAGCGCACCGTAAAGGCCATCGACTACGCCAAGGAGCGGGGGGCTACCGTAGTGGCCATCACCGATTCGGTGGGTTCGCCGCTGGCGGCCAAGTGCGACCACCTGCTGCTGGCCCGCAGCGATATGGCCTCCTTTGTGGATTCGCTGGTGGCGCCGCTGAGCCTGATCAACGCGCTGATCGTCGCCGTCGGGATGCGCCGGCAGAAGGAGGTCGGGGAGACCTATGCCCTGCTGGAGAAGATCTGGGACGAATACGATGTCTATGAAAAGAATGAGGAGAATATCATCTGATGGCAAATACCCATCCCTATGACGCGCTCATCGTCGGCGCCGGTGCCGCCGGCCTGCTGTGTGCCGGTGCTGCCGCCGGGCGGGGCCTTTCGGTGTTGCTCGTGGATAAAAATGACCGGCCCGGCCGAAAGCTGCGCATCACCGGCAAAGGCCGCTGCAATGTCACCAACAACTGCGACAACGACGCCTTCCTCCGGGCGGTGCGCCGCAACCCACGGTTCCTGTACAGCGCCATCAACGGCTTTTCCACCGCCGATACGATGGCGCTTTTTGAGGAGCTCGGAGTGCCGCTCAAGACCGAGCGGGGCAACCGGGTCTTCCCGGTGAGCGACCGGGCAGGCGACATCGTCGATGCCCTCTGCCGGTATGTGAAGCGCTCCGGTGCGGCCTTCCACAAAAAGGAGGCGGAGGGCCTGCTGCTTGACGAAGGGCGGGTAAAGGGTGTAATCTGTAAAGATGGGACTCCGCTGTTCGCCCGCCGGGTGGTGATCGCCACCGGGGGACTCAGCTATCCGGGCACCGGTTCCACTGGAGACGGATACCGCCTTGCCGAGCAGGCCGGGCATACCATCGTGCCGCCGGTGCCGTCACTGGTGCCCATCGTCACCGTCGAGGACTACTGCCGGGAGATGATGGGGCTGGCGCTGAAGAATGTCACCCTCACCGTCTGGAAGGCCGGGAAGAAAAAACCGGTGTTCTCCGAACTCGGGGAGATGCTGTTCACCCACTTTGGGGTGTCCGGCCCGCTGGTGCTCAGTGCCTCGAGCCATATGACCGGCGACCTTGCGGACTACAAAATGACCATCGATCTCAAGCCCGGGCTGGACCTGCATCAGCTGGACGCCCGGCTGCTGCGGGACTTTGGAAAGTTTTCCAACAAGGACTTTTCCAATGCATTGGACGAGCTGCTGCCCCGCAAGCTCATCCCGGTGGTGGTGCGCCTCTCCGGCATCGAGGCCGACCGCAAGGTGCACCAGATCACCCGGGAGGAGCGGGAGCGGCTGGCGGCCCTCATCAAGGGCTTCCCGGTGACGCCGGAGCGGTTCCGGCCGGTGGAAGAGGCCATCGTCACCTCCGGCGGCGTCGATGTCCGCCAGGTGGACCCCCATACAATGGAGTCCCGGCTCTGCCCGGGACTGTATTTCGCCGGGGAGGTGCTGGACCTGGATGCCTACACCGGCGGCTACAACCTGCAGATCGCCTTTTCCACCGGGTGGCTGGCCGCGGCGGCGATGGCGGCGGAGAATGAAGAATAAGGGAGACAGATCACTATGACTGCAATCGCGATCGACGGACCGGCCGGCGCCGGAAAATCCACCATCGCACGGGCGCTCGCCCAAAAACTTGGCTATCTCTACCTCGACACCGGGGCTCTCTACCGGGCCATCGGTCTCTACTGCGTGGAGCGGGGCGTCCCGACCGGGGACAAGGCCGCTGTCACAGCCGCACTGGACAGCATCGATGTGGCGCTGCGGTATGTGGACGGGGCGCAGCGGGTGCTGCTCAACGGGGAAGATGTCTCGGAGGCGATCCGCCGCCCGGAGATCTCGCTGGCGGCCTCCGCCGTCTCGGCGATGGATACGGTGCGGGCCTTTCTGCTCGACCTGCAGCGGGATATGGCCCGGACCCACGATGTGGTGATGGACGGCCGGGACATCGGCACGGTGGTGCTGCCCGACGCCAGGGTGAAGATCTTCCTCACCGCCTCGCTGGAGGAGCGCACCCGCCGCCGTCAGGCGGAGTACGCCGCAAAAGGGGAGGAGCGGGACTTTGACGAGCTGCTCCGGGAGATGGACCAGCGGGACCGGCAGGACCGCACCCGGGCGGTTGCGCCGCTGCGCCGCGCGGAGGACGCCGTGGAGCTGGACAGCACCAGCCTTTCGGCGGATGAGGTGCTGGCCGCTATCGAATCGATCCTGAAGGAGAAAGCATAATGTGGCTCTATGTTCTGGCGAAAGCCGTCTGCATGTTTCTTTTTTCCATCTGGTATAAGCTCGAATACCGGGGATTGGAGAATATCCCCGCCGGCGGCGGGTATATCCTTATGAGCAACCATCGCTCGAATCTGGACCCTATTGTCCTCGCCGAAAAGGCCCACGGACAGGTGCGATATATGGGCAAGATGGAGCTGTTCCAGAACCCGATCCTCGGCTGGGCGCTGCGCACCATCGGCACCTTCCCGGTGGACCGGGGTGCAGGGGACACCTCCGCCATCGAGACAGCCCAGGAGGTTGTCCAGGTGGGGGATATTCTGGGGATCTTCCCGGAGGGACACCGCTCCAAGACCGGGGAGCCCGGCCGGCCCAAGTCCGGCGTGGCGCTGGTGGCCAAGCTCACCAAGGCGCCGGTGCTGCCCTGTTCGGTCTACTGGGAGGGGAAGCTCTCCTTTCGTAAAAAGATCGTGATTTCCTACGGGGAGCTGATTTCCTTTGAAGAGCTGGGTCTCGGGGAGGATTCCACTGCCCGGGATCTGCGCACCGCCACCCAGAAGATGTTCGGCAGGACGCTGGAGCTGATCGAGGAGAGCAAGAATGGCTATTGAAGTCGCTAAGACCGCCGGGTTCTGCTTCGGCGTGGACCGGGCGGTGCAGATGATCGAGGATCTGCTGGCAGCGGGGGAGCACATCTGCACATTGGGGCCCATCATTCACAACCCCCAGCTCGTGGCTGAGCTGGCGGAGCGCGGGGTGGAGGCCATCGACGATCCGGTCCAGGCGCTGGACGGGCATCGCAAGGTGGTGATCCGCTCCCATGGCGTCAGCCAGAGCGTCTATGATACCATCACCGGCCTTGGCCTGGAATACGCCGACGCCACCTGCCCGTTCGTCGCCCGGATTCATCGGATCGTGGCTGAGGATCTCGGGGAGGAGGGACTGGTAATCATCGCCGGGGACGCCTCCCATCCGGAGGTTCAGGCCATCAAAGGCCACTGCGCCGGGGCCTGCGCAGTGGTGGCAAACGCCGCGGAGATGGCAGTTTTCGCCGAAAAACACCCCAATTTATCTAAAAATCGCGTGGTTTTGGTTGCGCAAACTACTCTCAACATAAAAGAATGGGAAAACATCGTAAAAACACTGAAAAAAGTGTGTACAAACGCCGAGATTTTTGATACAATATGTAGTGCGACGATGCATAGGCAGCAGGAGGCCGAGAGCCTTGCTGCCCGGTCCGACATGATGGTAGTCGTGGGGGGCCGCCACAGCTCCAATACGGGCAAGCTCTTCGACATCTGTTCCGGGTACTGTCCCACCATTTGGGTGGAGACCGCCGCGGAACTGCGTGCGGAAGAGTTTGCCGGTGTGAGCACTCTTGGCATTACGGCAGGAGCTTCCACTCCGGCCCGCATTATTAAGGAGGTACAAAAAACCATGAGTGACATTCTTACAGATGATCTCAGCTTTGAGGAAATGCTCAATCTTTCCTTCAAAAATACATATACAGGGGAGAAGGTAACCGGCGTCGTTACAGAAATCGCACCGAACGAAGTGACCGTCGATATCGGTACCAAGCACACCGGCTATGTGCCGCTGGCTGAGCTGACCGATGACCCGGCCGCCAAGGCCACCGACCTTGTGAAGGTCGGGGATAAGCTGGATCTGATCGTTCTGCGCGTCAACGATGTCGAGGGCACTGTGATGCTTTCCAAGAAGCGCCTTGATGCGATCGCCGGTTTTGAGAAGGTTTCCGAGGCCTGCGAGAGCGGTGAGATCCTCGACGGCGTTGTAACCGATGTGGTCCGCGGCGGCGTGCTCGCCCTGACCAACGGCGTCAAGGTCTTTATCCCCGCTTCTCAGGCCACCCGTTCGAGAAATGACAATCTGGAGGATCTGCTCAAGCAGCCGGTCCGCTTCAAGATTCTCGAGTATAACCGCCAGAGAAGAAGAGCCGTCGGCTCCATCCGTGCGGTCCTCAAGGAGGAGAGGAAGGCCCAGGAGGCCAAGTTCTGGGAGACTGTGGAGATCGGCCAGGTCTATCACGGCAAGGTCAAGAGCCTGACCGACTACGGCGCCTTTGTTGATCTCGGCGGTGTGGACGGTATGATCCACATTTCCGAGCTGAGCTGGAGCAAGATCAAGCATCCGTCTCAGGTGGTCAACGTCGGCGATGAGGTTGAGGTCTATGTCAAGGACATCGATCCCGAGAAGAAGAAGATCTCCCTGGGCTACAAGAAGGCCGAGGACAATCCGTGGGAGATTCTCAAGAGCAACTACCAGATCGGCGATGTCGTCGATGTAAAGATTGTATCCCTGACCCAGTTCGGCGCCTTTGCCCAGATCATCCCCGGTGTGGACGGTCTGATCCACATCAGCCAGATCTCCAACGAGCGCATCAACAAGCCCTCTGATGTTCTGAAGGTCGGCGATGAGGTCAAGGCCAAGATCACCGACATCGACTTTGACAGAAAGCGCATCAGCCTGTCGATCAAGGCCCTTCTGGGTGAAGAGGAAGCGGCCGCAGACGAGGAATGATCGTCGCACTTCCATCGTTTTAATAGCTGGTAAAGTCCCGCAGAGCGCGGCAGCGCCCTACGGGACTTTTTATCGGGCGGGGCGAAAAATATGCCGGATGCCGGCAGGATTTTACCGTTTGAACGACACTGTATATCCGTATGGCACCGGCATAATCGGCGCCTTTTGGCTCAGACTATGAACGGCCGCGGCTGTGCGGCCACTGAGCGAAAGGGAGTGAAGCGATGATTTCACCCATTAGACGAGGGGTGGCTGCGGCGCTGTGTATGACGGTGCTGCTCACCGGCACCGGCTGCCGACGGGAGGAGGATTCCTCCTCGTCGTCAATGCCGGACTCCTCCGGCCCGATGGCCGGGGACCAGCTCCTGGAGAAAAACAGCGGCGACAAGAGCCTTTCCTCCATCATCGAGTCGATCCGGGATGAGTTCTCCACCGGCGGCGTCTATGAGCCGGCCGAGGTGGATGACACTGTCCTGCGGGAGCGGTACGGACTCTCCGATGAAGAGGTGGCCGACTATTACGGCTACTATTCATCGGTGGACGGCTATGCCGACACGCTGCTGGCAGTCCGGGCCAGACCCGGTATGGTGGACCAGGTGGCGGAGACCCTCACTGAGTATCGGGACAAGCTGGCGGCATCGCTGGAACAGAGCGGCGCAGCCCACGCCTATGAACGGGCAAAAAATGCACTGGTCCTGACCCGTGGGGATTATGCCTTCCTGGTGGCGGTCAACAGCCTGGATCCGGATTCCACCGAGGTGCCGCTGTTTGACAGCGAAAACAAGCTGGTCACCGAGATCATCAACAAGTCCTTCGCCTGACGGCGAGGGTCCGCTGCACGGCAGCGGTACATACCCATATATGCAAGAGGTAAACAGATGGTATTCAGCAGTATCCTATTTCTCTTTCGCTTTTTGCCGGTGGCTTTTGCCGCTTACTATCTGGCGCCCAAGCGCCTGAAGAACTTCGTCCTTTTGGTTGTGAGCCTGGTGTTCTACTCCTGGGGTGAGGCCAAATACTTCCCGGTGATGATCTCCTGCATCCTGGTCAACTACATTTCGGCAATCCTCATCGACAAATACCGGGACAATGTCCGGATCCGCCGGACGGTGCTGGTTCTCTCCTGCATCTTCAATCTCGGGACGCTGGGCTTCTTCAAGTACACCAACTTCGTCGTCGGGAATCTGAACTCGCTGTTTGGGCTGTCGCTGCCGTCGATCAATCTGGTGCTGCCGCTGGGCATCAGCTTCTACACCTTCCAGACGATGAGCTACACCCTCGATGTCTATATGGGCAAGGTTCCGGCGGAGAAAAACCTCATCGACCTGGGCGCTTTCGTGGTTCTGTTCCCGCAGCTGATTGCCGGCCCCATCGTCCGCTACACCGACATTGCCCGGGAGCTCAAGGAGCGCAGCGTCACACTGCCTGCGGTGCAGGAGGGCATCAAGATTTTCATCCTTGGACTCGGGAGCAAGGTGCTGATTGCCAACAATGTCGGCGCTCTGTGGACCGAGGTGGAGACCATCGGCGCCGGAGTGGGCTATCTGTCGGTGTCCACACCGCTGGCCTGGCTGGCGGTGCTGGCCTACTCGCTGCAGATCTTCTTTGACTTCAACGGTTACTCGCTGATGGCCATCGGTCTGGGCAAGATGATGGGCTTTGAGTTCCCGAAAAACTTTGATTTCCCCTACATTTCCCGCAGTTTCACCGAATTCTGGCGCCGCTGGCACATGACCCTTGGCTCCTGGTTCCGGGAGTACCTGTATATTCCGCTCGGCGGAAACCGGGTGAGCAAGCCCCGGCTGATCTTCAACCTGTTCGTGGTCTGGGCCGCCACCGGGCTCTGGCACGGTGCCAGCTGGAACTTCGTGCTCTGGGGGCTGTTCTTCTTTGTGGTGCTGGTCATCGAGCGGTTCGGCTTCAAAAACTTCCTGGAAAAACACGGCGTGTTTGCCCATGTGTATGTGCTCTTCTTCCTGCTGCTCAGCTGGGCGCTGTTTGCCGTTACCGATTTCGGGATGCTCCGGGATCTGTTCACCCGGATGTTCTCCTTTGCCGGCGGTGTGGACTGGATCTACTATCTGCGCAACTACGCAGTGGTGCTGGGGATCGGCATCCTGTTCTCGACGCCGGTGTTCCGGCCGCTCTACTATAGGCTCACCAAGTACAACGCCTTCAACCTGGTGTTCTTTGGGGTGATCCTGGTGGCCTCTACAGCCTACCTGGTGGATGCCACCTACAATCCCTTCCTCTATTTCCGCTTCTAAGGGGGTGTTACGATGAATCTGCTGAAAAAGATCCTCAAATATCCGGTGGTGCTGGCTTTCTTCCTGTTTATCTTCCTGTTCACCGCTGTGGACCTGGTCAAGCCCGACCGGGAGTACTCCGAGTTTGAAAACAAATATCTGACCCAGCGGCCGGAATTCACGCTGGCATCCTTCCTGAACAACGAGTGGACCAGCAAGTACGAGACCTATCTCAACGACCAGTTCGTCCTCCGGGACGACTGGATCACCCTCAAATCGATCTGCGAGTCGATGCTCCTCAAGATCGAGAACAACGGCATCGCCTATGGGGCGGATGACTATCTGTTTGAAAAATTCACGACGCTGGCCGGGGACAGTCTGGCGCAGTTCGAACGCAATGTCGGCTATGAAAAGACCTTCATCGACACCTATGGGGAGACGGTGCCCATCACCTTTACCATTATTCCCAACGCCTATATGATCCTCCCGGAGAAACTGCCGGAGGGCCTCATTCAGGTAGACCAGGCGGCCTATACGGCGCCGATCTACGAGGCCGTTGGGGATAAGGCGCAGGTGGTGGATTTCACCGGGGCGCTCACCGCCCACAAGGACGAGTATATCTTCTACCGCACCGATCACCACTGGACCACGCTGGGGGCCTACTACGCCTATGCCGCCTATGTGGAAAGCCTGGGCATGGAACCGGTGGCGCTGGACAGTCTGTCCGGGATAGAGGTGCCGGACTTCTACGGCACCTACTTCAGTAAGGCAAAAAAGTTTGATGCGGTGGCGGATACCATCACCTACTATCCCATCGCCGACGCCGGCGTGATCATTGACGGCCAGGAGGCGGACGGCTATTATGACCTCTCGAAGTTTGAGGTCCGGGACAAGTATGCCGCCTTCCTGCGCGGGAACAACGGCTACACCGTCATCAAGAGCGGTGTCCGGGAGGTGCCGGAGGGTCAGGAGCCCAGTAAGATCCTGGTTATCAAAGACTCCTATGCCAACAGCTTTGTGCCGTTCCTCCTCTACAACTTTGACGAGGTGCATGTGGTGGACCTGCGCTACTCCGCCGTCTCGATGAAGGAGCTGCTCTCGACTGAGAACTTCGATCAGGTGCTGCTGATGTACAACTTTATGAACCTGGTCACCGATACCAACCTCTACAAGCTGGGCTATTGATCGGTCACCGCTGGAAAAAAGGCCGCCGGCTGGCGGCCTTTTCCTTTGGCTTCGACAAAAAGATGTCGTGAATTTTCCCAAAAGAGTGAGATGATACCGGGCTCTTCTTGGCAAAAGTTCTAATTGTGGACGGAAAGCATTTACTTTTCACGCTCGTTATTTTATAATTCAAAATATCACCGTCATCGGTGAGCCAGAGACAGGAGGCAAGGGAAATGGTATTTGAGCGGGTACGGCGTGCGGTCGCCGACATTCTCAACTGCGATGAGAGTCTGGTCCTCGAGAGCTCCGGCATCTTTGACGACCTTGGCGCCAGCTCCCTGGACGCGGTGGAACTCACCACAGCGCTGGAGGAGGAATTCCACATCTCCATTTCGGAGGAGGAGCAGGCCTCGCTGCGCACGGTAGGGGATCTGGTCCGTGTGATCGAAAGCAAGTAGAGCTTTCTCAGGTCTGCCGCTCAATCGGCGGCAGACCTTGTTTTGTGTCACTAACTTTGAAGTTCAAAAATGTTTATGACTACCACACTCCCTGTGGGAGGGAAAGAGAGGTACCAAATGAAACTGAGTGAGATCAAGGAGCTGATGGAGGCCTTTGACGGAATGAACATCTGCCGGCTGGAGCTGGAGGATGGGGCCTTTTCGATCGTACTGTCCAAGGAAAACGGTGCAGCGGAGCACCGCGCGCCGCACCGCGCTCCGGCTGTGGCCGCCGCGCCGGTGTCCTCCGTATCCCCGGCTGAGGAAGAGAGTGCCGCTGTACCGGAGGCGCCTGCCGGCCAGGGTGCCGAGGCTGTGACCGCTCCGGTGGTGGGCGTGTTCTATGCGGCGTCCAAGCCGGGGGCGGAGCCCTTTGTCAAGGTCGGCGACCATGTCAAAAGAGGGCAGACCCTGTGCATCGTCGAGGCGATGAAGATGATGAACGAGATCGCAGCCACCTTTGACGGCACCGTCACCGAGATCGTCCATCAGGATGGAGATCTGGTGGACTTTGGCGCGCCCCTGGTCTACCTGAAGAGGGATTGAGATGTTCCGGAGAATTTTGATCGCCAACCGCGGCGAGATCGCGGTACGCATCATCCGCGCCTGCAAGGAGCTGGGCATCGAGTCGGTGGCCGTCTATTCCACCGCCGACAGTGCCGCTCTCCATGTGCATCTTGCGGATATCGCTGTCTGTATCGGCCCGGCCTCCGGCGCCGAGAGCTACCTGAATATGCAGAACATCCTCAGCGCTGCCACTCGGCTGGGCTGTGATGCCGTGCATCCCGGCTATGGATTCCTGTCCGAAAACGCCGAGTTTGCCCGGCTGGTGGAACAGTGCGGCATGGTGTTCATCGGCCCGACGGCCGAGGTCATCGAGCAGATGGGGGATAAGGCGGCAGCCAAGGCCCTGATGATCCAGGCAGGTGTCCCGGTGGTGCCGGGGTCGGACGGCGTCGTCACCTCGCTGGAGGAGGCAAGGCAGGTCGCTGAGGAGATCGGCTATCCGCTGCTGATCAAGGCCTCTGCCGGCGGCGGCGGGCGCGGTATGCGCCGGGTCTTCTCCGGGGAGGAGCTGGAGAACGCCTACCTCACCGCCTCATCGGAGGCTCAGGCCTGCTTTGGGGACGGGTCGGTGTATATGGAGAAGCTGATCCTCGAGCCCAAGCACATAGAATTTCAGATCCTGGCGGATAACTATGGGAAGGTGGTACACCTGGGCGAGCGCGACTGCTCGATCCAGCGCCGCAATCAGAAGATGATCGAGGAGTCCCCGTCACCGTCCAAGGCCCTGACCCCGGCTATCCGGGAGAAGATGGGGCAGGCGGCGGTGCTGGCCGCAAAGGCCGCCGGTTACCGCAACGCCGGTACAGTGGAGTTTATCCTGGACCATGCGGGCAACTTCTACTTCATCGAGATGAACACCCGCGTCCAGGTGGAGCACCCGGTCACCGAAATGGTCACCGGCATCGATCTGGTCAAGGAGCAGATCCGCATCGCCGCCGGTCAGGAACTGCCCTTTGAGCAGAGGGACATCCGCCTGAACGGCCATGCCATCGAGTGCCGCATCAACGCCGAGTGCCCGGAGGAGAACTTCCGCCCCTGTCCCGGCCGCATTGAGGGTCTCTTCATCCCCGGCGGACCCGGGGTGCGGGTGGATACTGCTGTCTACCAGGGCTATGAGATCCCGCCCTATTACGATTCGATGGTGGCTAAGGTCATCGTCCACGGCGATACCCGCCTGGAGGCCATCCGCCGGATGCGCCGGGCCCTTGAGGAGTTCATCGTCGAAGGGGTGGATACCAACACCGATCTGCAATACTATATCCTCCACAACGAGGAGTTCGTCCGCGGCCAGTTTACCACAGCCTTTGTGGAGAAGAATCTGAGTGAGCTGAAGCAATGATGGAAAAGAATATGTTTACCAAACGCCGGGAGCGGCTGGACCTCTTCCGGGCGTTTCGAGGGGACCGGGGGCCGGTGAAGGAGAAGCCGGTGCCGGATGACCTCTATACCAAATGTTCCGCCTGTGGCCGGCCGATCCTCTCCCACAAGTACCGGGAAAATCTCCGGGTCTGCCCCTACTGTGGGGCCCATGGGGTGTTCGGTGTCCGGGACCGGCTTTCCGCCACCGTGGACGAGGGCTCGTTCCGGGAGCTGTTTCGCACCGTCACCTCCAACGACCCGCTGGACTTCCCGGGGTATGAGGAGAAGCTCGCCGGCCTGGAGCAGAAGCTCGGCCTGCGGGAGGCGGTGGTCACAGGGACCTGCCGTATCGGCGGGTGCAAGGCGGCTATCGCCGTGATGGACAGCCGCTTTATCATGGGGAGCATGAGCAGTGCCGTCGGCGAGCGGATTACCCGGCTGGCCGAGTACGCCGCCAAGAAAAAGCTCCCGCTGATTATCTTCTCCGCCTCCGGCGGCGCCCGGATGCAGGAGGGGATCTTCTCCCTGATGCAGATGGCCAAGACCAGCGCCGCCATCGCCCGCCTGGGGGAGGCCGGCTGCCTGTACATCAGCGTCTTTACCAACCCGACCACCGGCGGCGTCACCGCATCCTTTGCCTCCCTTGGCGACATTATCCTCGCCGAGCCCGGGGCGCTGATCGGGTTTGCCGGGCCCCGAGTCATCGAGCAGACCATCAAGCAGAAGCTCCCGGAGGGCTTCCAGCGGGCGGAGTTCCAGCAGGAGTGCGGCTTCGTCGACGAGGTGGTGCCCCGGGCAGCCATGCGCAAGAAGCTGATCCAGCTTTTGAAACTTCACAGTGGGGAGGTGTCCCTGAATGACTGAATCCACGCGTACTGCCTATGAGCGGGTGCAGCTTGCCCGGGACAAGGACCGCCCCAACATCCGGGAGTACATCGAGCATCTGTTTACCGATTTCTTTGAACAGCGCGGTGACCGCGGCGATATGGACGACCGGTCCATCGTTGGCGGCATTGCCATGCTCGGTGACACGCCGGTGACGGTCATCGGTCACATGAAGGGCCATACCCTTGAGGAAAATGTGGCCTGCAACTTTGGGATGCCTCAGCCGGAGGGCTACCGCAAGGCGATGCGCCTGATGCGCCAGGCAGAGAAATTCCGCCGGCCGGTGATCACCTTTGTGGATACCCCCGGCGCCTACCCGGGCCTTGAGGCGGAACGCCACGGCCAGGGGGAGGCCATTGCCCAGAGCATCATGTTGATGAGCGAGCTCACCGTGCCGGTGATCTCGATCGTCACCGGGGAGGGCAGCAGCGGCGGCGCATTGGCCATCTCGGTGGCCAACAGCCTCTGGATGCTGGAAAACGCCGTGTACAGCGTCCTCTCGCCGGAGGGTTTTGCCGCCATCCTCTGGAAGGACGGCAGCCGGGCCGCCGATGCGGCCGAACTGATGCGCCTCACCGCACAGGACCTGTATGCAGCGGGCATCTGTGACCGGATCATCGGTGAGCCGGAGAGCGGTTTTGCCGGGGACTGCGGCGCCTTTTACGCCGAACTGAAAGAGCAGCTCACCACCGAGGTGGCGGCTCTTTCCGCTCAGAGCGGTAGTGCCCTGCGGCAGCAGCGGTATAAAAAATTCAGGACCATCGGCGATTGCCGTGGCTGACAGCCGGGAGGACGAAGAATATGCAGATCATAGCAATGGGTTCCTGCCTGCCGGAGGGCATCCTCGACAACGAGCAGCTCTCCCGCATGGTGGAAACCAACGATGAGTGGATCGTCACCCGCACCGGGATCCGGCAGCGGCACATCGCACATGGGGAGACCACCCTTTCGCTCGCCGCTGCGGCTGCCAGGCAGGCGATGGAACGGGCCGGGGTCGCTCCGGACCGGATCGGACTGGTGGTGGTGTGCACCTTCACGCCGGATCAGGCTACCCCATCGACCGCCTGTCTGGTGCAGCAGGAGCTGGGGCTTGGGCAGGATGTGCTGGCGTTTGATCTCAATGCCGCCTGCAGCGGCTTCATCTATGGCCTGGCGACGGCGGAGGGACTTCTCTCCCGTATGGAGGGCCGGTATGGGCTGGTCATCGGGTCCGAGGTCATCTCCCGCACGGTGGACTACACCGACCGGGGCACCTGCATCCTCTTTGGGGATGGAGCAGGAGCGGCGGTGGTCAGTGCCGAAGGCCCTGCCGCGGTGGCCGATTTTGGCTGCAACGGGGACCTTGCGGTGCTCAGCGCCGGGGTCCGCCGGGAGGACGGCAGCGCCGCTCCGCTGGCGATGAACGGCAAGGAGGTCTTCCGCTTTGCGGTCTCCACCGTGCCGGCCAGCATCCGCAAGCTGCTGGATAAGGCCGGACTTTCCCTCGATGAGGTGGACCATATCGTCTGCCATCAGGCCAACCACCGCATCGTTGAGAGCATCGCCCGGCACCTGCAGACCGACCTTGGCCGGTTCTATGAAAACATCGAATTCTATGGCAATACATCGGCGGCCAGCATTCCCATCGCCCTGTGCGAGATGCAGGAGAAAGGTCTCCTGCATCGGGGCGACACGGTACTGCTGGCGGGCTTTGGCAGCGGCCTCACCTGGGGCTCTCTGCTCCTTACTTGGTAGGAGGAACGACAATGGACATTCGCGACATCATCAACACCCAATATCCGATCATTCAGGGCGGTATGGCAAACAT
>CAJFQR010000033.1 GCA_904419105.1 Candidatus Avimicrobium faecavium
GCCCTGCTCGGGGAGCGGCTGCGCACCGGTCCGGAGGAGAAGCCGCTGACCAAGACGATGGTGAACAACTACACCAAGCAGAAGCTTCTCCCGAAGCCCACCGGGAAGAAGTACACCCCCGAGCATCTGAAAATGCTGGTGCTGCTCCAGTGCCTCAAGCGGTCGCTGTCGCTGGAGGAGATCCGCCGGCTGCTGGCGGCGGAGGGTTTGGCCGCCTCGCCGGAGGGATATGATCGGGAACGGGTGGCGGCGCGCTACCGGGATTTTGAGCAGGTCAAGGAGAGCCAGCAGGAGCTGGCCGTCCTCCTGGCGGAGAAAATGGCAGCCTGCGGCGCTGCCGGGGATCTCTTCGGCCAGGTGGTGTACCTTGCAAACCTCGCCGGGGCGCTGACCCTCGCCGCTGAGACGCTCATCGCCTCGCTGCCGGAGGAGCATTGACCGGAAGAAAAAAGCGGAGCCCTGCGCTCCGCTTTTTTGTCTCCTATGCGCCTTCTTCCCAATCGATGGTACCGGCCTCACTGCCCCGAAAGGCCGCCAGTGCCTCCGCCTCCCGGCAGAAGGCCGCCCGCTCTTCGGTGCTGAGGGGCCGGAAGGCGGTGAAGGTGAAGGCGGTGCGCCGACCGGTGGTCCGGCTGCGCCAGATGCCGGCCACCCGTCCGCCCGACAGCAGGACGCCGGGGTTTGCCACCGTCTGCCAGACGGTGCGCTGCTGTCCGGTGTCCGGCAGGATCCGCTCCCGGTCCCGGAGATCCAGGTAGGGGTCGTGGGCGCCGAGCAGCAGCGCCCGGGGCTCCGGCTCACCGGTATAGTCCTCCCGGTCGGCCTCCAGCATCCAGCCTCGCCGGCCATCGCACGCTGCCGGCAGCAGCTCATCGGCGGCCGTCTGCCACAGCCGTTTGGCCTGGGAAGGGGAACAGCCGAGCCAGCTCCCGAACATCGCCGGCGTTGCCGGGCCATAGCAGTGGAGGAACTTTTTCACCAGTTTCCGCCCGCCGTCGGGGTCGGTGGGCAGGGGAGCGCCGAGCCAGCGCTCCGGCGCAGTGAAGGTCGGAGAGGTGCCCTCCCGTCTGCCAAACACCACCCGGCCGGCAAAGGCGCAGGGCCGCAGCAGGAAGGATACCGCCGCCATGCCCACCGTCTGCCGGTCCGGGCGGCCGTACATCGATGGGGCATCCCAGCGCTCCTGCACACCGGCGGGCAGCAGCTGGCGGACTCGCCCGGCCAGGCACCGGTCCAGCTCCTCCTTGCCGGTCACCGTCACCTCCCGCAGCGCTTCGGCGGCGGTGAGTACCAACGGGAGGAGCTCCTCCTGGCTCATGCCAAGGCAGTTGGTGGCAAGCCCGATGCCCCGGGTGTAGATCCAGGGCTCTTCCCCGGGAGCGGGGAGCAGTGCAGAGAGAAAAGCCCCCGCCTCCGCCGCCGGAAAGACCAGCGGCACCCCGCGGATGCTCCAGGCCTGGAGCAGCACCCGCTCCTCCTCGAGGAGGCGGCGCAGTCCCTCCCGGCTTACATCGGCACAGCGGGCCCAGAGGGCGGTCTCCCAGGCACCGGGCGGGGAGTTCTGCACACCACAGGCCCCGGCGGCAGACAGCACTTCTCCGGCGGGCAGCCGCCGGTCCAGATGGTGGGCCCGGAGCCGGTGGGCCAGCACCGCCTCCGGCGCCAGCGTTACTCGGCCAGGCATCGCAGTGTGTGGTAGAGCAGCCGGACTCCGCAGCCGGTGCCGCCGGCGGCCAGACCGTCCTCCTCCCCTTCGAGGAAGGCCGGCCCGGCGATGTCCAGATGGGCAAAGTGCCGCCCCTCGGCAAACTCCCGGATGAACAGCCCTGCGGCAATGGTGCCGCCGCCCTTGGTGCCGGCGTTCTTGTAGTCGGCCACGGCGGACTCCTTCAGCGGCGTAAGGAAGCTCTCGTCCGCCGGCAGCGGCCAGACCCGCTCACCGCTGGCGCCGGAGGCCTTCTGGATCATCTCGGACAGCACCCGGCTGTCGCTTACCAGTGCCGTATACTTGCTGCCGAAGGTCACCACCTGCCCGCCGGTGAGGGTGGCGATGTCGATGACGGCGAAGGCCTTCTCCTTTTCGACGGCATAGGTCACCGCGTCGATCAGGGTCAGACGGCCCTCGGCGTCGGTGTTGTAGACCTCCACCGTCTTGCCGGACATGGTGCGCAGGATATCCCCGGGCAGATAGGCGGCCCCGGAGACCCGGTTTTCACAGGCGGCCACCACGGCGGTCACATTGGCTTTGATGCCCGCCCGGGCGATGGCCAGTGTGGCCCCGATGACGGCGGCGGCCCCGCCCATATCCGACTTCATTGTCAGCATATCCTCGTCGTTCTTGATGTCATATCCGCCCGAGTCAAAGGTGATCCCCTTGCCCACCAACGCCACCACACTGTCGCTGTCCGGGTCCCCTTTGTAGCGCAGCACGATGAGCCGGGGCGGGTTGGCGCTGCCCTTTGCCACCGCCAGGAAGCTCCCCATACCCAGCTGCTCGATGGCGTAGTCGTCCAGGATCTCACAGGGTACACCGCACAGCTCCGCCTGGGCGGCCGTCCGCTGGGCCAGTGCCGCCGGCGTCAGGTCGCTGGGCGGGGCGTTCATCAGATCCCGGGCCAGTGTCACGCACTCGGCCAGCATCTTGCCGTTCTGCACCGCGGCGGTGTAGTCCCGTTCGGAGTAGATGGTATACTTTACCCGCTCCCGCTTTTTCGTCTTGTAGGCCTCATAGCGGTAGCTGCCCAGTGCCAGCCCCTGGCACAGCAGCGAGACCTCCTCGTCGCTGAGAGCGGTGCCCACCGGGACGAACAGATCATTGGCCCCTTCCTCCACCGCCAGATGGGCGGCTTTAGCGGCGGCGGTGATCAGCTTGTGCCGGTCGGACCGGCCGTCCAGATCGACAAAGATGATGTGCTTGAGCCCGTCCTCGAACCCGAGGACGAAGCCCTTCACCGCTCCCGGGCGGCTCTCCATCAGCCCCTGCTTGACCGCGGCGGCGTAGAGGGCCCGAACCTGCGGCAGCCGGCACACCGGCGTCCCATCCAGCACCGGTGTGATCTGGGCGTCCATGCCCTCCAGCGAGGCGGTGTTCACATATTTGAAGCTCATTGTTGCGTTTCGCTCCTTCCGGAATGATTTCCCCTTTTTCCTTAGTATACCATCCGGAAGGGGGCCCATCAATGGGTCAGCTTGGCGATCACCAAAAAGAGAAGTACCCCGAGCAGGAACGGCACCCGTTCCCGGAGCCTGCGGCGCGGGTCCATACGCTCAACCCCTTTCGGGATAGTCTATGGAGCCGTGCCGGGCCTATGTGCAGCGCCACGAAGGGCGTTTCCGGCAGCCTTTTTGGGAAAATCTACAGCGGTACGCCGCTGTCATCCGGCGGTGAAGAAAGCCTTGCAAAACAAAAAAACACGCGAACACTTTTGCGTTCGCGTGTTTTGCTGTGGTTGCCCGACTAGGATTCGAACCCAGACAAACAGAGTCAGAGTCTGTCGTGCTACCTTTACACAATCGGGCATCGTCAACTGACAGCTTCATTATTATAGCAAGCCCGGGAAGGATTGTCAAGGGATTTCCGCAATTTTTTTCCGTCCTGCGGCATCGCCCGCCCTCCGCACGAATATAGATGGAGCGAGGCGGCACCTGCCGCCGGACGCGAAAAGCGAGGAGGCATAAAAGATGAACCATCAGTTTCTGCCCGAAGGCCGCCGGATGGACACGCTGGAGAACCGCAAATTCACCTCCGGTTTTCAGGGCCTGCAGGACGCCATGTGCCAGGGGCGCATCTTGGAGGGCCGTGCGGTGCGCTGCGATGCCGCCCACGACCTCTTTGTGGACTTTGGATTCTGTCAGGGGGTGATCCCCCGTGAGGAGGCCGCTGCCGGCCTTGCGGACGGCTCCACCCGGGAGATCGCCGTCCTCACCCGGGTGGGCAAGCCGGTGTGTTTTACCGTTACCGGCTTTGAGCTGGACGGGAGCGGTATGGCCCGGCCGGTGCTCTCCCGCCGGGCGGCGCAGCTCCGCTGCCGGGAGGAATATCTGGCCCGGCTCGCCCCCGGCGATGTGATCCCGGCCCGAGTCACCCGATTGGAGCCCTTCGGTGCCTTTGTGGACCTCGGGTGCGGCGTGGCCTCGCTGCTGCCCATCGATACCATCTCGGTGTCCCGCATCGCCCACCCAGGGGATCGCTTTGCCGTCGGGATGGATCTCCGGGTAGTGGTCCGGGGCCGGGACGACCGGGACCGCATCACCCTCACCCACCGGGAGCTCCTCGGCACCTGGCAGGAGAACGCCGACCTCTTCTCACCGGGGGAGACGGTGCCGGGCGTTGTCCGCTCGGTAGAGGACTATGGCATCTTCGTCGAGCTGATGCCCAACCTTGCCGGTCTGGCGGAATACCGCTCCGGCGTCCGGCCGGGCCAGCAGGCGACGGTGACGGTCAAAAGCCTGAGCCCCCAGAAGATGAAGGTCAAGCTCATCCTCATCGAGAGCTATGACGATCCCCGGCCTCCGGCGCCGCCCCGGTATTTCTTCACCGGGGAGCATCTGGACCGCTGGGACTATTCCCCGCCCGGTGCCGCCCGGCAGCTCACCTCGGTCTTTTCCGCTGAGAGCTGACAAAAAAGCCCCTCGCCGTCCGGCGAAGGGCTCTTTTATTTATACGGCTTCCGTTGCAGGATCTCTGCTGCCGCACTTACATGGCGTAGTTGTCAAAGTATCCCTGGATCAGGATGATCGGGGTGCCCTTGTCGCCGCTGCCGCTGGTCAGATCACACAGCGAGCCGATGAGATCGGTGAGGCGGCGGGGGGTGGTGCCCTCCGAGGCCATATCCCCGGTGAGGTCGTGGTCCTTGGCCCGGATGGAATCCTGGATGGCCTCCTTGAGGGCTTCACCGGACAGATCGGCGAAGTCGTTGTCCGCCAGATACTTGAGCTTGAGCTCATTCGGGCGGCCCTCCAGGCCGGAGGTGTAGGCCGGGGAGACCACAGGGTCGGCCAGCTCCCAGATCCCGCCGACCGGATCCTTGAAGGCGCCGTCGCCATAGACCATCGTCTCCACATGGGCGCCGGTAGCCGCAAGGATGCCCGCCTGGATCTTCTCCACCACGTCCTGGCAGTCTCTCGGGAAGAGCTTCACCGTGTCCTCGGTGGCCTTGTTGGAGCCCAGCAGGCCGAACCGCTCGTTGCAGCCGCTGCCGTTCACCGGGGCGGTGAGGATGTCGTCCAGACCCAGCACCAGCTCGGCGCCGGCGGCCTTCAGGCGGCGCTTGGTGCGGGCGCGGGTGTGGATGTCGCAGGTGAGCACATACTTGGTGTGCTTGAGGATCTCCCGCGGGTCGTTGGCGAAGAGAACCTCCACCTCGGCGCCGGCCTCCCGGCAGAGGTCGGAGTAGTAGGCTACATAGTCCACGCCGGTGAAGGGGTGCTTGTTCTCGCCGAACAGTTCCCGGTAGCGGGCCAGGTCGAGCACATCGGTCCAGGGGTCGATGCCCTTTTCGTCCAGCTGGTCGTAGCTCACCAGCGGGTTGCCGACCTCGTCCGACGGGAAGGAGAACATCAGCGTCACCTTGCCGGCGCCCAGTGCGGCTCCCCTGGCGATACCGCTCAGGCAGACAGAGAAGCGGTTGCGGCTCAGGATCGGGAAGATGATGCCAAAGGCGTTGTCCCCGAACTTCTGGTGGACATCGGCGGCAATATCATCGGCGGAGGCGTAGTTGCCCTGGGCTCTGGCCACCACCGCCTCGGTGACGGCGATGACATCGCGGTCATGCAGCGTGATGTTCTCCTCCTTCACCGCCTCGAGCACCGAGTCGATGACGATCTGGGCGATGTCGTCCCCCTGCCGGATGATTGGCGCGCGGACGCCGCGGGACACTGTACCAATGGTTCTCATGGTGAAAACTCTCCTTTTTATCTCAGCGTTGGTTATTCTTCCCAAAATGCTGCCTTCTCTGCGGCAGCGGGTGTCTTACCCGGCTGCCGCGGGACACCTCCTATTGTAGCAGAAAAGACAGTATAAATAAAATATATCTTTATAATAAATGATATAATAAATACTTATAATATTTCGGACGAGCCCCAACCTATTGGGGCTTCGCCCCGGCCGGTCAGCGATAGGTGGGAGAGAAACCACGATATGTTGTGCTTTATAAGCCCGACGATGCCTTTTCTTGTGGTGGAGGGGGTTGTCCTCCCGGCGGATCTCCACTATAATAAGAGGAAAGAGCAACACACAGACCACGCCCAGGCCGCCGCCCGGGCGCGTTTTCATGAGACGGCGGCCGGGAGCTATGACAGGAGGTTTTTTATGCAGGAGAGAAACATGAAGCGGATTTCGGATCTGATGCTGGTGTCGGTGGCCCTGATCTGGGGCATGGGCTTCCCGATGACACAGATGGCCATAGACGCCCACATCAGCTCCGGGCTGATGGTGGCGCTGCGCTTTTCGCTGGCCGCGGCGGTGATGGGCGTCGCCTTTCACAAACAGCTGCGCACCATCACCCCTCGGGACGCCCTGTTGGGTATCCTGGCCGGGTGCATGCTCGGGGTGGCCTTTTTGCTGCAGATCATGGGGCAGGGGGGCACCACCCCGTCCAATACCGCTTTTCTCTCCTCGCTGAATGTCATCATCGTGCCCTTCCTCGGCTGGGCGCTGTTCCGGCAGCGCCCCACCGGCAAGACGCTGCTGGTGGCCTTCGGCTGCCTGGTCGGGGCGGCGGTGCTCACCCTCTCGCCGGAGGAGGGGCTGCGCTTCTCCACCGGTGACCTGCTTGTTCTGGCCTGCGCGGTGGCCTTCTCACTGCACATCGCCTATCTCGGCCGCATCGCCGGCCTCATCGAGGTGCAGAAGCTCACCTTCCTGCAGATGGCCACCGCCGCTGTGCTGGGCATCGTCTACACGCTGCTGTTCGAGCGGGAGGCCCTGCCGCTGGCGGACCTTCGGGCGGGGTTCCTGCCGGTGGCCTACCTCGGGCTGTTCAGCTCGGCCTATGGCTTCTTTGCCCAGACCTTCGCCCAGAAGCACACCCCGCCGGCCCGGGCGGCCATCATCCTTGGCTGCGAGGGAGTGCTCGGCAGCACTTTCTCGGTGCTGATGGGCTATGAGCCGCTCACCGTCAACCTGGTGGCCGGCGGAGCGATCATCTTCCTGTCGCTGTTGGCCATGGAGGTGAGCCCCGGCGCCCTGCTGCGCCGCCGTGCCCCTGCTTCGCCGGAAGCCTGACCCCTTCCCATGAAAAAAGCCGCCGGGCTCCGGCGGCTTTTTTGGTCGGTCAGTTGACGGGCTTCTCCGCTTCGGTGGGTTCGGCGGTCCCTTCGGCCTCGTTGATGCCTTCGTTCTCCCCGGCATCGGCGTCCTCATCGTCAATGTCCAGGGCGGCGTCCATGACCTCGTCGGCCTGAGCCTCGTCCTCTTCGGCCTGCAGCCGCTCCGCCTCGGCGATCATCGCGCGGTACTTTTTATCCTCTTCCTCCCGCTTGCGCATATCCCGGCGCAGCTTCCACACCAGGTAGACAGCCAGCAGGATGGCCACCACCAGCAGCCCCGGCTCGGCGATCAGGTGATCCCGTTCAAACAGCGGCAGAGCCTGCTGCTGGCGCTCATAGGCAGTGGACGCAAAGGCGGTGGAGACGGACAGCGCGGCGGCAGCCAGCGCCGTTACGCCGGAAACGATCTTTTGCATGATAGCAGTTCCTCCATAGGGCAGTCGTGAAAATTTCATACTCCTCATTGTAGCATGAATTTTCACCTTTGTCACCTGTTTGGGGGATATCGGGGGTTTTGCACAGATTTACGGGGTGATTTTTGTGCGGGATACCAAGGGGATTTTTTGTGCGCCTGTCACAGAGCGGCGGCGGAAAATGTTGTATAATGATCACATCACATCACGGCCGCCGCTGGCGGCAGGGAGGGACCAACGATGAAATTCATCTCATGGAATGTCAACGGCCTGCGGGCCTGCCTGGACAAGGGTTTTCTCGACTTCTTCCGGGAGGCGGACGCCGACTTCTTCTCGATCCAGGAGACCAAGATGCAGCCCGGCCAGGCCACGGTGGAGGCCCCCGGCTACCACCAGTACTGGAACAGCGCCGAAAAGAAGGGCTACTCCGGCACCGCCATCTTCGCCCGGGAGGAGCCGCTGGCGGTCACCTACGGCCTTGGCATCGATGAGCACGACCACGAGGGCCGGGTCATCACCCTTGAATACCCGGGTTTCTACCTGGTCAATGTCTACACCCCCAATTCCCAGGCCGAGCTGGCCCGGCTGGACTACCGCTGCCGCTGGGAGGACGCCTTCCGGGACTACCTCTCGTCCCTCCGGGAGAAAAAGACGGTCATCGTGTGCGGGGACATGAATGTCGCCCATTCGGAGCGCGATCTCAAAAACCCAAAGACCAATGTGAAGAACGCCGGCTTCACCCCGGAGGAGCGTGCCAAGATGACCGAGCTGCTGGCCAGCGGCTTTGTGGACAGCTTCCGGCACCTCTACCCCGACGCCGAGGGCATTTACAGCTGGTGGAGCTACCGCTTCAAAGCCCGGGAGAAGAACGCCGGATGGCGCATCGATTACTTCCTCGTCTCGGAGGACGCCGCCGGCCGCATCCGGGAGGCAAGCATTTACACCGACATCTACGGCAGCGACCACTGCCCGGTGGGACTGGAGATCGACCTATGAGCTATGGAATCTACGAGAGCCAGCGGCTGCGTCTGCGCCCGCTGACGATGGAGGACCTGCCGGAGGTGGCGGCGCTGCTCTGCGATGAACGGGTGGCCTCCGCCCTCTACTGCGGCGTCCAGCCGGACACCGAGGCCGCCGCCGGCGTCCTCCGGGGGTACCTGTCCGCCCCGGAGTGTTACCCCTTCGCCGTGCTGGAACGGCAGAGCGGCGCCTTCGCCGGTGTGTTCCTCTTAAAGCGCTACGGCGAGCGCGACTGCGAGGAGACCGTCTACCTCGGCCCGGCCTTCTGGGGCCGGGGGTATGCCACCGAGCTCATCGCCCGCTCCTTCTCGATGGCGGTGGAGCTGCTGGACGCCGAGGAGATCGTCAACTATGTCAAGCTGGACAATACCGCCTCGGTCCGCGCCCAGAACACTCTCGGCTTTCACCTGGACCATGTGGAATACTATGACAACTGCCCCAAGGGTCTCGGCATCTTCCGCCGCCGGGCGGCCTCCGGCACCATCCGCACCGGCCGCTGGCGCCACTTCAAAGGCGGTGAATACCAGGTCCTCGGCACCGCCCGCCACAGCGAGACCGGGGAGGAGCTGGTGGTCTACCGGGCCCTCTATGGGGACTATGGCCTCTGGGTCCGCCCGGCGGCCATGTGGCAGCAGACCGTCCTGGCGGACGGCTCGCCGGTGCCCCGGTTCACCTATCTTGGGGAGATCTGAGCCCGATTTTTGCCCATATTTTGCACAATTTTAACCGATGACTTATCGCTTTATTTGTGAAGAACACAGAATTTCCCCAATTTCTTTTCAAGCCGCCCGGAAATGTTGCATTTTTTTGCAACAGAACCCCGGTTTTGGAGGTATGGGTGAGAGGGTCTTTTCGCAGGGACGCGGCGCGCCGCCTTGCGCCGGACGACGGTTTGTGGTATCATACCAGTATTGTTAATATTATAACGAATCTTCGCCGGCATGGCGGCGAAAGGGAGGCTGCAGTATGGATGTGTTTGTGTGTATCGGCAGTTCCTGCCATCTCAAGGGGTCCCGGGAGGTCATCGAGGCGCTCCAGCGGCTCGTCGCCGAGCGCGGTCTGGAGGACCGGGTCGCCCTCAAGGGCTCCTTCTGCACCGGGCGCTGCACCGAGGGGGTCTGTGTCCGGGTCGGGGAGACGGTCACCACCGGCTGGAATGGTCAAAACGCCGCCGAGAACTTTGAACGCTATGTGATGGGAGCGCTGCAACATGAGTGAACTTCTCCTCCTCAAAAAAGAGGACTGTAAGAGCTGCTACAAATGCATCCGGGAGTGTGCCCTCAAATCGATCCGCTTTGCGGAAAACCGGGCCCAGATCGTCGAGAACGAGTGCGTCTACTGCGGGCACTGCTATGTGGTCTGCCCCCAGAGCGCCAAGGAGATCCGCTCGGATACCGCCCGGGCCAAGGCGCTGATTGCCTCCGGGCGGCCGGTGGTGGTCAGCCTGGCCCCGTCCTTCATCGCCGACTTCCCGGTGTCCGGCCTTGCGGAGATGCGCCGGGCCCTCACCGCCCTCGGCTTTGCCGAGGTGGAGGAGACCGCCCGGGGCGCCCGGATCGTCAAGAGCGAGTACGAGCGGATGATCGCCTCCGGTGAGCACCGGCTGATCATCTCCTCCTGCTGCCACAGCGTCAACCTGCTGATCCAGAAGCGCTACCCCCGGGCGCTCCAGTACCTGGCCAGGGTGGACTCCCCGATGGTGGCCCACGCCAAGTCCATCAAGGCCCGGATGCCCGGGGCGGCGGTGGTGTTCATCGGCCCCTGCGTCTCGAAAAAGGACGAGGCCGAGCGCTGCGGCCAGGTGGACTGCGTGCTCACCTTCGATGAGCTCACCGACTGGCTCCAGGAGGCCGGCGTCCCCCTTGGGGAGAGCGGGGCGCTGGACGGCACCGAGGCCCGCAGCCGCTTCTTCCCGACGCCGGGCGGCATCATCAAGTCGATGGACCAGCAGGCGGACTTCACCTATATCCCGATCGACGGCCTGCGCCGCTGCATGGACGCCCTCGAGGAGATCGAGCGGGGCGGCATGGAGAACTGCTTCGTGGAGATGAACGCCTGTGAGGGCAGCTGCATCGGCGGGCCGGTGATGCACCGCTACCACCGGGAGCCGATCACCTGCAAGACCCGGGTGGACCACTACGGCGGCAGGAGCGGGGCAGACTTCTCCGACCGGCCGGCGGACGACCTGAAAAAGACCTTCTCCTATCTGGGCACCGGCGAGGTCATGCCTGGTGAGGCCGCCATCGAGGAGGTGCTGCACAAGCTGGGCAAATTCCGCCCGGAGGACGAGCTCAACTGCGGCACCTGCGGCTATCCCACCTGCCGGGAGAAGGCCATTGCCGTCTGCCAGGGCAAGGCGGATCTGACCATGTGCCTGCCCTTCCTCAAGGCCAAGGCGGAGAGCTTCTCCGGCGCCATCCTGGACAATACCCCCAACGCCATCCTGGCCATGGACACCAAGCTCATCATCCAGCAGGCCAACGAGGCGGCGGCCCGGCTCTTCGGCATGGGCAGTGCCCGGGAGCTGGTGGGGCTGCCCATCGACACCATCCTCGGCCCGGTGGAGTATCTGCAGGCCATCGGCGGGGAACGCTCCGGCGGCGCCACCCGCCACTACCTGGCCGACTACGACAAGTTCGTCGAGGAGACCATCGCCTTCGACCCGGAGTACAACCTGGTCATCAGCATCATCAAGGACATTACCGAGGAGACCCGCCGGGAGAAGCGCCTGGACGAGGAGCGCCGTCGCACCGCCGAGCTGGCGGACAGGGTCATCGAGAAGCAGATGCGGGTGGCCCAGGAGATCGCCTCGCTGCTGGGCGAAACCACCGCCGAGACCAAGATCGCCCTCACCCGTCTCAAGGACACCATCGACCCGGGAGAGGAGGGCTGACCATGCGGGGACTCACCACCGAAGTCGGCTTCGTCAGCCTGAACAAAAAGGGGGAGGAGCTCTGCGGCGACCGGGTGGAGATCATCCGCCACGGGGATACCACCACGCTGGTGCTGGCCGACGGCCTCGGCAGCGGCGTCCGGGCCAACATCCTCTCCACCCTCACCTCCAAGATCCTGGCCACAATGATGGACAGCGGGATGCCGGTGGAGGAGTGCGTGCGCACCGTGGCCCGCACGCTGCCCATCAGCCGGGACAAGGGGGTGGCCTACTCCACCTTCACCGTGATGCAGGTGGCGGACGACGGCGTCCTCACGCTGCTCCAGTATGACAACCCGTCGGTGATCTTCCTGCGGGGCGGCGTCTCGCTGCACTACCCCCAGGAGGAGCTGCTCATCGACGGCAAAAAGGTCTGCAAGACCGTTTTTGAAACCAAACCCAACGACATCTTCGTCGCGATGAGCGACGGCGTGCCCTTTGCCGGCGTCGGCATCCAGTACAACTACGGCTGGCAGCGGGACAACATCATCGACTACCTCGAGGCCAACTACGAACCGGAACTCACCGCCAAGGCGGCCTGCGCCCTGCTGGTGGACGAGTGCGACCGGCTGTATGGCCGTGCCCCCGGCGACGATACCACCGTGGCCGCCATCCGGGTGCGCCGCCGCCAGCAGGTCAAGGTGCTCATCGGCCCGCCGGAGCACCCGGAGGACGACGAGAAAGCGGTGGCCGCCCTGATGGACGGGGAGGCCAAACGGGTGGCCTGCGGCGGCACCACCTCCAACCTGGTGGCCAGGGCCCTCGGCAAGCCGCTGATCCCCAGCATCGACTACTTCGACCCGGAGATCCCGCCGACGGCCAGGATCGAGGGCATCGACCTGGTCACCGAGGGGGTCATCACCATCGGCCGGGTGCTCAAGCTCGCCCGGGACTACCTGGCGGACAGCGCCCGGTCCGACGCCTGGGAGAGGAAAAAGGACGGCGCCTCCCGCCTGGCAAAGGTCCTCTTTGAGGAGGCCACCGACATCGCCTTCTATGTGGGCCGGGCCATCAACCCCGCCCACCAGAACCCCGACCTGCCCATCTCCATCGTCATCAAGATGGGCCTCATCGACGAGCTGGCCGAGCTGCTCCGGAAGATGGGCAAGCGGGTGCAGGTCACCTATTTCTGAGCGGCTCCTCTGTCGCACTGTACAAAAACGATTTGTCATAACTAATATAAACTGTAAAACTGATCAAAGCTGCCCCGCCCCCCCTCTCCTTTCGCTTGACAGAGGGGCGGGGTGCGGCTACAATGTTAGTTAAGGCTAAATTGCGCCGGCCGCTTTTCCGCCGGCGGGCCGGACAGATCCGAGGAGGGGCAGAGCATGACACTGAACGATATGAAGATCGGCCAGAGCGCCGTCGTCACCGCGGTGGGGGGCGAGGGTGCGCTGCGCCGGCGGCTGCTGGATATGGGCATTACCCCGCGCACCGCGCTGATGGTGCGCAAGATGGCCCCGCTGGGGGACCCGATCGAGATCCGCATCCGCGGCTATGAGCTGACGCTGCGCAAGGAGGACGCCGCCAAAATCACGGTGGAGCTCCTGCCGGAGGAGAAGGGAGGCCGGGAGAGATGATCTTTGCACTCATCGGCAACCAGAACTGCGGCAAGACCACCCTCTTCAACCAGCTCACCGGCTCCAACCAGCATGTGGGCAACTTCCCCGGCGTCACCGTCGACAAAAAAGAGGGCGTCATCCGCAACAGCGACGGTGCCCGGGTGGTGGACCTGCCGGGCATCTACTCCATCTCTCCCTATACGATGGAGGAGGTGGTCACCAGCGACTACCTGCTCAGCGGTGAGCCGGACGGCATCATCGACATCGTCGACGCCACCAACATCGAGCGCAACCTCTA
>CAJFQR010000034.1 GCA_904419105.1 Candidatus Avimicrobium faecavium
CGGGAGAGCGCCAAGGCCAGGGAGGCCCGGCTGCGGGCCCAGCGGCAGATGCGGGCGGTGGTGCTGCTGGCGGCAGGACTGCTGCTGCTGGCACTGGCCTTTATCCCCGGGGAGGGGATCTGGAACGCCGCCCATCAGGCGCTGTATGGGCTGCTCGGGCTCACCGCTGCCGCGGCGGTGTTTATTCCGGTGTATCTGGCGGCCACCCTGGCCTCGGAGCAGCGGCACGGCCTTTTCCGCAGCCATGCGGCGCTGCTGGTGCTGCTGGCGGTGCTCATCGCCGCGGTGCTGCAGGTGGCCCTTGGCGGACTGCCGGAGGCGGAGGAGCCCCTTGCCGTCATCGCCGAACTCTATCAGGCGGGCATCGACCACAGCGGCGGCGGTCTCATCGGCGCCGCCCTTGGGGTGCCGCTGCTCTCCGCCTGCGGGCGCACCGGCGCGCTGGTAATCCTGGCACTGGGCATCTTCCTCGATCTGATGTTCCTCACCGGCTCCACGCTGGGCCGGCTCTACTCCGGCGTGGTGGAAAAGCCGGCGAAGAAGGTCTCCGACGCCTACAACGGCGCGGTGGACACCCTCAGCCAGCGCATCGCCGACGGGGAGAGCCGTCGCAGGAGCTTCAACATCGATGTGCCGATGCCCACCGCTCCGGCCGCCGACCCGCTGGCCGAGGAGGAGGCCGAGGCGGCGGCCCAGGCCTCCGCCAACGCCCGGGCGGGGCTGGCCCGGGCCGCCCGGCGATTCTTCTCGCCGGATGAACCGGCTGCTGCCCGGCCGGTGGATCTCGACATCGAGAAGGAGCCGGTGCCGGCCTCCACCGCCGAACGGTTTGAGAGTGCCCCTGAGCCGGAGCCTCTCCCCGGGGAAGAGCTGCCGGAGCTGCCGGTGGACGAGCCCGCTCCCGTACAGGAGGAGCCCGAGCCGGAGGAGGGCATCGAGGTGCCCGCCGAGCCGGACAACGCCTACATCGACGAGATCATCCGCCGCATGGCCTCCAAGCAGGCCGCTGCCCGGGAGGCCGCCCGTCCGGCCACACCGGTGAGCGCCCCGGCGCCGGTGTCACCGGCCCCGGAGGTCCCTGCCCAACCGGATCCGGCGCCCGATGCACCTGCCCGGGAGGCGGAACAGCGGCCGTATATCTTCCCGTCCATCACGCTGCTCAGTGAGCCCCAGCCCCGGAACCTGTCCGCCGACAACGAGCAGCTGCGCCAGAACGCCCAGCGCCTGGTGGATACCCTCCAGAGCTTCGGGGTGCAGACCCGTATCGTGGACATCAGCCGGGGCCCGGCGGTGACCCGGTACGAGCTGCAGCCCTCCGCCGGCGTCAAGATCAGCAAGATCACCGGCCTGGCGGATGACATCGCCCTCAATCTGGCGGCCTCCGGCGTGCGCATCGAGGCCCCGATCCCCGGCAAGGCGGCGGTGGGCATCGAGGTGCCCAACAGGGACATCGCCACCGTCACCCTCCGGGAGGTCATCGACACCGGCGCCTTTGTCGAGGCGAAAAGCCGGCTGACAGTGGCGCTGGGCCGGGATATCGCCGGCAACATCGTTCTGGCCGACCTGGCCAAGATGCCCCATGTGCTCATCGCCGGCGCCACCGGCTCGGGCAAATCGGTGTGCATCAACTCGATCATCATGAGTCTGCTCTACAAGTCCACCGACGAGGAGGTCAAGCTGCTGATGATCGACCCGAAGGTGGTGGAGCTGGGCGTCTACAACGGCATCCCCCATCTGCTGGTGCCGGTGGTCACCGACCCGAAGAAGGCCGCCGGAGCCCTGAACTGGGCGGTGGGGGAGATGCTCAAGCGGTACCGCACCTTCGCCGAGAACAATGTCCGGGACCTGGAGGGCTACAACAAACTGGCCCGCCAGAGCGACACCCTGCCCACGCTGCCTCAGATCGTCATCATCATCGACGAGCTCTCCGACCTGATGATGGCCGCCCCGAAGGATGTGGAGGATGCCATCTGCCGGCTGGCTCAGATGGCCCGTGCGGCGGGTATGCATCTGGTCATCGCTACCCAGCGGCCGTCGGTGGATGTCATCACCGGCGTTATCAAGGCGAATATCCCCTCCCGGATCGCCTTCGCCGTCTCCTCCCAGGTGGATTCCCGCACCATTCTGGACGCCGGCGGCGCCGAAAAGCTCCTCGGCCGCGGCGATATGCTCTACGCCCCGGTGGGTGCCGCCAAGCCCCAGCGGGTGCAGGGGTGCTTTGTCTCCGACCAGGAGGTCGAGCGGGTGGTGGACTTCATCAAGGAGGGCCAGACCCACGCCTACGACAACGAGGTCATGGAGGAGATCGAAAAGAACATCCCCGCCGAGAAGGGCTCCAAGTCGAGTGACGACGGCGGCGGCTTCGACGAACAGGACGACCTGATCATGGACGCCATCGAGTGCGTGGTGGAGGCCGGTCAGGCCTCGACTTCGATGATCCAGCGGCGGCTCAAGGTGGGCTATGCCCGGGCCGGCCGGCTGGTGGACGAGATGGAGCAGATGGGGATCGTCGGCCCCTTCGAGGGCTCCAAGCCCCGCCAGGTGCTCATCACCAAGGAGCGCTGGTACGAGATGAAACTGCAGAAGAGCGAATAGCCCCAAAGGAGTCGGAACACGATGGCAAAGAGAAAATTCCCCCGTAAAATGCGAAAAGGCCCGGCGGCTGTCATAGCGGCGCTGCTGATCGCCGCAGTCGGACTGCTCCAGTCCGGCTGTCTTGAGGAGCCGGGCTCCCTTCCCGCCGGCAGCCAGGTGCAGCCGGTAGAGGGGCTGCTGGAGGTGACCTTCCTCGATGTGGGGCAGGGGGACAGCATCCTGCTGCGCACCCGGGAGCAGAACATCCTCATCGACGCCGGTGAGGTGGAGTACGGCCAGACGGTGGTGGACGACCTGGCGGACTATGGCGTCGAGGAGCTGGACCTGGTCATTGCCACCCATATGCACTCGGACCACATGGGCGGGATGGCCGCGGTGGTGGAGGCGCTGCCGGTGGACACCTTTGTAATGACGGCGCTGCCCGACTCGATGGTGCCCACCACCCGGGTCTATGAAAACCTGCTCACCGCCCTGGAGGAGAGCCCGGAGACCGCCGTCGAGGCCGCAGCGCCCGGCGCGGTCTACGACCTTGGCGGCGGTGTGACGCTGACCATCCTGGGCCCGCTGACCGACTACGACGATCTGAATCTGACCTCGGTGGTCTGCCGTGTGGACGCCGGGGCGCGCAGCTTCCTGTTCACCGGGGATATGGAGCGGGAGGCGGAGCAGGATCTGCTCGAAGCCGGGGCGGACCTGGACGCCGATGTGCTCAAGGTCGGCCACCACGGGGCCTCCACCTCCTCCACCGAGGACTTTCTGGCGGCGGTGAGCCCGGCGGCGTCGGTTATTGAGGTCGGGACGGGCAACTCCTACGGCCATCCCACCGGCCAGACGCTGGAACGGCTGCAGCCCTATGGCCCCATCTACCGCACCGATCTGGACGGCGCCGTGGTGGTGGCAACCGATGGGGTCTCTCTCACCGTCACCACCGAAAACGGCACCTCTGAGGTGCTGATGTGAGCGGGCCGGTGTACGCCGTCGACCGCATCGAGGGCCGGCTGGCGGTGCTGGAGGGCCCCGACGGCCGGCTGGAGGTGGAGCTGGCGCGGCTGCCCGATGGGATCCGGGAAGGGGACTGCCTGCGCTCTGTGGATGGCGTCTGGTGCCCGGACCCGGAGGAGACCGCCCGCCGCAGAAGCCGCAGCGCCCGGCGCACTGCCGCCCTCTTCTCCCGGAGGAAAACCGGCAGAGAAAAAAACACCCCATGACGGGGTGTTTTTTTGTCAGAAGGGTGCAATCCTTATAAAAACTGGGTGCCGTTGATCTCCAGCTTGAAGGTCAGCCCCAGGTGTTCCGCCGCCCGTTTGGAGAGCATCATGCGGGTGAGGAAGATCTCGAAGTAGTCCATTACCGCGCAGATGTGGGTGTCGATGGACAGATTCAGTGAGATGGTTCCGGCGCTGCGGCTGAGCACCAGCGAGGATTTTTCCACTGCGTAGTTGACCCGGTCGTGGATGTCGAAGGTGGCCATATCCTTGTTGCGCACCCGGCTGCGGCGCACATCGCTCTTGTCCGCCAGGATGACGGCGGCGGCGATGGCGTTCACCGGGAAGGCGGTGCCCTCGTCGTGGTGGCCGATGGCCGAGACCACATAGGCCACCTCCTTGGCGGGCATTCCCAGCCCGGTGAGGAGCTGGAAGGCCATCAGCGCCCCGGACTGGGCGTGGTCCGACCGGTTGACCGCATTGCCGATGTCGTGCAGGAAGCCGGCGATGCGGGCCAGCTCCACCGTGCGCTCATCGTAGCCCAGCGCCGAAAGGATCTCGGCGGCGCCCTCCGCCACCTTGGTCACATGGCCGAAGGCGTGCTTGGTATAGCCCATGGCCGCCAGGTTGCGGTCGGCGCGGCGGATGTATTCGCGGATGTCCTCATTGTGTTTGATTGCATCAAAGGTGATGGGTTCTGTCTGTGCTGCCATTGGTGTTCTCCTTTGCTGGGTTCGTGCGGGCAGGGCCCGATGGCTTCAGTATAACACAGTTTCGGCGCAAAATCAGGAATTTTTTCCCCGTAACACAGTGTTTACAAAAAAGCCTTCTATGGAGCGGAATTTTGACATTGTTCACACTCCTTTGGTTGATTTTGGCGGGGGATAGTGGTATGCTGTCAATAGTTTAGCAGTAAGAAAGAGACAGGAGGAACCAGTGAAGGGATGAAAACACGGGCAGAGCGGGAGCACGACCGGCGCACCCTGCGCCAGAAGATCTCGGTGCGCAAGATCCTGAATATCCTCTTCAGCCGGATGGTCATCATCGGGGTATTGATCCTGCTGCAGCTGGCCTTCCTGATGGCACTGCTGGTGCTGTTGGAGGGACAGTTTGTCTACACCTATCCCATTCTGGTGGTGCTCAGTGCGGCGGTGAGCGTCTGGGTGGTCGCCGGCGAGAAGAACCCCGCCTACAAGCTCACCTGGGTGCTGCTGATCACGGTGATGCCGGTGTTCGGCGGGCTGTTCTATCTGATGTTCGGCAACCAGCGTACGCCGGACGGCCTCAAGGCCCGGGTGGAGCAGTTCTATGAGTCCACCATCCGCCAGGTCGGGCGGGATCCCGCCTGCCAGGCCCGGCTGGCCGGCGAGAACGAGAACCTCGGCACCGAGAGCGCCTACATCGAAAATGTCTCCGGCTTTCCGGTGTGGGACGGCACCGACGGGGAGTACTACCCCATCGGCGAGGCCTTCTTTGAGGCACTGAAGGAGGAGCTGAAAAAGGCGGAAAAGTTCATCTTCCTCGAGTACTTCATCCTCCAGGAGGGGCTGATGTGGGATTCGGTGCTGGATATTCTCAAGAAGAAGGCGGCCGCCGGCGTCGAGGTGCGGGTGCTCTACGACGATGTGGGCACCCTCAACAAGCTCCCGGGCAACTACCGCTCCACACTGGAGAAGGCGGGCATCCGCACGGCGGTGTTCAACCCCTTCCGCCCCCACCTCAATATGGCGATGAACTACCGGGACCACCGCAAGATCACCGTAATCGACGGCAATGTGGGCTTCTGCGGCGGCATCAACCTGGCGGATGAGTACATCAACGCCTATGAGCGCTTCGGCCACTGGAAGGACACGGCGGTGCTGCTCCGGGGCAAGGCGGTGTGGAACCTGACGCTGATGTTCCTGATGATGTGGCAGTTCACCACCACGGTGGAGAACGACATCGACCGCTACCGCCCGACCGATGACCGCCCGGGCAGGGGCTTTGTGCAGCCCTTTGGGGACAGTCCGCTGGACAACAAGAATGTCTCGGAAAACGCCTATATGCAGATCCTCAACCGGGCTAACAAGTATGTCTATATGACCACCCCCTACCTGATCCTGGACAACGAGATGGTCACCGCCCTGACCATCGCCGCCCAGAGCGGCATCGATGTGCGCATCATCACCCCCGCCATCCCGGACAAGTGGTATGTGCATATTGTCACCCGGTCGTTTTACGCCCAGCTGATCCGGGCCGGTGTCAGGATCTACGAGTACACCCCCGGCTTCATCCACGCCAAGATGTTCTGCTCCGATGACGAGGTGGCCATTGTCGGCACCGCCAATATGGACTACCGCAGCTTTTACCTCCACTTCGAGTGCGGCGTGGTGTTCTACCAGCAGGAGATGGCCCGTTCGGTGAAGGAGGATATCCTTCAGACGCTCCAGGTCTGCCGCCCGGTGACGCTGGAGGAGATGGAGTCTCTCCCGCTGCCCCGCCGGCTGCTGGCCAAACTCCTGCGGCTGGTGGCCCCGCTGATGTAAAAAGAATCTGCCCTCAGACGGCCTTCCCCACGGGGACGGCCGTTATTTTTTTCGCAAAAAAGCCCGGCCCGAAGGCCAGGCTTTTCGGCATGGATAAGGTCAGGCGATGGGCCACTCCCGCAGATAGCCCTCGATGGAGAAGACCGGGTAGATATCCGTCCCCTCGCCGGACTCGGCGGTCTCGAACCGGATGCCCAGCCTGGCGATCAGCTCCGCCGGCAGCTGTTCCGCCTCTTCGGTGGAGAGGAAGCGGATCACCATCAGCGGGTAGCCGTTTGCCGAGCGCTCGCCGGTGTCCAGCAGCAGGATCAGTGTGCTGTCGTCGTAGGCCAGCGAGGTCATCACGATCGCGTCCCCTGCCCCTTCGGTGGAGATGACGCCGTCATCCTGCGGGCGGAAGAGCCCGGAGGATACCGGATGGGAGACCTCCAGCAGCAGCGCCAGCTCCTCTTCGGTGAGGGACGGTGCCTCGGCGAGGGTCCCCTCTTCGTCATAGAGCTCGTAGTAGGCCATTCCGGAGAGCAGTTCCCCGGTGGAGGGGTCCTTGTAGAGGTCGTAGTGGTCGTAGGTGATCAGCGCCCCGGTAAAGTCCCCTGCCTCCGGAGCGGCTGCCGGAACGCCTGCGGCGGTCAGCGCCGCCACGGTGGACTCACAGCCCTCGTACACCGGCACCTGGATGGACTCGCTGATCCGGTCGCTGTGCCCGATCGAGTTGGCACTGCGGTCGGGGTAGGTGTACCAGATGTTCAGATAGGCCACCGCCTCCCCCTGGTGGGCGGTGCCGGCGGTCAGGTCGGCCCGCAGCTCCGCCTGGAAGGTGTCCAGCAGCGCCTGGGGATCCGGCAGCTCCACAGTGGAGCCGTCCGGCGTCATCGTGGTGATGGACTGGATGGCAGTGTCATTCAGGCCGATGCGCAGCACCGGGTTCACCTGGTCCACCACCTCCGGTGCCGACAGCAGGGTGACAGCGTCCTCCAGGGCAGTGCCGGTGAGACCGAGGCCGTAGTACCGCCGGGTGACGGTGCTGCCGTTTTCCAGCGTGTAGACCACCTGGAAGGAGTTCTCCTCCGGGCTCAGGGCGGCGGTCTCCTTTTCCGCCTGCAGGTCCGCCGAGACGATGACCTCCCGGTGCAGTGCGGTCAGCCGCTCGATGCTGTCCGCATCCCGCACCACAAAGCCCCGCTGGATCAGACCGGAGTAAAAATAGCTGTATCCGCCGGTTGAAACGGTCACCGTGGCACTCTCCACGGCAGCCGGGTCGGGGACGGCGGTCTCATAGCCGAAGAGGCCAGTGATGGCCAGCAGTGTCACCGCCAGCGACAGCACCAGATCGCACAGGCCGATCCACCAGTTGCCGCGCAGTGTCTTGAAGCCGCGGCCAAAGACTACCTCCACCACCAGGAAGCCCAGCGCCGCGCCGGCGGCGGTGGCCGCCAGATAGAGGCCCTTCTCCCCGGAGTCGAAATAGGGGGTGGTGCCGCTGGCCATCGAGTAGAATACCATATTGGCAAACAGGTAGGCGATGAGATAGGCGCTGGTGACCTTGAGCAGCAGCCGGTACCAGTTGTCCACCGAGGTGTTTTCGGCGAGCTCCGCCGGCCGACGCACCGCAAAGCGGATCGTCAGCGCCACCATTGCTGCGGTGAGCAGCAGCCAGAAGACACAGGCGGCAATGGACAGCTCGAACTTGGCGTTGCCGATCAGCGAGAGGAGCATCGGCAGCGGGTGGATATAGCGCACCACCGTACTCAAAAAATCGCTGCCGTCAAAGCCGATGACAAAGGCGTCGAACAGGTTGATCACCGCGAGCAGCAGCAGGAAGGGTTCGAAATTGAGCAGCAGCGTACCCCAGACGGTGTCCGCCATCGTGCCCATCAGCGCGCCGGTCATCTGCACCGTCAGCAGCACGAAGAAGCCGATCAGGCTCCAGTACAGCAGATCGGAGGGCAGCGACGACAGGTCGATGCGGGGCTCCAGCACCGCCGCGATGACGCCGGTGATCAGCAGGTTGGCCGCCGCCGGCAGGCAGACGGCGATCGTGCCGGAGAGCAGATGCCCGCCGGCCATCTCCGCCCGGGTGGCGGGCAGCGCGTAGTAGACATCCACCGCCCGCTTGTTGAAGTGGTAGGCGATGAGCTGCACGCCGATGACCAGCGCCGACGCCAGCACCACCAGCAGGAACAGCAGGTAGGAGACGCTGTTGTAGATCTGCCAGCTCTCGCCGTTGAAGGAGACCATGTGGGGTCCCTGGTAGAGATCCATCAGCAGCTGCAGCGGCAGCGCGATGAACCCCAGCAGGAGGAACAGCCCGCTCATCAGCCGCACCCGGCGCAGGTCCTGGCGCACCACCGTCAGCAGACCGCTGCGCTTAGAAGAGGATGTGATCGTAGTCATAGCCAATCGCCTCCATTTCACTGATAAATACCTCCTCAAGGGAGAGGGGGATGCAGTCCAGCAGCAGCGGATCCAGCGGGTCCAGCGCCGCCCGGACCTCCTCCTCACCGCCCCGGACCAGCAGCGTCCACACGCTGCCCAGCCGCTCGCTGCGCAGGATCTCCAGCCCGGGCAGCTCGACCGTCTCCCTCGGGGTGCGGAAGGCGGTCTGCACCTTGCAGTAGCCGCTGCGCAGATCGTCCATCTCCCGGGTCATCAGCAGCCTGCCCTCGTGCAGGATGGTCACATGGTCGCACAGGTCCTCCAGCTCCCGCAGGTTGTGGGAACTGATGACGGCGGTCATCTGCCGGGCAGCCACCTCATCGGCGATGAGCTTGCGCGCCCCGAGACGGATCACCGGGTCCAGCCCGTCAAAGGCTTCGTCCAGCAGCAAGTAGTCCGGTTCCCGGGCCAGCGCCAGGATCAGCGCCGCCTGCCGCCGCATCCCCTTGGAAAAGCCGGAGAGCTTGGCGCCCCGCTCCAGCGGGAAGGCTCCGAGCAGCCGCTCGAATTTCTCCCCGTTCCAGCGGGGGTAGCTCTCCCGGTAAAAGCGGGCCATCTCCTCCAGCGTGGCGCCGGGCAGGAAGTAGAGGTCGTCCGGCACCAGCACAATCCGCTCCTTCGAGGCCGGATGCTCGAAGATGGGCTCGCCGTCCAGGGCGGCGCTGCCGGCGTTTGGCCGGTAGATGCCGCAGAGCATCCGCAGCAGCGTCGACTTTCCGGCGCCGTTGGTCCCCACCAGGCCGTAGATGCGCCCGCTCTCGAAGTTCAGCCCCAGGCCGCTCACCGCCGCCCGGCCGCCAAAGGTCTTGGTCAGGTTTTGTGTCGTGATCACAGCGTGTCCCCCTCCTTTGCCCCGCCAGCGGGGGCGATCTCGTAGGTTTCATCGAGCAGCCGGCAGGCGGTCTCCCGGCTCACGCCGGCCCGCCGCCCCTCTTGCAGGGCCTCCCGCAGCCGGTCCAGCACCGACTGCTCCACCTGCCGGTGCAGGGTGTCCGGTTCGCTGACAAAGCTCCCCTTGCCCGCCACCGAGTGGATCAGCCCGCCCTTTTCCAGGTCCTGATAGGCCTTGGCCACCGTGTTCGGGTTGATGCCCAGCTCCCGGGCCATCACCCGCACCGAGGGCAGAATCTCGCCGGGCCGCAGCGCTCCGGCCAGGATCAATTGCAGGATCTTCTCCTCCAGCTGCTGGTAGAGCGGCGCACGGCTGCGCGGATCAAGTTGATACATACGCTCACCTCTTTGGTTGTTGTACGATCCAAACCGTACTTAGTGTACTAATATAGCTAATACAGTTATGATACAATACCCGGAGAAATTTGTCAAGCGGGGAAGAGAAAGCGCCGGCTTTTTTTGCGGTGACGCAGTAAAATCCACCGGATCCGGCACTATCAAAACGGACTGCGCAGGGGGCGGGCCGTTGCTTTTTTTCGGAGGTTGCGATACAATAAAGCCAAATGGGATCGCGACCGGCGACCTGTACTGTATGGGAAAGGTGTGGTGAATCGATTTGATGCGCAAGACCAAGATCATTTGTACCCTCGGGCCGGCCAGCGGCGAAGAGGCGGTGCTGCGCCGGATGATGGAAGCCGGCATGGATGTGGCGCGCTTTAACTTCTCCCATGGCACCCACGCGGAGCATCTGGCGCGTTTTCAGCTGGTGGACCGGCTGCGCCGGGAGCTCTGCCGTCCGGTGGGGGCGATGCTGGATACCAAGGGCCCGGAGATCCGCCTCGGCGTCTTTGAAGACGGCCCGGTGGTGCTCGCCGCCGGCCAGCTCTTTACGCTGACGCCGGAGCCGGTGCCCGGCAGCGCCGAGCGCTCCTCCATCACCTACCGGGAGCTCGGCCGGGATGTGCACCCCGGGGACCGGCTGCTCATCGACGACGGCCTCATCGACCTCAGGGTAGAGCAGGTCACTCCCGCCGGGGAGATCCGCTGCCGGGTGATCACCGGCGGAAAGGTCTCCGACCGCAAGGGGGTCAATGTGCCCGGCGTCCACCTGACGCTGCCCTTCCTCAGCGAGGCGGATAAGGCGGATCTGCTCTTCGGCATCGAGACCGGGTTCGACTTTGTGGCGGCCAGCTTTGTGCGCACCGCCGACGATGTCACCGAGATGCGCCGCTTTCTGGACGAGCACGGCGGCCGCCGCCTGAAGATCATCGCCAAGATCGAGAACGCCGAGGGCGTCGAGAACATCGACGAGATCCTGCGGGTCTCCGACGGGGTGATGGTGGCCCGGGGCGATATGGGGGTGGAGATCCCGCTGGAAGATGTGCCCATCCACCAGAAGGCGCTGATCCGCAAGGCCTTTATGGCCGGGAAGCATGTGATCACCGCCACCCAGATGCTCGAGTCGATGGTGAACAACCCTCGTCCCACCCGGGCGGAGGCCAACGATGTGGCCAACGCCATCTACGACGGCACCAGCGCCATCATGCTCTCCGGGGAGAGCGCCGCCGGCAAGTACCCGGTGGAGGCGGTGCGCACGATGGCCACCATCGCCCGGCGCACCGAGGAGGCCATCGACTACCGGGAGCGCTTCTACCATCAGGACTACGCCCCGGACGATGTCACCGCCGCCATCTCCCACGCCACCTGCACCACCGCCTATGACCTGTCGGCGGCGGCGATCATCTCCATCACCCAGTCGGGGCAGACCGCCCGTATGTGCAGCCGGTTCCGGCCGGGGGTGCCCATCATCGCCTGCACCACTTCCGAAGGGGTCTACCGGCAGCTGAGCCTGGCCTGGGGGGTGACCCCGCTGGTGATGAAGATGGAGTCCAGCACCGACGCCCTGTTTGACGGGGCGGTGGAGATTGCCCGCCGGGCCGGGCTGATTACCGACGGCGACCTGGTGGTGCTCACCGCCGGCGTGCCGCTGGGGATCCCCGGCACCACCAACCTGATCAAGGTGGCACTGGCCGGATACTGCCTGGTGCAGGGCCGGGGCCTTAGCGGCGGACGGATTGTTGGCAATCTTTGTGTGGCGAAAAATGCTCCCGAGGCATTGCGAAAATTCAAACAAGATGATATATTAGTAGTACCTGAGGTCGAGCGGCCGATCTGGGGCTTGCTTGACAAAGCCGCAGGGATTATAATAGAATCCGATACACTGGAGCCGGAGGCAGCGGACCTGCTGAGGCGGCGGGAGATCCCCGTCATCATCGGGGCCCGCGGCGCCACGACCATCCTGCGGGGAGGGATCTCCGTCGGGGTGGACGCCTCCCAGGGCCTGGTATACAATGCGGCTTCGCTGAACAATCGAAAACCCAAAGGAGAAGAGTAATGGAAAGAAAGAATTCGATCATCAAACGGGTCATTGCGCTGGCCATGTGCTGTGTGATGGCGATCTCGCTCACCGCCTGCGAGAATAACCGCGGCAACAGCAGCGAGGAGAGCAGCATCTCCAACCCGATCACCGAACCCACCGAGGGCACCCCGGTGGAGCCGGAACAGTCCATCGTCGATGAGATCAACGCCGCCTATGCCATCAACGACGATGTCGTCGGCTGGCTGACCGTGCCCGGCACCGAGATCGATGAGCAGGTGGTCCAGGGGGACGACAATAAGGACTATGAGCGTTGGTATTGGGATAAACGGGACGAGGATGGCGACGGTGTGCCTGATTATTCGTTCTACGGCTGCTACTTTGCCGATGCGGGCAACACCTTCGGCAACCGCAACGACCTGTCCCGCAACACCATCATCTACGGCCACAACATGCACAATGTCACCACCGGCGATAAGGATGTGCTCAAGTTCGGCGCGCTGTTCCGCTTTGTGGACTTCAACGGCGACGGCACCATCTTCGGCGACGATGTTGAGACCGCAAACGATTTCTCCTTTGCCGAGCAGCACCCGGTGATCTACTTCTCCACCACCGATGACGAGATGGTCTGGGTCATCTACGCTGCCTACTTCACCGATCTGGGCTTCCAGTACCATCTGGAGAACCCGGACGACGCCACCTTCCAGAACATCATCGACGAGGGCCGCGCCCGGTCCCGTCTGGACTACGATGTGGATGTGAACACCTCCGACCGGATCCTGACCCTGTCCACCTGTGCCTACAAGTACACCGACAGCGTCGAGAAGCGTGACCTGCGCTTTGTCGTACAGGCCCGCCTGCTGCGCCCCGGTGAGGAGATCCCCACCACCGCCAAGGTCAGCCGCAACACCGATGTCAAGGAGCCTGCCCAGCACGCTACCTCCACCATCGCCGGCTAAGCGTTCAAACGAAGCGCCGTTCCGCCTCCGGCGGCTGCGAGAGGGACCGGAAGATTCCGGTCCCTTTTTTATTGTCAGATATTTGACAGAAGGGCGGTTTTGCGGTACAATAGTGCCATATCGCGCAGAGCGGCTCCGGCAAGGGCGGACCGCGAAAGGGGTTGAGGGCAATGAACAGCAAGCGCAGTGCGGTATCCAGCGCGGTGATCCGCCGGCTGCCGCGGTACTACCGCTGCCTGGAGCAGCTGGAGGCCGAGGGCACCGTGAAGATCTCCTCCCGGGAGCTGGCCAAGATCATGGATCTGACCGCCTCGCAGATCCGGCAGGACCTGAACTGCTTCGGCGGGTTTGGGCAGCAGGGGTACGGGTACAGTGTCTCCTCCCTCAAGGGGGAGGTGGCCTCGATCCTTGGGCTGGACGGT
>CAJFQR010000035.1 GCA_904419105.1 Candidatus Avimicrobium faecavium
GCCCTGGGGACCCATAGGCCCCTGCGGTCCCATAGGGCCTATAGCACCCGCCGGGCCCGTTGCGCCGGTCGGGCCTGCTACGGTCACGAGATCGAAGTCGGGCGAAGAACCGGGAAATCCGGTAGGATAGTCGGTATTTACCGAATAAACGCGGCCGTTGAAATAGACCAGTTCGCCGGCATAGTACGTATCCATGGGATTGAACGTCCTGATTACGTCGATGCCTGCGCCCGTCGCTCCCGTGGGACCGGTAGGTCCGGTCGGTCCCTGCGGCCCTGCCGGACCGGGCACCGGGCAGCAGCGGGGCTCGCAGCCGTCCGAGCAGTCGCACTGGTTGCAGCAGCCCGAACACCTGAACGGATTATTGCAGAATAACATAAGCTCTCTCCTTTCGTAAGATTATTCACACGGCAGGACGAAATTTATGCCGCGTTCACTACATTATACGAAAGGATTTTGCCGTGGGTTACAGAAGAAATATAATCGAATACGGAAAAGCGGCCGGACGGAGTTTGCGAAGTTCCGGCTCGACCCGCATGATAAAGGGAGTGACGAAAGGTCACTCCCTTTTAGTTGGTGCCGCCGGTCGGGGTCGAACCGACACGGTATCGCTACCACCGGATTTTGAGTCCGGCGCGTCTGCCAATTCCACCATACCGGCGTATATGAAGTACCTCCTTATTATAGTATATTCCACCAGCCATTGCAAGGATTTTTTACCGGCTGCCCGCAGTCGGGCTGTTTTTCCCGGAAAAACAGAAGAATTTGCAGTTTACAGGTTGCAATATTTCATCTTATAGTGTAAAATAGGAGAAAATCAGAAAGGATGACGCGCCGGATGAAAGAATATCGTTCTATGACTTCACAGGAGCTGGAAGAACTCCACCAGCAGCTCTCCCAGCAGTATGCCAGCGTCAAGGCCAGAGGTCTCAGCCTCAACATGGCCCGCGGCAACCCTTCGGAGGAGCAGCTTGCCCTCACCGATGAGATGTTCACCATCCTGACCCCCGATACGCCGATGGTCGGGGAGGACGGGAAGGACTACCGCAACTACGGCCTTCTCTACGGCACCAAAGAGGCCCGCAGGCTGATGGGCGAGGTGCTCGATGTGGAATGGGACCAGGTGATCGTCGGGGGCAGCTCCAGTCTGACGATGATGTACGACACCCTGATGCGCGGTATGGTCTTTGGTATGCTCCACTCGCCGCAGCCCTGGTGCATGTGCCCGGACCGTAAGTTCATCTGCCTGGTACCGGGATACGACCGCCACTTTGCCATCACCCAGGACCTGGGCTTTGAACTGGTCACCGTCCCGCTGCGGGAGGACGGCCCGGATATGGACCTGGTGGAGGAAATTGTCAAGGACAGCTCGGTCAAGGGCATCTGGTGTGTCCCCAAGTATTCCAACCCGAACGGCGTCGTCTACAGCGACGAGGTGATCCGCCGTCTGGCGGCGATGGAGACCGGTGCCCCCGATTTCACCATCCTCTGGGACAACGCCTACGGCCTGCACCATCTCTATCCCGATTCCCCGGCGGAGATCGCCAACATCTTCACCTATGCAAAGGAGTACGGCCATGAGGACCGTGTCATCGCCTTTGCCTCCACTTCCAAAGTCACCTATGCCGGGGCCGGTCTGGCGGCGCTGGCTGCCTCCAAGGCCAACATCGACTACATCGGCAGTCACATGACCCACCAGACCATCGGCGCCGACAAGGTCAATATGGCCCGCCATGTGCTCTTCCTCAAGGATCTGGCCCACATCAGGGAGCACATGAAAAAGCACGCCGCCATCCTGCGCCCGAAGTTCGAGCTGGTGGAGCGGCGCTTCCATGAGGCCTTTGACGGCCTGGGCATCGCCTCCTGGACCGAGCCGCGGGGCGGGTATTTCATCACCTGCACGGTGCCGGACGGCTGTGCCCGGCGGGTGGTCGCCCTGGCGGAGGAGGCCGGCGTCGTCCTCACCGGAGCCGGCGCCACCCACCCCTACCGGAAGGACCCCCGGGACAACACCATCCGCATCGCCCCGAGTTATCCGCCGCTGGCGGAGCTGGATCAGGCGATGGAGGTCTACTGTCTCTGCGTCAAACTGGCCGCAGTGGAGAGCCTGCTCGCCCGGTAACCCCTTGCAAAGCATCTTCAATCGCCCGACAGGTCCTGCTGCCGGGCGATTTTTTTCGGCGGTTTCCGGCTTTCCAGCGGCAAAACGGCTGGAATTTCGCCAATTTGGCGGATTTAGAGGCCCCAGGCCGGCCGGGACTGAAAATTTCGCCGAAAAACAGCTTCTCCCTGCAAATACAGGTTGCAATTTTTATCCACTGTGGTAAAATGAGTAAGGCAGAAATGCCGTACGAGAGACCATTTTATCCGACTTCACTTGTGGAGGTGAAAATCGTGGGCGCAGACCCTGGTAGTTGTATCAATCATCCATATCGATCTGTCAGGGGGGCCCATGCGTTCCTCTGAAAATAAGGAGGAATCACCGTGATCACATTTTACAGAACGGTCGATGGCAAGATGACCCGCCTTCCGGTTTACAGCGAGGGCTGCTGGGTCTCTGCCGTCTGCCCGTCGGAGCAGGAGATCCGCTATCTCATCGACGAACTCGGCGTGGACGCCCAGTATGTCAGCGCCGCCCTCGATGAGGAGGAGAGCTCCCGTATCGAAAGCGAAGATGGCCAGACCCTGGTCATCATCGATGTCCCCTACATCGAAGAGGAACAGGACGAAAAGACCATCCTCTACACCACCACTTCCATCGGCATCATCCTCACGCCGGCCAACTTCATCACCGTTTCCGCCCGGGAGACGCTCATCATCGATGAGTTTGCCGACGGCAAGGTCAGAGGGGTCCAGACCCATCTCAAGACCCGCTTCCTGCTGGCGATCCTGCTGCGGGTCGCCACCCGGTTCCAGGTCTATCTGAAGCAGATCGACCGCCTCTCCTCCGCCACCGAGAGCCAGCTCCACCGCTCGATGCAGAACAAGGAGCTGTTCCAGCTGCTCGGCCTGGAGAAGAGCCTTGTCTACTTCTCCACTTCGCTCAAAGCCAATGAGCTCACCCTCGAGAAGATCCTTCGGGGCCGCATCATCAAACTCTACGAGGACGATCAGGACCTGCTGGAAGATGTGCTCATTGAGATCAAGCAGGCCATCGAGATGTGCAGCATCTACTCGGGGATCCTCTCCGGTACGATGGACGCCTTTGCCTCGATCATCTCCAACAACCTCAACATCGTAATGAAAATCCTGGCGGCGGTGACGATGGTCATGGCCATTCCCAACATCGTATTCGGCTTCTATGGCATGAATGTTGTGGGCTTCGAGGGGATTACCATGATTGTCCCGCTGGCGGTCACGCTGGTGCTGATGGCACTGAGCGCAGTGATCCTGGCCAGGCTGGGTATGTTCAAATGAGGGCATACAAAGAAAATTGACCTGTTCGCACCAGCGGGCCGGCGGGGATCTGCCCCTGCCTGCCCGCTGTTTTTCTGAAAGGAGAAAGACCCTATGCGCTATGTGAACTGCTCCCCGGAGATCCGGGACTACCTCTGCGCCGCCGACCCGGTGCTCGGCGCACATATCCGCCGGCTGGGAGAGCTCCGGCGCCCGATGCGGGAGGGGCTCTTCCCGGCGCTGTGCAGCAGCATTGTCTCCCAGCTCATCTCCAAAAAGAGCGCCGCCACCGTCTATGGCCGCCTGACGGAGCTCTGCGGCGGCGCCATCACCCCGGAGAGCCTTGGCGCCCAGACCCCCGAGACCATCCAGAAGTGCGGCATGACGATGAAAAAGGCCCAGAACCTTGCGGCCATCGCCGGACGGGTTCTCTCCGGGGAGACCGACCTGAGCCACCTGGACAGCCTCTCCGATGAAGAGGTCATCCGGGTGCTCTCCGCCCTGCCCGGCGTCGGGGAGTGGACCGCCCAGATGCTGATGATCTTCTCGATGGGGCGGCCCGATGTAATCAGCTACAAGGACCTGGGGATCCGCCGGGGGATGATGGCCGCCTACGGCCTCAATTCGCTGGATAAAAAGCAGTTTGACGCCATCTCGGCGGCCTACCACCCCTATGCGTCGACGGCGAGCATCTACCTCTGGCACCTCTCCGACGAGGTCAGCGGCAATGTGGGCCTCGCCGAGATCAACTGACAGCCCGTTTTTTGAAAGGAGCCCCTTCCATGGACATCTGGAATACCCTCTATGAACAGGCCCGTGCGCTCTACCATCCGGAGCAGATGACCCCCTTCCTCTACGGCTACCATGTGGCCTGCGCGCTGGAGACCGCCACCGGCAGGATCTTCACCGGCTTCTGCATCGAGAGCTGCTGCGGGGTTATGGACCTGTGCGCCGAGCGGGTGGCGGCGCTGCACATGCTCCTCGACTCCGGGGAGCGGGTGGTGCGGCGCATCCTGGTCGTCCGGGACGCCCCGCCCACCGGCGGCGTCACCGGGATGCCCTGCGGCGCCTGCCGGGAGTTCTTCCTGCAGCTGGCGCCGGAGAACCGTGCGATGGAGATCCTGGTGGACTACGCCTCCCGGGAGACGGTGACCCTCGGCGAGCTGATGCCCGCCTGGTGGGGCGAGGACCGCTGCCGCCAGCCCTGACAGACAAAAAAACGCCGGACCGCGCGACTTCTGCGGTCCGGCATTTTGTTATCCCTCTGTGTCCCGTTCAAAGATCAGCGTCACTTCGTTCACAGCGCCGCTCAAAAAAACGCTGATCACATTGCCGGCGTAGGACCAGCCTTCGGCGGCACAGCGGTCGATAGTCTCCTCCAGTCCGGTCAGCCTTTTTTCAATCCAGCCGTCGTAGGAGAGACGCTCGTAGCGGTACTCCTTCATCGGGAGTCATCCTCCGCTCTGTCCCGTTCAAAGATCAGATCAACCTTGAACGGCACCCCCTCGTGGTTGAGGCCGGTGGGGAAGAAGCCCGCATACCGCCAGCCCTCGGCGGCCTTCTGCTGGATCAGCTCCCGGTGGCCCTCCGAGCGGGTCTCGAGCCCGCCGGTGAAGTAGTGGGTGACAAAGGCATACTCTTTCATCGCACTCGCCTCCTTTTTTCCAGCATACCACGGCCGGCCGCCCCTGTCAAATCTGCCGCCCGGTGGGGAAGGGGGAGCGTCTCCTGTTACATCTGGGAAAAATTCACAAGAATTTCAGGTAAGAGACGGCCCTGTTCTTAGTTTCGACATAAATTTGCCGCAACCGGCGGCTGCCGCCTTGACGGGGCGCTGCCGGGCGTGTACAATGGAATTACAGGGCCGTTTCACACAGAAAGAACAGGATTTCTCGGGAAACGGCACTTTTGCTTTGCGGCCTGCCGGGGGACCGGCAGGAGGTCTGACAAAAGACAGGAGGAAGAAAGTATGAAAAAGCGCATTCTCAGTGTGCTGATGTCGCTGGCGCTGGTCACCGGCCTGATGGCCGGCTGCACCCCGGCGGCCTCGGACAGCGGGTCATCCGATGCATCGGGCAGCACCGTTGCGGAGCTGACCCCCGTCGCCAAGGAGGACATCAAGGTAGGCTTTGTCTACATCTCCGACCCGAGCGATATGGGCTACACCTACAACCAGGAGCTCGGCACCAAGGAGATGCAGGCCAACCTGGGCCTGCGGGATGACCAGATCATCAGCAAGTACAATGTGCCGGAAGGCGCCGAGTGCGATACCGCCCTGCGGGAGCTGGTAGAGTCCGGCTGCAACATCATCTTCGCCACCAGCTTCGGTTATGAGGACTATGTCCGCGAGATCGCTGCCGAGTACCCGGAGATCCAGTTCTGCCACGCCACCGGCAACCAGGCCGCCGGCGCCGGTCTGCCCAACTTCCACAACTACTTCGCCTCCATCTATGAGGGCCGGTACCTGGCGGGCATCGCCGCCGGCCTCAAGACCGAGACCAACAAGCTCGGCTATGTGGCGGCCTACCCCTATGCCGAGGTCATCAGCGGCTACACCGCCTTCTACCTCGGCGCCAAGAGCGTCAACCCCGATGTCACAATGGACATCATGTACACCAACGCCTGGAACAACCCCACCGTGGAGTCCCAGGTAGCCCAGGCGCTCATCGACCGCGGCTGTGATGTCATCAGCCAGCACTCCGACTCCACCGCCCCCGCCACCACGGCCGAGGAAAACGGCGTATGGCAGGTGGGCTACAACAACGATATGATCGAGGCCGCCCCCGAGGCGTCGCTGATCTCCCCCCGGATCGACTGGGGCATCTATGTCACCGAGGCGGTCCAGCATGTGATCGACGGCACGGCGATCCCCACCGACTGGTGCAAGGGCTATGCGGACGGCGCGGTCTATCTGTCCCCGCTCAACACCTCCATTGCCGCTGAGGGCACCCAGGAGGCCATCGACGCCGCCGCCGAGCAGATCGTGAACGGCGAGCTCCATGTCTTCGCCGGTCCGCTGACCGGTACCAGCCCCTCCGGGGAGACCATCACCGTCTCCGAGGGCGACTACTACCACGAGCAGGAGGAGCAGTCCGCTCCGTCCTGGGAGTACATCGTCGAGGGCTGCACCGCAGTTGAATAAGGCATACTGACCTTTCACGACAAAGCCGTTCTTATCCCGAGAACGGCTTTGTTCCGTAATAGAGAAAAAAGGAGGAAGGCTGTGGAACACACGACTGACTGCGCGGTCCGGATGCGGCACATCACCAAGACCTTCGGCAAGGTGGTGGCCAACCGCGATGTGAGCCTGGACCTGCGCGCCGGGGAGATCCTGGCGCTCCTTGGGGAAAACGGCAGCGGCAAGACCACGCTGATGAACATGCTCTCGGGCATCTACTACCCCGACCACGGGGAGATCTTCATCAAGGGGGAGCCGGTGACCATCCGCTCCCCCCGGGAGGCCATCGAGCTGGGCATCGGCATGATCCATCAGCACTTCAAGCTGGTGGATGTGTTCACCGCCGCGGAAAATGTCATCCTTGGCCTGCCCGGTTCCCCGGTGCTGGACCGCCGCCGTCTGGAAAAAGAGGTGGCCGATCTGGCTGCGCGCTACGGCTTTGACATCGACCCGGCCAAAAAGGTCTACGACATGTCCGTCTCGGAAAAGCAGACGGTGGAGATCCTCAAGGTGCTCTACCGGGGCGCGGAGATCCTCATCCTCGATGAGCCGACGGCGGTGCTCACCCCGCAGGAGACCGAAAAGCTCTTCGCCGCCCTGCGCAATATGAAAAAGGACGGCAAGTCGATCATCATCATCACCCACAAACTCTATGAGGTGCTCTCCATCTCCGACCGGGTGGAGATCCTGCGCAAGGGCGAGTACATCGGCGTCGTCGATACCGGCACCACCGACCAGGACCAGCTCACCGAGATGATGGTCGGCCGGCCCATCAGCCTGGAGATCGAGCGCCCCGCCGTCGAGCGCGGGGAAAAGCGCCTCTCGGTGGTGAACCTCACCTGCGAGAGCAGCGAGGGGGTCGCCGCCCTGAACAATGTCTCCTTCGACGCCTACGGCGGGGAGATCCTCGGCATCGCCGGCATCGCCGGCAGCGGCCAGAAGGAGCTCTGTGAGGTCATCGCCGGCCTCAGCCCGGCCCTCGGCGGGGCGGTGCTCTACTCCGGGGAGAAAAACGGCATCCCGGTCCAGGAAAACCTGCTGGGCATGAGCCCGGACGAGATCGCCCGCAAGGGCGTTTCGATGGCCTTCGTCCCGGAGGACCGCCTCGGCATGGGCCTTGTGGCCGGTATGGATATGACCGACAATGTGATGCTGCGCAGCTACAAAAACGGCAGGGGCCTCTTCGTTGACCGGGCCGCTCCGAAGGCGCTGGCCGAGAAGATGATCGGCGAGCTGGAGATCGCCACCCCCGGCGTGGATACCCCGGTGGGACGGCTCTCCGGCGGCAATGTGCAGAAGGTGCTCCTCGGCCGGGAGATCGCCAGCGAGCCGTCGGTGCTCATCGTCGCCTACCCGGTGCGGGGGTTGGACATCAACTCCTCCTACCGCATCTATGACCTGCTCAACGAGCAGAAGAAAAAGGGCGTCGCCGTCATCTTCATCGGCGAGGATCTGGATGTGCTGATGCAGCTCTGCGACCGCATCATGGTGCTCTGCGGCGGGCAGGTCAGCGGCATCGTCGATGCCCGGAGCACCACCAAGGACGAACTGGGTCTGCTGATGATCCATGTGGAAAAATTTGACGACGAGGAGGCGGCAGGATGAGCGCGCAAAAGACCCTTCACACCCACAGCAGGGAACCGCTGCTCCGCATGGCCAGGCGGGACAGCATCGACCCCGGACTGGCCTGGGCCATCCGGGGGGCGGCCTTCCTTCTGTCGCTGGTCACCGGCGCGGTGATCATCCTGCTGCTCGGGCACAATCCGCTGGCTGTCTACCAGTCGATGGTGGTCGGCGCCTGGGGCTCCCCGACGGTGATCCGGGAGACGGTCAAGCTGGCCGTCCCGCTGCTCATCACCGCGCTGGGCATCTCGCTGGCCTTCCGGATGAAGTTCTGGAACATCGGCGCCGAGGGCCAGATCCTGGTCGGCGCGGTGGCGGCGGGATGGTTTGGCCTCTACACCGCCACCATCTTCCCCAAGATCCCGCTGGTGGCGCTGATGATGCTCTCCTCGATGGTGTTCGGCGGCCTCTACGGGCTGCTGCCTGCGGTCTGCAAGTCCAAGTGGGGCACCAACGAGACCCTCTTCACGCTTATGCTCAACTACATCGCCCTGGCCTTCATCAAATACCTGATGAACGGCCCCTGGAAGGCGCCGGGCAGCAGCTTCCCCCGGATCCCGATGCTGGTCTCCGGCGCCCGCCTGGGCAAGGTGTTCGGCGTCCACTGGGGCTGGATCCTGGCGCTGGTGCTGGTGGTTGTGGTCTATGTCTACACCACCCGCACCAAACAGGGCTATGAGATCGCCGTCGTCGGCGAGAGCGCCAACACCGCCCGCTATGCCGGCATCAATGTGTCCAGGGTCATGCGGCGCACCATGTTCCTCTCCGGCGCTCTCTGCGGCCTGGTGGGGATGCTGCAGTTCGCCGGCGCCGACTACACCATCACCGAAGGCACCGCCGGCGGCGTCGGCTTCACCGCCATCACCGTCGCCTGGCTGGCCAAGATGAACCCCTTTGGGATGCTGGTGGTCTCGGTGTTCATCGCCATGCTGGAGCGCGGCGCCAACACCATCCAGACCAACTTCAAGATCCCGGCCTCGGCCTCCGATCTGCTCATCGGCATCATACTGTTCTTTATGCTGGGATGTGAGTTCTTCCTCACCTACAAACTCATTCCCCGGGGAAAGGAGGAGCACCATGCTTGACACACTTGGCCGCCTGTTCGTGGCGGCGGTCCTGGCGGGCACCCCGCTGCTGCTCGGCGCCATCGGCGAGATCCTCACCGAGCGGGCCGGCAACCTGAACCTCGGCGTGGAGGGCATGATGTTCATGGGGGCCATCAGCGGCCTGGCCGGCTCCTACACCTATGAGCAGGCGGTGCTGGCCGGCGGCGGCACGCCGTCCGGCGTCGTCTCGGCGCTGGTGGCGCTGGTCTGCTCCCTCGCCGCCGGGATGCTCGGGGCGCTGGTCTACAGCTTTCTCACCATCTCGCTGCGCGCCAACCAGAATGTCACCGGCCTCACCCTCACCATCTTCGGCACCGGCTTCGGCAACTTCTTCGGCGAGTACATCGGCCAGAACGCCGGCGGCTATGTGGCCGTCTCGTCGGTGACGAAAGACGCCTTTTCCGGGCTGGACATTCCCGTCCTGTCCGATCTGCCGGTGGTGGGGCCGCTGCTGTTCCAGTACAACTGGCTGGTCTATCTGGCGCTGGCTTTGGCGCTGGCCATGGGCTGGTTCTTCGCACGTTCCCGGCTGGGGCTCAACCTCTGGGCCGTCGGCGAGGACCCTGCCGCCGCCGACGCGGTGGGCATCAATGTCACCCGGTATAAGTACGCTGCCACCATCATCGGCGGCGGGATCTGCGGCATCGGCGGCATGTATATGAGCATGGTCACCACCTCCGGCGTCTGGGTCCACAACTGTGTCAGCGGCTACGGCTGGCTGGCGGTGGCACTGGTCATCTTTGCCACCTGGCGGCCGCTGCGGGGCATCTTTGTGGCGCTCATCTTCGGCGGCCTCACCATCATGCGTATGTACATCACGATCCCCGGCCTGCCGGTGCAGATCTATGAGATGCTCCCCTACGTGGCGACCATCCTCGTGCTGGTGGTCACCAGTATGCGCTCAAGCCGGGAGCACGCCCAGCCCAAGAGCTGCGGCCTCAACTACTTCCGGGAGGAGCGGTGAGCCCCACTCCCGCAAAAAACGCCCTGGCTTCGGGGCGTTTTTTCTTTTATCCGGCAGACTTCACAATTTTCGGGTGAAAAAATCGGACAGTTCTCCCATTGACGGCCTGCCTTAAAATATAGGATACTGAAAAAAACGGCTGTCACAGCCGGAGAAGGGGAGGATGGACGATGCCGAACACGGCAGTTCTCTCGGATAAGACAAAGGGAATCCTGTGCATCATTTCGTCGGCGTTTTTCTTTGCGCTGATGGGGGTGTTCGTCCGGCTGTCCGGCGATGTGCCGTCGATGCAGAAGGTCTTTTTCCGCAATCTGGTGGCGATCTTTCTGGCGGCAGGCATGCTGCTGCGGGACCGCACCCCGGTCCGGATGGATACCCGTGCCCGGGCGGCGCTGGCTGCCCGAGCGGTGCTGGGCACCATCGGCGTGATCTGCAATTTTTATGCGGTGGACCACCTGGTCCTCGCCGATGCAACCATGCTCAATAAGATCGGCCCGATCTTCGCGATCCTCTTCAGCTTCCTGCTTCTGGGGGAGAGGATCGCCCCCTATCAGGCCCTTGCCGTGGCGGTGACTTTTGCCGGCTGCCTGCTCATCATCAAGCCCACCGGCGATGGAGCCGCCCTGTTCCCGATGCTGGTGGCGTTTGCCGGCGGGGTCAGCGCCGGCGGAGCCTCGACCATGCTGCGGCTCCTCGGCCGCTATGGTGTGAAAAAATCGCTGATCGTCTTTGTCTTTTCCCTGGTGTCGCTGCTCACCGCCGCGCCGTTTCTGATCTTCGATTTCCACCCGATGACCGGCTATCAGCTGGCAATGCTGCTGCTGGCCGGCGCCTCGGCGGCGATGGGGCAGTTCAGCGTCACCAATGCCTATGCCTTTGCACCGGCCCGGGAGATCTCGGTCTTTGACTACTCGCAGGTGGTCTTTTCGGCGGCGATGGGCTTCTTCGTGTTTGGCCAGGTGCCGGATGCGCTGAGCCTGCTGGGCTATCTGGTGGTGTGCGGGGCGGCGGTGTATATGTTCCTTCGCGGGCGCCGCGCAGCCTGAATGGGCAGCGGCCTGCCCATCTATCCGTTTTTTTCCGGTCCGGCGGATACGCTTTGTCTGCCGCCGGAGAGTAAAAAGGAGGCGTTTTTCTGTGAGACTGTTTCTTTTCATGCTTGCCCTGCTTTTGTCCGTCCAGGGGGCGCAGACCGCATCGGTGGAGCACGCCCTGTCCGAAGCCGTGCCGGAACAGGATGCGGCCCTGGAGCAGTGGGTCGCGGCTCTGGAACCGGTCTGTGAGTTCACCGTGACCGAGGACTATCCCGAGGTCATTCTGGAGCTGTTTGATCTGTTGATCGAAGAGGAAAACGATGGGGCGGCGGACAGACGCCTCTCCCGCGCCGACCTGCGCTCCCTCACGGTTTACGGGACCCGGGAGGAGTTTTTCGCCGACTATGTGTTTGAGGGGGAGTGGAAGGACGCCGAGCCGTTCGGGGAGCTGCACCTGCAGGTCCGGATGCGCCGGATCGACGGCACAACCTATGGGTTGCTGGCCCGGGGCGGCGGCCCTCTTGCCTATGGGCTGCAGCCAACCGATCTGACGCTGGAATCCCTTGAATCCGCCGAATAGCGTTTCACTCCGCCCCATCGGCCGCAGCCGGTGGAAGCGGAGGATAATTTCACAATGCAAAGCGCAAAAGAGAGCGGATTTTATACAAAACGCCGTTTTTTTCACAAAGAGGGAAATCGGCGCAGATTTTCGTTGACGAAAGCGATTTAGCGTGGTACTCTTAAAAAGTAAAAGCCGGCATCCGGCTCGGAAAATAATCCATGCAAGGGGGAAAGACTATATGAAATACATTCTCACCGATAAGGAGCCCAAGCTCCCGCTGAAGTATTTTGAGGATATCTCAGCCATTCCGCGCGGCTCCTACAACGAGAAGGCCGTCGCCCAGTTTGTGGCGGACACTGCCAAGCGGCTCGGCCTCTACTGCCGTGTGGACGAGCGCAACAATGTCGTCGTCAAAAAGCCCGCCACGCCCGGCTATGAGGACAAGCCGGCGGTGCTGCTGCAGGCCCATCTGGATATGGTCAACGAGAAGAACGGCGATTCCACCCACGACTTTGAGAAGGACGGCCTGGAGCTGATCCTGGAGGGCAACATTCTGCGCGCCAACGGCACCACCCTCGGCGCCGATGACGGCAAGGGCGTGGCCTATATGCTGGCGCTGATGGACAGCGATTCCGATTCCTTTGTCCACCCTCCGCTGGAGTTCCTCTTCACCACCGGTGAGGAGGTCGGCTTCTGGGGCGCAATGGCGCTGGACTGCTCCGACATCACCGCCCGCCGGATGATCGGTCTGGATGCCGGCCCGGAGGGCGGGGTTTCCACCACTTCGGCCGGTGCGCAGGAGGTTATTTTCTCCATTCCTGTGGATTATGCCCCGGCAAACGGCAAGGCGCTGCGGCTTACCGTCGGCGGCCTGCTTGGCGGCCACTCGGCGATGAACATCACCGACGAAAAGGGCAACGCCAATAAGATTATGGGCCGTCTGCTCCATAATGTGGCCAAGGTGGCCGGTTTCCGCCTCGCCACCATTACCGGCGGCGCCATGTTCAACGCCATTCCCCGTGAGGCCAGCGCCGTATTTGTCATCGATCCGGCTGATGAGGCCAAGGTTCGCGCAGTGATCGAAAAGGTCACCGCCGAACTCAAGGACGAGTTTGCCGCCTCGGATGCCGGCCTCACCGTCACCGTCGAAGACGCCGCCGCCGACAAGGCCCTTTCCGCCGCCACCACCAC
>CAJFQR010000036.1 GCA_904419105.1 Candidatus Avimicrobium faecavium
TTTCAGGGTTTCTTTACTCGTAAGTTCCTGTTCAATTTTCAAGGTTCTCTGCTGCCCCTCAGGACAGCTTATTTATTATACCGCAGGCAGTTCTGTTTGTCAAGAGGTTTTTTACTCTTTTTTCAGCGGCCTGTAACCAGGCTGCACCGCCGTCGGTTCCACTATATTACCACAGTCCCCGACTGTTGTCAACCCCCTTCGTCCTTCTTCCCGCCCAAGCCGGATCCGCTGAGTTCGACTGCCTCTCGTCGAAGGGGATTTTCCCTTTTTTCAAATTTCCTGTTGACGAATCGCCCGGGATTTGCTATTATTATAGATGCACTTTGGTATGTGCGCCCGTAGCTCAGCTGGATAGAGTGTCAGACTCCGACTCTGAAGGTCGTGCGTTCGAATCGCATCGGGCGTACCAGTTGCAACCCGGTCAGGCTTTCCTGACCGGGCTTTTTTTATTCCGTCGTTTTAGCAGAGAAAAGCTGTAAAATTTCGGCGCCTTTGTCCATAGAATCCCATCTGCCGAACCGGTATACTGATAATAAGAGGATACGCCCGCCACGCCAGACGAAAGGAGGAACTTTATGAAGTACATCTGCCCCATTTGCGGCTATGTCTACGATGAGGAAAAGGAGGGGCGCCCATTTGCCGAACTGCCGGAGGACTGGGTGTGCCCGGTGTGCACCGCGCCCAAGTCCCTGTTTGAGCCCGCAGCCCCGGCGCCGGAGACCCCGGCTGCCAGTGCCTCTCCGGCAGCGGACCCGGACGGCGGAGAGCTCCGCCGGATCTCCCCCGGAGTGATTGCAGCAATCTGTTCCAACCTGGCTCGCGGCTGCGAAAAACAGTACAAGGCGCCGGAAGCGGCTCTCTACCAGGAATTGGCAGACTATTTCACCCGGCTGGCACCGCCGGAACCGGAGGCCGGGCTCGACCTTCTGGAAGAACTGCTGGCGGAGGATCTGTCCGCCGGCTATCCGCCGCTCCGAACAGCCGCCGAAGCCGAAGCCGACCGCGGCACACTGCGGGCGCTCACCTGGGGGCAGAAGGTCACCACCATGCTGCTCTCCCTGGTGCGGCAGTACCGGCAGCGCGGGGAAGCCATGCTGGAAAACACCCCGATCTGGGTCTGTACCATCTGCGGCTTTATCTATCTTGGGGAAAAGCCCCCGGCTGTCTGCCCGGTGTGCAAGGTGCCGGCTTGGAAATTTGAAGAAGTGAAAGGGAGGGCTGCCGGATGAAACTCTTTGCTGTGCGCAATCTGCGCCTCTGCACCAAGGACTGTCTGTGTCTGTATGTCTGCCCTACCGGGGCCAGTGACACGGAGGACAGCATCATCGATGTGAAAACCTGCATCGGCTGCGGCACCTGTGCAGCGGCCTGTCCCGGCGGCGCTATCTCGATGGTGCCTTATGACTATCCGCCCCAGCAGAAAAAAGCCCGGGCGGTGCTGGACCACGCCGCCGTGCTCGCCGAAAGCAAGGCACGGCAGGAGGCGGCGGCCCGTTCCCTCGGAGCCTGTGCCGGTGCGGACGGTCTTGCCCGGCTCTGTGCCGCCGCCGAACGCAGCATCCGCCTGGTGGCCGAGGATTTGTCCCGGGAATCCGGCTATATGCTCCCTCAGAGCGCCGCTGCCCGGAACCTGCTGGAGGATCTCCTGGCTGACCCGCCGACGCCGGACTTCCCCGCACAAGCCGCCCGGGATCTGCTGGAGCGGATCCCCTCCAACGAATAAGCTCACACGCCGCCGGCTGTCCGGCGGCATTTTTTATGAAACGGGGTCCGCAAACGATTTCGCTACAATTTCCCGGCAAAAATATTCACATTTTCACCGTATACTATGGGTATCAGAAGCGGATCTCTGTGTGTACCGGTCCGCTTGTATAAAGGAGGAATGTACAATGCCCGGTCCCGGATTCGGCCCCGGAAGAGGGCCCGGCGGCCCCGGAGGGCCTCGCCGCGGAAGGCCCGGTTTCGGCCCGCACCACCATCATCACGGCCCGATGCCGCCTTTGCCGCCCCGGTTCGGCAGGCGGTTTTACGGGCCCCGTCGGGGCTGCCTGTGGACGCTGCTGCTGCCGACGGCTCTTGTAATCGCGCTGTTGGCGATGCTGCTGTGAGCACCCGCCGTACTTTACCAGGGGGTAAACTGTGACCTCGTCACAGCATAAACGCCGCAAAATGAGTATACTATACTTACAGACACCGCTTCCGGCCGGACTCGACACCCGATACAACGATACAATAGAAAGGACCGATCGATATGATGAGCCATGAAGTCGCAAAACTGATAAACGAGCAGATCAACAAGGAGTTCTACTCCGCCTATCTCTATCTGGATATGGCCAACTTCTACAGTGAGCGGGACCTGGACGGCTTTGCCAACTACTTCCGCATCCAGGCGATGGAGGAGCGGGACCACGCAATGAAATTCCTGGACTATCTGGCCGAAAACAACGAGGCCATCTCCCTCGAGGCCATCGCCAAGCCGGAGGCCGACCGCTCCAGCCTGATGGCCCCGCTGGTGCAGGCCCTCAAGCACGAGGAGTTTGTCACCGCCTCGATCCACAACATCTACTCCGCCGCCATCGAGGCCGCCGACTACCGCAGCCAGCGGTTCCTCGGCTGGTTCATCGACGAGCAGGGCGAAGAGGAGGCCAGCGCCCGGGCCCTCATCGCCAAGATGGAGCTCTTCGGCGACGAAAACGCCAAGGGCGGCCTCTACCTTCTCAATCAGGAGCTGGCTGCCCGCAGCTACTCTCCGGCGGAGTAAAGCTCTCCCCTCTTTCCTGTCACTACCGCAAAAAAGCCCCGCTCTGGCGGGGCTTTTTTTCTGCGGCGGCAAAGGGCGACAGCTTTTTTCTCTCCGGCGGTGTATGCTGGAAGGGCAAAGGAGGGATCCCTGTGAAACACACCCAGCGGCTCAAGCTCCCGCTCCTCTTCGGCGCCGGTCTGCTCGCGGCGCTGGTGACGCTGCGCTTCTGGCAGAAGGTGACCGCCCCGGGCCTCTCCATCCCGGCGCTGCAGGGCCTCGGGCTGGAGCTGGCGGTGCAGCTGCTGGCCATCGGCGGTGCCGCCAACCTGGCCGGGGCGCTGATCGCCCTCCGGGAACAGGAGCGTGCAGCGGCGCTGCTGGCCTCGCTTGAGGCCTCCGACCGGGTATTCCGGCTGGCCGCCCGGGCCGCCGGGGCGATGGTCTTTTCGCTGCGGCGGGAAGGGCTCGTCTCCCCGCAGACCCGGGAGGAGCTCCAGGCCACCGATGCCGCCCTGCTGCCCGAGGGCTTCCGGGACTGGGTCGAGAGCGTTCCCTGCCCCGAGGGAGAGATCGTCAGCGCCCTCTTCCCCGCCCCGGACGGCGGCCCGGAGCTGGAGGCCTGCATCCTGGTACCGGAGGGGGCCCCGGAGGAGCGGGTCGGCTGCATCCTGCCCGCGCGCTCCCCCGCCGGCGCCGAGGAGCTGATGATCTGACTGTCCGGCAAGTGTCCCTGCCCCCCCAAAAAAAGACCGGCTCCTCGCCGGTCTTTTTCTCTGCCCGCTTATGGATTGGGGCCTTGTTTTTCTTCCGCCTTCCAGGCGGCGTAGGTGGTCGCCAGCTGCCAGATGTCCACCACGGTGAACACCGCGATGAATAGGATCAGATCCGTCTGCAGCCCGGCCAGCCACCACCAGCCGGCGATCACCAGCACCCCGAGAAGCGTCATCCACACGGTGCGGATAAACTTGCGCCGGGGGCTGAGATTGTAATAAAAGGGCTGAAAGCCCTTGTCCTGTCCTGCCATGCTATCTCCCCCTTCTGTCCCCAGCATAGCACCTGCCGGCAGCAAAGTCCATTGCACCCGGCTTAACTCTTTGTTACAAAAAACGCCCGGCACAGCGCCCGGGCGTTTTGTCTCGATGGAGGGGAGCTCAGTCCCCGGCAGAGACAGCGCGTCCCTTTTTCACCTCCGGAGCATAGCCCATGATGGAGATGCGCCGGCGCAGCCAGCCGCCGTGCAGATAGTAGATGGTGTACAGCACTGAGGTGGCAGCCCAGCTGATCGGGAAGATGAGCACCACCATATCGTAGCTTGGGAACAGCGGGTGGACGAACGCAATCCACAGGATCCGCAGGAAGCAGATGCCGCTTGCCGAAATGGCCATCGGCAGGAAGGAGTCGCCGGTGCCGCGGATGGCGCCGGAGAGCACCTCAACACAGATATAGGTGAAGTAGAAGGGAATGGTCAGGTGTACCGTGCGCAGCGCAATGTCCAGCACCTCCTGGGAGGTGGTGAACCAGCCCAACAGCGTCGAGCCGAAGGCTAGGATCACCCCGCTGCAGGCCAGAGCGATGGCCAGCCCCATACCCAGCCCGACGCGCACGCTCCCCCGGACCCGGTCGTACTTCTGCGCGCCGAAGTTCTGCCCGACAAAGGTGGTCACCGAGATGCCCAGTGCGCCCATAATCATCCAGAACAGGCCGTCAATCTTGCCGTAGGCGGTCCAGGCAGCCACTGCATTGGTGCCGAAGGAGTTGATCACCGCCTGGATGATAATGTTGGCTATGGTGTACATATTGCTCTGCAGCGCCGCCGGCACACCCACCCGCAGCACCCGCCGGGTGGCAAAGGGGGTGAAGCGGATCTCCTGCGGATGGACGCTCACCACGGTGGTGGAGCGCAGCAGGAGCAGCATCGTCAGCACGCAGGAGACAATCTGGGAGATCACCGTAGCGGTGGCCACCCCCATCACCCCCCAGCCAAACCCAACCACAAACAGCAGATCGAGAACGATGTTGGTCAGGCAGGCGATGATGAGGAAGTACAGCGGCCGCTTGGTGTCGCCGATGGCCCGCAGAATACCCGAGCCGATGTTGTAGAGGAAGGAGGGCACCATGCCGATGGCGTAAATGTGCAGATACAGCGCCGAATCGGGCACCACGTTGGCAGGGGTATCCATTGCCACCAGCGCCGGTACCGCCCCGACAAAGGTAATCACCATCGAGATCAGTCCGCCGACCACGCCGATGGCGATGGAGGAGTGCACCGCCTTGCGCACCCCGTCAAAGTCCCGGGCGCCGTAGCACTGGGCGATGATAACGGTGGTGCCCGAGGCGATGCCCACAAACAGATTGACAAACAGGCTGATCAGCGTACTGGTGGAGCCGCCCACCGCCGCCAGGGCGATGGTTCCTACAAAGTTGCCGACGACGACGGCGTCCGCCGTGTTGTACAGCTGCTGGAAAAAAGTCCCCAGCAGGATCGGGAAGAAGAAGGCCAGCAGCGCCCCGACAATGCTCCCTTCGGTGATCTGGTTCTCGGCAGAAACGGACTTGCTCATACCGGTCTCAAACGCTCCTTTTCATTCATCAAACGGTCATCCGCCGCAGCTCCGGCGGCGAAAAAAAGGCCCTTGCCCCTCCGGCGCCGGAGGGAGTCAGGCTTTCTCACCCCTGTTATATCAGGTTCCGCCGGGAATTGCAATGCCTTTTCGGCAGAACGGCACAGATTCGTGACAACGCCCAAAATCCACCGTCTGCCCGAGCCTCTTCCCGGTGAAAACCACCGGGGAAAAGTATGCCGATTTTATCACTTTATCAAGTTGACTTGCCGGGGTTCCAGCCGGCATCCCGGCTACCTGATATGTGCTGCAAGTTGGCAGTATCAGTGAAAAACCGCCACACTCTTGCCGGAGCCAGTGTGTTGCTTTTTGATCGGTTTTACATGCAGATTCCTGCATTGCCTTTTCCCTTTCTTCCGCATGTCCCCACCGGACGGCGGCGGGCGGCGGTTTTCTTCCCCGTCTGTTTTCACGCAAAAGGGGCCGCCTTTCGGCAGCCCCTTTCGGTGTTTTCTTCTATTTCTGCGGGCAGCCGGCCGGACAGTCTTCCGGGCAGAGCTCCGGGCGCAGGCGGGCGTAGAGTTTCATATCCAGAACGATGCCGTTTTTTACCGCATTGCAGCGCAGCGTGCCCTCGTACCGGAACCCTGCCTTCTCCAGCACCCGGCAGGAGGCGGCGTTCCGGGCGAAGGGCTCGGCGAAGATGCGCAGCACATCGCTCCCGGCGAACACCCGCCGGCAGAGCAGATCCACCGCCCGGGTCATCACCCCCTGCCCCCACCAGCGCCGGCCCAGATAATAGCCGAGCTCGGCGGTGCGGTGGTGGATGTTGCCCTGCCGCTCAGCGCTGATGCTCCCGGCCAGCTCCCCGTCCACCACGATGGCATAGGCGAACAGCTCCCCCGGTATCCGGCTCAGCACCGAGCCGATGTATGCCTTTGCGTCCTCCTGCGTATACGGGTAGGGAATGCCGTCCCGCAGGTTTTCGGTCAGCCCCGGGTCATCCAGCACCGCTGCCAGCGCCGGGGCATCTTCCGGCCGCCAGGGCCGGATTGTCACAGTCATCGATATGCCTCCTCTCGAGCAATCATCCCGTCACCGGTCTCCGGCCAGCGGGGATCCTGCGCCTCCTCCCGGCAGAAGGCCGCGAAGGCCTCCAGCGCCGGGGAACCGGCCTGCTGCCGCCGGGTGGCGAGGGTGATATCCCTCTCCTCCCCGAGACCGGCCACCGGCAGCTCCACCAGCGTGCCCGCCCGGATGCCGCCCCGCACCAGCAGCCAGGACAGCAGCGAGACCCCCATGCCTGCCTCCACCGCCTGCACCACCGTGTGCAGGTTGGAGCTGGACCACTTGATCCGTGGGGTCAGCCCCCGGCGGACCAGATAGTCGCAGAGCAGCTGCCGGGGGCGGCTACCCTCCTCCCGGAGCACCAGATCGCAGGCAGCCAGCTGTTCGGCGGACACCGGACCGGCGGTCCGGGCCAGCGGGTGATCCGGCGCCGCCACCAGTGCCAGCCTGTCCCGGTAAAAGGGCGTCTGCTCGATCTCTCCGGCCCTTCCATCGCTGTCCAGCAGCGCCGCGTCCAGCCGGCCGGCCAGCAGCCGGTCCTCCAGCACGGTGGAATTGTCCACCAGCACCTCCACCCGGACGCCGGGTGCCTGCCGCTCAAACCGACCGACCAGCGGCACCAGCATCTGCTCCGCCAACGACGGCGGAGCCCCAAGGCGCAGCAGCGCCTGCCCGCCGGCGGCGGCCATGCCCCGTTCCACTCGGTCGGCCTCGGCCAGCAGGCCCCTGGCGTAGCCCAGCAGCCGCTCCCCCAGCGGGGTGATGCGCAGCCGCCGCCCATACCGCTCAAACAACAGCCCGCCGTAGTGCGCCTCCAGCTCCTTCACCGCCTGGGAGATGGCCGGCTGGGAGAGGAAGAGCGCCCGGGCTGCGGCGTGCATCGTACCCTGCTCCGCCACCGCCACAAAGATCCGCAGATGCCGCAGCGTCATCGCCCGCCGCCCCCTTTCAGCCAGTCCAGCAGCACCGCCAGCGACGGCACTGCCGCCGTCTCCGGTGAGAAGTCCTCCCGGGCGGAGACTCCGGTGAGCACCGCCAAAAACGGCATCGCCGCGGCATGGGCCGCTGCCTCGTCGGTCGGGCTGTCCCCGAGGAACAGGCAGCTCTCCACCGGCAGCCCGAGCTGCTCTGCCGCCAGCCACAGGCCGTCCGGTGCGGGTTTGGGCGGGGCATCGTCGACGGAGACCACCGTCCCCACCAGCGCCTGCGCCCCTTCCTTCTCCAGGATTCCGGCGATGCGCGGGCGGCTCTTGTTGGTCACCACCCCGGCGGCAAGGCCCCGCTCCCGGCAGAGGGTGAGCAGCGGCAGCGCCGCCGGATAGAGCCACGCGGAGGCCACCATCACCTCGGCGGACTTTTCGTGGAACAGCCGGGCAAAGGCCGCCGTCCCCTCCGGGTCGGTCCGGCCGGTGAGCAGCGTGAAGGCCCGGTCCAGCGTCAGGCCGATGGTGCGCTTCATCAGCGGCTCCGGCGCCGGGGGCAGGCCCAGGCTCTCGAGGGCGTACCGGGTGCAGGCCAGAATCCCCCGCTCGCTCTCCCCGAGGGTGTAGTCGAAGTCAAAGAGCAGCCCCCGGATCCGCCCGTCCGCCAGGGCAGCACGGATCGTGTGTTCGTTCATGCGGCGTCCTCCTCCGTCCCGGCCGGCGTCCGCAGCGCCGGCAGCGTCAGTGTGTTCTCGTCCTTTTTCTCCGCCTCGAGCACATAGCGCACATAGCTGCCGGTGCGGGTATCGGTGTGGTCCAGCCAGAGCCGGATCCCCGGGTCGGCCAGCAGCTCCTCCCTGTGTTCATACACCCGGCCGACAAAATAGAGCTGGTTCAGCCGGCAGGCGGCGTCGTTCATCTGGGCGGCCTCCTCCTCGCTGACCCCCAGATCCGCCGCCAGGTTTTCCGCCCCGCGGAAGCTGTGGGCCAGGAAGTAGGCGGTGCCGTACTCGGGATAGGCCAGCAGGTTCTCGTCTTCGCTGCCGGTCTCGGCGGCATAGCCCGCTACATCGGCCGACCGGGTGTGATAGCCGGCGCTGCGGTCGGCGGCGATCTCCAGCACGCCGATGTGGTTCTCGCTCACCGACAGCGACGAGGTGGCCACCTCGGTCAGCCCGCCGGACTCGGAGATGTGCTGCAGATGAATGTGGCCGGACAGGTTCAGCGCCACGCCGTAGTCGGTCAGCAGCTCCCGCACCCGGTCGCAGTTGTAGAGGGTGTAGCCGTAGGGGAACTGGGCGTTGTGCCGCAGCAGGTTCTGGTGGGTCACCGTCACCACGGCGATGCCCTCCCGCTCTGCCTCAGCCAGCGTCTCCTCCAGCCAGGCGAGCGTCTGCGCCCCGAGGGAGCCCGGCGCCGCCTCGGTGTTGGCGTCCAGCATCACCACCCACAGGTCCCCGGCCAGCGGATAGGCGTAGCTGAAGGACGCCGGATCGTGCCGGATGCTCTCCCCGTAGCCGAACCCGGCGTACATCTCGGCAAAGGCCCGCTGGTCCGGGCTTTCCACCGGGTAGGCCTTGCTTCCCTCATAGCGGTAGGCCGAGGGGTTGTTCAGGTCGTGGTTGCCGGGGATGGCCAGCACCGGCACACCGCAGTCCTCGATGGCGGAGAAGAGCTCCGTCACCCGCCGGTGGCTCTCCAGCTCGCCGTTGAGCGTCAGGTCCCCGGCGGCGATGACCGCATCCGGCCGCTCCGCCTCCGGCAGACGGGCGATCTCCGCCGCCACCGAGGCGACGATCTCGTCGGAATAGTGGGTGGCCTTGCCGTCCCCCCGGTCGATCAGCGCCTGGAAGTCCGGCCCGTAGTCGGTCAGCGACGGGGCCAGCAGGTGCAGGTCGGTGAGGAACCACACGGTGGCCGCACTGCCGTCGGGCAGGCTCTCCGCCTGGGAGAAGGCGATGCCGGTGTCAAAGGCCGCCGGCGCTTCCTCCTCCCGGCACCCGCCGAGGGCAAGGGCCAGCCCGCCGGCGCAGGCCAGCGCCAGCAGCCGGTTCACAGCAGCCATTCGTCCCCCTCCTTTCTCAGCGGCACGCCGTCCAGCGCCGCCTCTGCAAGCCGCTCCCCCTCATAGCGCAGCTTCAGCGAGAAGAAGCCCCGCCGGCTGTCCAGCAGCCGCAGAAAGATCTTGTCCCCCTCCCAGATGGGCAGTTTGGGCAGCCGTGCCCAGGGCAGCCATTCCAGCATCCCCTCGTCGCAGTCCCGCACCTCTCCGGAGAAGTCCCAGCTCTCAAACAGATGCATATACTCGGTGCCGTACTGATCGGATACAAAGGTGACGATCCCCCGGTAGGCCCAGCCGTGCAGCGTCAGACCGGTCTCCTCCATCACCTCCCGGCGCAGGCAGTCCTCCGGGCTCTCCCCGGGCAGGAACTTGCCGCCGACGCCGATCCACTTGTCCCGGTTCATATCCCCCTCCTTCTTCACCCGGTGCAGCAGCAGCGTCTCGCCGCCCCGGCGCAGATAGCAGAGGGTGGTGTTGATCCCGTTCATCATCGCAGTCTTCCGCTCCTTTCCCTTCGATGATACCGGAAAAGCCTCCTCTTGTAAAGTGGCAAAGCCCTCCGCCTCCTCCCCGGTGTGAAAAAACTCCCCCGGCCGGTGCCGGAGGAGTTTTCCACAGTCTGTTTTCTTTTCCGGGGAAAGGGTCACCAGTCCATCCACTCGGTGACGGCGATGCCCAGCTCCCGGGCGAAGGCCTCGGTGCCGCCTACCCCCGCCTCATCACAGAGGTCGGGGACATAGTGAGCGTCCGAGTTGATGAGATAGGTGAGCCGGTAGTCCCGGGAGGCCTCCCACACCTGCCGGTCGGGATAGCGGCGGCCGTCCCGGAAGCCGTTGGCGTTGATCTCCACCGGGATCTCCAGCCGTTCGCAGGCGGCGAAGATCCGCCGCATCTGCCCGATGGCGAAGGCGTCGGTCTCATGGTAGCCGCACAGCGCCACATCCGGGTGGGCCAGGAAGGTGAAAAGCCCGGTCTCCAGCCCCTCGATGACCTCATCGGCGTACTGCTCCAGCTCCCGCTCCCCCTTCGGGGCGAAGTTGTCCTGGGAGCGGTCCTTGCTGGTGTGCTGGCCCAGGATCAGCAGGCCATAGCCGTACTTCTCCCGGAAGGTACGGTAGTCCTCCAGCGCGAAGGGGTAGTACTCGCACTCAAAGCCCTTGATGAGGTGGATCTGTCCCTCGTACTTTTCCTTCATGCGGTCCAGCTCGTCGTTGAAGGGAGCAAACTCCTCCCACTGCATCCGCCGCGGGTCAAAGTTTCCCCGGTGGGGTACATGGTCGGTGATGGCCAGCGCCTTCAGCCCCCTGCGCAGCGCCTCCCGGATGTAGTCCTCGATCTCGCCGTCGGCGTGGCGGCACCAGCGGGTGTGGGTGTGGTAGTTGGCGATCATCGGCTCCCCTCCCGCAGCGCATCATAGAGGGCGAGCATCTCCGCCGGATGGTCCGACTCGATCAGATCGACGCCCAGCTCCAGCGCCAGCTTCAGCCGCTCCCGGTCGTTTACAACCGAGCCGTCCACATAGTAGCCGGCGGCGTGCAGCCGCTCGACGATCTCGGGGCAGAGGGTCTCCAGGTAGACCAGATAGATCTCCGCCTGCATCTCCTCCATCAGCTTCACCGGGTCCGCCGGGACAAAGGGCACGATCAGCGCCAGGTGCACCCGGGGCTCCAGCTCCTTGATGCGCCGCAGCGTGCGGAAGTCGGTCCCGAAGACGAAGCTCTCCTCAAAGAAGTCGTACTTCGCCAACACCTCCGCCACCTGCCGGGCGATCTCCGGCATATCCTCCGACATATCGATGGGCCGGCACTTGAGCTCCAGCGCCGCCGGCTGCCGGTTTTCCCTGCACCAGGCGATGGTCTCCTCAAAGGTGTCGATCCGGAAGGCCGCCCGCAGCTCGGCCAGTGTGTAGTCCCGGATGCGCCCCTTCAGACTGATGCGGTCGGCCAGCTCGAAGTCGTGGTAGATCACGGCGACGCCGTCCTTTGTCAGCTGCAGGTCCACCTCGATGTGGCTGATGCCGCTGCCCAGCACCTCCTGGTAGTTTTCGATGGTGTTCTCCCTCGTCTCCGAGAGATGCCCCCGGTGGCCGCCGATCAGCAGCCGCCTGCCCCGGCTCTCCCGGAGCTGCTCCCAGAATGTCATATCGGTCCCTCCTTACAGCGTCAGGTTGACGCCGCTCTCCTTGTCAAAGACATTGTACCCGTCCAGCAGCCGCAGGTATACCCTGCCCTCCTGCTCCCGCAGAGCCCGCAGCTGGGCGTAGCTGCCCTCGAAGCTCTCCGGCACGGTGACCCGCACCAGGTCCTCGCCGATGTTCCCCGAGAGCATGATGTCCTTGCCCAGGTTCTCCACCAGCGAGACCGGCAGCTCCAGCGTACCCTCCGCCGGGGCCAACAGCACCTCCATCTGGTGGCTGCGCACACCGATGACCACTTCCCTGCCGTCGATCGCGGTCAGCTTTTCCGCCATGGCGGCAGCCGCCGGCACGGTAAAGCCGTCCCCCATCAGCGCGACCCCGGCCTCCCCGGCAGCCACTCTGGCCTGGATGAAGTTCATCGGCGGGTTGCCCATAAAGTGGGCGACAAACAGGTTCGCCGGCTTGTGGTAGAGCATCTCCGGCGTATCGTACTGCTGGATGCGGCCGTTGTCCAGGATGGCGATCTTGTCCGCCATGGCCATGGCCTCCTCCTGGTCGTGGGTGACGATGATCGAGGTGACATGCAGCTTTTGCTGGATGCGGCGGATCTCGTCCCGGATCTCAATCTTCAGCCGGGCGTCCAGGTTGGACATCGGCTCGTCCAGCAGCAGCACCTTCGGCTCCTTGACCAGCGCCCGTGCCATCGAGACACGCTGCTGCTGCCCGCCGGAGAGCTCCCCGGGCATCCGGTCCAGCAGGTGCTCGATCTGCAGCGTCCGGGCCATCTGCCGGGCCTTCTCATGCCGCTCGGCCTTGGGCATCCCCTTCTGCTTGAGGGAGAAGGCGATGTTGTCAATGACCTTCATGTGGGGATAGAGGGCGTAGGACTGGAACACCATACCGATGTTCCGGTCCTTCGGGGCCAGATCGGTGACATCTTTGTCATCAAAGTAGATGGCCCCGCTGGTGGGCTCCAGCAGGCCGGCCACGCAGTTGAGGGTGGTGGTCTTGCCGCAGCCGGAGGGGCCCAGCAGCGCGATGAAGCTGCCCTCCTCGATGGTCAGGTTGATGTCGTCCAGCGCGACGACGCCCTTGTCAAACTCCTTGCGGAGATTCTCGATACGGATCATATACCTTTTCCTCCTGAAATAGTCCCCTGCATGAGCTGCCGCTGGGAGATGATGAAGAACACCAGCACCGGCAGCATATAGATAATGGCCATCGCCGCAAAGACGCCGTAGTCGGCGATCATCTGGTCATTGCGGGAGATGTTGCGCAGATAGGTGGCCAGCACCGGGGTGCGGGTGTTGAAGATAAGCACATTGAAGAGCAGATAGTTGGACCAGGCGCTCATAAAGGCGAAGATGCTGATCGAGGCCAGGCCCGGCTTGACCATGTGGATGATCACCTGGAAGAAGGCGGTCAGCCGGTTGCAGCCGTCCACCAGGGCCGAGTTCTCGATGTCCTGGGGGATGGCGGCGAAGAAGTTGCGGATGATGAAGGT
>CAJFQR010000037.1 GCA_904419105.1 Candidatus Avimicrobium faecavium
ATGCAGGACGAGCTGTATCAGAAGATGGCCGCCAAGGGCTGGTATCCCACCCAGCAGGCTCAACAGCAGCAGATTGACCAGGTTCGCCAGAAGTATGCGGGCCTGAACTAATCGAACGCGCTATCCGGATTAGGCTTCGGCCTTTTCCGGTTTTTTTATTTCCGGCGGAAAGAGATGTTTCGGCAGGAGGATAGCGGGGTATATGTCGAATATTATTAAAATCAAAGCCCTAAGGAAAGGTGGAGACGAATGGCCGATAAGAAGTGGTTAAAGATCGTGGCCCCGCTGCTGATTCTTTGTGTGGTGGCCGGAATCTGGGTGTTCAAAAACAACCAGGACAAGACCCCATCCGAAACGCAGGAAGGCGTAGAAATCCAGCCGCTGGATATGACCGAAGTTGATTTGGAAGCGTGGAAGGCCTACGGCCTGCCCATTATGGTGGACTTTGGCGGAGACACACACGAAGCTCTCATTGCGCTGTGCGCGGCGCTGTTTTCCATCGTGGTGTACAGCGTAGGGGCATCCTATTTTGGGATCCCGACCTCAGAGAGCCACAGCCTGATCGCCGGACTGACCGGCGCGGCCATTGCCATTCACAACGGCCTTGCGGGAGTAAACGGCGCGGAATGGGTCAAAGTGCTCTATGGGCTGGTGATGAGCCTGGCGCTCGGCTTTGGAACCGGCTGGCTGATCTGCAAGGCGCTGACCATTCTCTGTGCCGGGCTGGACCGGCGGAAAGCCAACGGATTCTTCAAATACGCGCAGATCTTCGGTGCCGCGGCAATGAGCTTCATGCATGGAGCGCAGGATGGGCAGAAGTTCATCGGCGTGCTGATGCTCGGGGTGGCCTTCTGCAATGGTATGCCCAGTCTCAGCGGTGTGGTTATCCCGGTGTGGCTGATGCTGCTGTGTTCGGTTGTAATGGGACTGGGCACCAGCGTAGGCGGCGAGAAGATCATCAAATCGGTGGGCATGGATATGGTCAAGCTGGAAAAATACCAGGGTTTTTCCGCCGATTTGGCGGCTGCGGTATGTCTGCTGATCTCCAGTGTATTTGGCATTCCGGTCTCCACCACCCACACCAAGACCAGCGCCATTATGGGCGTGGGCGCAGTAAAGCGGCTTTCCGCCATCAACTTTGGCGTAGTCAAGGATATGATGCTCACCTGGGTGTTTACCTTCCCGGGCTGCGGACTCATCAGTTTTGTCACAGCCAAACTGTTTATGATCATCTTCTGACCGACAGAGATATGCGATATTTTCCGATCGAATACCAAGGAGGAGACATCTATGGCAAAAGTTCCGGATTCATACTATTTCAATTCCTTCGTCGCCTGTGCGGATGATGCCTGCCAGGCCGCCCATCTTTTGGAAGCAGTGATGGAAGATTTCCACCCGGCGGAAATCCAGCAAAAGCTGGACGAGATGCACACCATTGAACACGGTGCTGACACCAAGATGCACGAGCTGCAGAGCGTGCTGATCAAGGCGTTTATTACACCTATTGAACAGGACGATATTGTCACCCTGTCCAATAACATTGACGATGTAATTGACAAGATTGAAGATGTGCTTCAGCGCATCTACTGCAACAACATCCAGTCGATCCGACCGGATGCGTTGGTAATGGCAAACAAAGTGATCGAGTGCTGTGAAGAAGTCCGGCTGCTGGTCCAGGATCTGGCGGACTTTAAGCGCTCCAAAACCCTGCGGGATCATGTGATTCGGATCAATGATCTGGAGGAACAGGGGGATCGGCTGTTCCTGGCCAGCATGCGTGCTCTGCACGAGAGCAGCACAGATCCCATTGAAATCATCGCCTGGCGGGAAGTTTATTACTATCTCGAATGCTGTATGGATGCCTGTGAAAATGTGGCGGATACCGTCGAGCGTGTTGTAATGAACAACACCTGATTTGTTAGATGGAAAGAGGAAAACATAAGACCTCTTCTAAACGGCTTCACTTTCTTTCCATTGCCGAAAACTCCTTGGTAAAAGCGCCAGATAATTGCCTCCTCAGACGGTTGACAAGCCCTTACACAGCCTGTATCATAGCGATAGCGACCCATTTTATAAAAAGGAGCGATCGATATGAAAAAACTCGAGGGCAAGGCGGCACTCATCACCGGGGCGGCCTTCGGCCTGGGCGAGGGCATCGCTGAAGTCTACGCCAAATACGGCGCCAGGCTGTGTCTGGTAGACCTGGACCCAGCGGTAGAGGAGACTGCCGGCCGCATCCGCGAGGCCACCGGTGCCGAGATCATCACCTATGTGGGAAATGTTGCAGACAAAGGTCAGATGCTGGCAGCCGCAGCCAAGATGGCGGAGGCCTTCGGCCGCATCGATGTGTGCTGCTGCAATGCCGGTGTCTGTCGGTTGGCGCCGTTTGAGGAGTTTCCGGATGAGCTGCGGGACTTCCACATCGATGTAAACATCAAAGGGGTGTGGAACACCTGCCAGGCGGTGATCCCCTATATGCTGGAGCAGGGCGGCGGGAGCATCGTGATCGCCTCGTCGGTGACCGGTGACCTGGTTGCTGACAGCGGTGAAGCCGCCTACGCCATGACCAAGGCTGCACTGGTGGGTCTGACCAAATGCCTTGCGGTGGAGTATGCCACCCGGAACATCCGGGTCAACTGCACCCAGTTGGGTTACGCCCGCACCCCGATGGTCGAGACGATGGCCCGGGAATCGAACCCCGAGGATCCGGAGCAGGCCATTGCCGGCATCGCCGTCGGCGTACCGATGAAGCGGCTGGCCAAGCCCACCGAGGTCGGGGAACTGTTCGCCTTCCTGGGCAGCGAGGAATCCAGCTACATCACCGGCGGTCAGTTCGTTATCGACGGCGGAAGTACCCTGCCGGAGACAATGAGCATCGGTACCAACTGAGAAAAAACTTCCATACACGCAAAAAACCTCCCCGTACGGGGAGGTTTTTTCATGGGATCAGTTTTTCGCCGGGTTATAGTTCGGGGATTTTTTTGCCACACGCCGCCAGACCCGGGCCTTCTGAAGCTGGAAGTGGGTCAGCTCCTTCTCCTCCGGAGTCTTGGCCTCCTGGTACCGGGCCCGGGCCGCCTCTTTGGCCTCTTTGGCTGCGACGGCGTCGATCTCTTCTGCCCAGGCGCACTCACTCACCAGGATCCGCAGATGGTCGCCGGTCATATGGGCAAAACCCTCGGCGGCAGCGGCATAGCGGGTCTCTCCGGATTCGGTGCGCAGACGGATCTCACCGGTGTCGATGGCGGCCACATAAGGGGAATGTCCGCCCAAGATACCCACATCGCCGACAGTGGTGCGAAAGGCGCAGTATTCCACCATACCGTCAAACTTGCTTCCCTCCGGGGTGACGATCTCCAGACGGTAGAGAGCGGCCATTGTTTACGCCCCCTTTACCTTTTCCAATACATCGTCGATGGTACCGGCAAAGAGGAAGGCAGATTCCGGAATGGAATCGTGTTTGCCCTCGATGATCTCCCTAAAGCCGCGGATGGTCTCCTTGATCGGGACATAGCGGCCCTGGAAGCCGGTGAACTGCTCCGCCACGCTGAAGGGCTGGCTCATGAACCGCTGGACCTTACGGGCCCGGGCCACAGTGAGCTTATCCTGGTCAGAGAGCTCGTCCATACCCATGATAGCGATGATATCCTGCAGGTCCTTATAGCGCTGCAGGATGGCCTGGACCTGCCGTGCGACCTCGTAATGCTCCTTGCCGACAACCTCCGGCGTGAGGATGGTAGAGGTGGACTCCAGCGGATCCACCGCCGGATAGATGCCCTGGGACGCAATGTCACGGGAGAGGACGGTGGTGGCATCCAGGTGGGCAAATGTGGTGGCCGGCGCCGGGTCGGTCAGGTCGTCCGCCGGCACATAGACCGCCTGTACCGAGGTGATGGAACCCCGTTTGGTGGAGGTGATACGCTCCTGAAGCTCCCCCATCTCGGTGGCCAGGGTGGGCTGGTAGCCGACCGCCGACGGCATACGGCCGAGCAGCGCGGATACTTCGGAACCCGCCTGGGTGAAGCGGAAGATATTGTCGATGAAGAGAAGAACGTCCTGGCTCTGTTCATCGCGGAAGTACTCGGCCATCGTCAGGCCGGTCAGGGCCACTCGCATACGGGCTCCTGGCGGCTCATTCATCTGGCCAAAGACCATGGCGGTCTTGTCGATGACACCGGACTCCTTCATCTCCATATAGAGGTCATTGCCCTCACGGGTTCGCTCACCAACGCCGGCAAAGACCGACAGACCGCCGTGCTCCTGGGCAATGTTGTGGATCAGCTCCTGGATCAGGACGGTCTTGCCGACACCGGCACCGCCGAAGAGGCCGATCTTACCGCCCTTGAGATAGGGACAGATCAGGTCTACGACCTTGATACCGGTCTCCAAAATCTCAGTGGTGCCCTCCTGTTCCTCAAAAGTAGGGGCCGAACGGTGGATCGGCCATTTTTCGGCGGTGTTCACCGGGGCGCCGTTGTCCACCGGGTCGCCGAGAACATTGAACACCCGCCCCAGAGTCTCCTTACCCACCGGTACCGAGATGGAAGCGCCGGTATCCACGGCAGGGGTGCCGCGGACCAGGCCATCTGTGGAGCTCATGGCGATGCAGCGCACCACATCGTCGCCGAGATGCTGCGCCACCTCCGCCACAATCGCGCCCGACGCTGTCTCAATGCGGACCGCGTTGAGCAGCTCCGGCAGATGCCCATCGGCAAAACGGATATCCAGCACAGGCCCGTTGATGGCGGTCACTGCACCGACATTCTGCTGGCTCATCTCTCAAATCTCCTCCTTTATCGTATAAATTGGATCGTCGTGATCGTTGGGCGCTTTTACCGCAGCGCCTCAAATCCAGAGGAGATCTCGGTGATCTCCTGGGTGATGGCGCCCTGACGGGCCCGGTTGTACTGCAGACTCAGCGAGGCGATCATCTCCTCGGCATTGTCGCTGGCGTTTTCCATTGCCATGCGGCGGGCCCCCTGCTCCGAGGCAAAGGCCTCGCTCACAGCTCCGAATACCATACCGCCCACATACTGGGGAATGATACGACCAAGCACCGCCGCCGGGGACGGATCGAACTCCGCCGCGCCAAAGGCAGCCGGGGCATCCTCCTCATCCTCGAAGGAGAGGGGGAGGATCTTTTTGACCACCGGCACCTGGGAGAGCATCGAGCGGAATTCGGTATAGACGAAGTTGACCTCATCCACCTCACCGCTGCGGAACAGCTCGGTGAGCAGCCGGGCCAGCTCGAACGAACGAGCGAGATCCATATCCTCCAGTACGGTGTAGCCGCCGAAGGGACGGACCTCATAGGGGGTGCGGGAGTAGTGGTCCACGGCTCGCTTGCCCACCGGCACCACCAGGGCAGCCTCCGGGTCCATGACCTCCTCGGCAAAGCGGAAGAGGTTGGCGTTGTAGCCGCCTGCCAGGCCGCGGTCACCACCAAGCACCAGGTAGGCGCTGCGGCGCACCGGACGCTGCCGGGTATAGATACCGCCCTCGCCGGCGCTGCCGGCGGACAGGGCGCGGATGGTATCGTAAAGGGTGGTGAAGTAGGGTCTGGCAGTTTCCACACGCTCTTTGGCCCGACGGAGTTTCGAGGCTGCCACCAGCTGCATCGCCTTGGTGATCTGCATGGTGTTTTCCACGCTGTGGATACGCCGCCGGACATCTCTCATACTGGTTCCTGCCATTGTCGTTCCTCCTTCGCGTTGGCGTTACTGAATCGGCGTAAAGGCCTTTTTGTACTCCAGCACCGCGCCGCGAAGTGTCTCGGCAGTGGCATCGCTCAGGTCGCCGGTGTCCCGGATCGAGGCAGTGACCTCGGGGAAACGGGTGTCCACATAGGCGAAGAGGCCGTCCTGCAGGGTGGCGATGTCCTCAACGCAGACATCGTCCAGCAGTCCGTTGACAACGGCGTAGATGATCATCACCTGATGCTCCATGCTGATGGGAGCATTCTGCGGCTGCTTGAGCACCTCAACGATGCGCTCGCCGTTGGCCAGACGGGACTTGGTGTCGGCATCCAGGTCAGAGCCGAACTGGGAGAAGGCCTGCAGCTCCCGATACTGGGAGTAGAGCAGCTTGAGAGAACCGGAGACCTTTTTCATCGCCTTGGTCTGAGCGGCACCGCCGACACGGGATACCGAGATACCGGGGTTGACAGCCGGACGGACACCGGCGTTGAAGAGCTCGGTCTCCAGGAAGATCTGACCGTCGGTGATGGAGATGACATTGGTCGGGATATAGGCCGAAACATCGCCGGCCTGGGTCTCGATGATCGGCAGCGCAGTGATGGAACCGCCGCCGAGTTCATCCGAGAGCTTGGCCGCCCGCTCAAGCAGACGGGAGTGGATGTAGAAGATATCGCCGGGATAGGCCTCGCGTCCCGGCGGGCGCCGGATCAGCAGCGACATGGCGCGGTAGGCCACCGCATGCTTGGACAGATCATCGTAGATGATCAGCACATCGCGGCCCTGCTGCATAAAGTACTCCGCCATCGTTACGCCGGCGTAGGGCGCGATATACTGCAGCGGCGCCGGATCCGCGGCGGTGGCGGCGACGATGATGGTATAGTCCAGTGCGCCGTTCTTCTTGAGGGTGTCCACCACCCGCAATACAGTGGAATTTTTCTGGCCGATTGCCACATAGATGCAGAGCATGTCCTTGCCCCGCTGGTTGATAATGGTATCGATGGCGATGGCCGTTTTACCGGTCTGCTTATCGCCGATGATCAGCTCACGCTGACCCTTGCCGATGGGGATCATCGAGTCGATGGCCTTGATACCGGTCTGCACCGGCTGATAGACCGACCGGCGCTCGATGATGCCGTAGGCCGGGCTCTCAATGGGACGGACCTCGGCGGCCTCGATAGGGCCACGTCCGTCCAGAGGCTGCCCAAGGGAGTTGACCACCCGGCCAAGCAGGTTTTCCCCGACCGGTACCGAGACGACCCGGCCGGTGCGGCGCACCCGATCTCCCTCTTTGATATGCTCACTGTCGCCGAGCAGGACGGCGGAGACGCTGTCCTCCTCGAGGCTGAGGGCCATGGCGTAGACCCCGCCCTCAAATTCCAGCAGCTCGTTCGCCATGCATTTGTCCAGGCCGTGCACACGGGCGATACCGTCGCCGATCTGAATAACCGTGCCCACATCGTCCATGTCGATCTTGACCCGATAGTTTTTGATCTGCTCCTTGATCACGGCGCTGATCTCTTCCGGACGCAGCTGCATTGTCTCACCAACTTTCTCTATTATAAAAACGCGGATACACTCTTCCTATTCTCTGCCGGACGGAAGTTAAAAGATCGCCGTCTCCATCGCACGGCGAAGGTCGCCGATACGCCGGTGAACGGTGCCGTCCAACTGTTCTCCGGTCTCCAGTGTGATGCGCACACCGCCCTGTACCGACGGGTCCACCTCCCGGACAAGCTCGATCTGCTTGCCAGTAGCCGCCACGAGCCTCTCCCGCAGACGGTCCGCAAGAAGATCGGATAGGGGTACGGCGGTGACCGCCCAGGCGATCACGATGCCCTTTTCCTGCCGATAGCGCTTTTCAAAGGCCCGAAGGGCGTCCTGCAGGAATCCAAAGCGCCCCTTATCCGAGAGCACATGCAGGAAGTTCAGCGAGAGCTCATGCAGCTGCCCTTCAAAGATGGTATCCAACAGGCGGTTTTTTTCCGCCTTGGACACCGTAGGAGCATCCAGCACCTTGCCCAGGTCCGGATTTTCCGCAAATACGCTCTCAAGCAGGCGGGCGTCGCCATGGACCCGGTCCAGGCAGCTCTCTTCCAGGGCGGCCTCAAACAGCGCCTCCCCGTAGCGATTGCCGACGGCGCTCATCGCTCCTCACCTACTCTGTCAATAAAATCAGCGATCAGCCGCAGGTGGTCCTCGGGAGTAATCTCCCGCTCGACAACCTTCTCGGCGATCATGATGGCGATCTCCGAGATCTCATCCTTGATCTCACCGGCCGCCTTCTTCTTCTCGGCGGCGATATCGGCGTCGGCTCGCTCCCGCAGAGCGGTGACCTCGGTCCGGGCGTCAGCCAAAATGGCCTCTGCCTGGTTCTCGGCATTTTTGCGGGCCTCGATGACAATGCGCTGGGCCTCGTCCCGAGCCCCGGCCAGGCTCTGATCATAGTGCTCCTTGAGCAGGCTGGCCTGCGCCTGTGCGGCCTCGGCATCGGCGTAGATGCGGTCCACCTCCGCCTGGCGCTCGTCGATCATCGTCTTCACCTTGACAAAGAGGATCTTTTTGAGGATCAGGAAGAGGATCAGTGTGTTGAGCAGCTGCGCCACAACCGTCCAGTCGATTCCAACGAACGGCATATAGCCCAGTGATAACATCAGATTGCTCACAGTTCAATCCTCCTTACTTTGTATGGTCTGCGGCATGCCGGTCAAAGCATGTTGACCAGGGGATTGACGAAGATCAGAACCAGCGCGATGAGCAGCGAGTAGATACCGGTGGACTCGGCGACGGCGCAGCCGGTGAGCAGAGTCCGGGTGATGGTACCGGCAGCCTCGGGCTGACGGCCGACGGCCTCGGCGGCCTTACCAGCGGCGTAGCCCTGACCGATACCAGGACCAAGACCTGCGATCATCGCGATGCCCGCACCGATAGCCGAGCAGCCAAGTACGATTGCCTTTTCCATATCAGAGTTCCTCCTTAATACAGTTGCAGTTATTTGTAAAAAATCCGCAGAACGGGATTTACCGGAAGATCAGTCCATCGCCATCTCAACAAAGACCATGCACAGCATGCTGATGATAAACGCCTGCATGCAGCCGGTAAACAGGTCGAAATAGATGGACAACACCGCTGGGATACCCACAGCAAAGATTGGGAACGATGTCAACCCGCCAAACACCAGATCGGACAGCCAGGTGAGCGCCTGGTAGAGCAGCGAAGTGACCACGATGCCCGACGCCATATTGCCGAAGAGACGCAGCGCCACCGCGATCGGGGTGGAGAACTCGCCGACGATGTTCAGCGGAAGCACCACCGGCACCGGCTCGACAAAGCCCTTGACGCGGTTTTTCAGGCCGTTGGCCTTGATGGAAAACACCTGCACCAGCCCGAAGTGGATGAGCGCAAACGCTGCGGTAGTATTCAGATCCGCTGTCGGAGAGCGGAGCGTGAAGAGCCCCAGCAGGTTGGAAAACAGCACAAAGAGAAACAGTGTACCGATGTATGGGGCAAAGTAGAGCTTGTCCGCGCCCATTGTATCCTCTACCAGCTGATAGAGCATCTTGACGCCGGTCTCCACCACCACCTGTTTTTTGGAGATGCCGCGTTTGCGCATCCCGTGGGTCAGCCAGAGGGAGAGCAAAACCAGCAGCGCCATCACCAGCCAACTGTTCACCAGAGTCTCGGTCACCGGCAGCCCGCCTAAGATCGGGATGTAAAACAGGATTTCAGGACCATTCAAGTGTCAGTTTCCTCCTTTCCCAAAGAAGATCGTTCCGATAGTCAGCGCCAGCTTCGGGAAAAACAGCGGCAGCACCGCCGCCAGCGGGTCAAAGACCGGCAGCGTAAAGCCCGCTGCCAGTACCGCTGCAAGCAGAAGCATCCGCTTGAAATAACTCGATGCCATCCGCCGCTGGGCAAGCTTGGGCTCCAGCAGTACCGCCTCCTCGGCAGCGGCCCCGGTGAACAGAAAATTGAGCACCGCTGCCCCGTTACCAAGGGCCATACCCGCCAGTACCTGCGGCAGACCGTGCCCAAACAGCAGCAGAACCGCCGTCAGCAGTGTGTTCAGCACCATCATCTCCCGGCCGTACTCCCGGAGGACTCCCCATGCCATGCGCATCAGTAATCCCCCTCCCGGTACGCCCGCTCATCCTCCTCTGCCCGCCGCAGCATAATGCAAAAGCAGTTTCCACAAGCGGATACCACACCGGCCACCGCCAGTACCACCGCTGCACCGATGATCCATTCGCCCAGGCAAAATTGCGTGCGGAGCCAGCCCGCCCCAAAGAGGCAGACAGCCGGCGGCACCGCCAGCGACAGTCCAAACTGGGTGATCAACGGCAGGCCTTGAGCCAGTGCACGGGTCGTTTTCTTATCCACAAGCAGCCTCCTACGGTCAAAACGCCAAAACTGCGTTTTCAATATTATACTAAATGCCTAAATAAATTGCAACATAGAATTTCGAAAAAGTCATTTCTCGTTGTTGTCTTATACGATTCGCACAAAATTTAGGCAATATTTTTTACACTTAACTTCCCGATTTTGCCGTGCATATTTGTTGCATCCCGAAAGCTGATACAGCAGTAATCGTCATTGTTTTAACAAATAAATGAATTTTACCGTCAAAATTCCTGCAAAATGCACAAGATCCGCCTGTTCTTCATTGCCGAGGACAAGCGGATCGGTATGATAATTTTTTCAGATGGCATAGAGCAGGATCTCCCAGGCAGGGACATATTTGTGCCGGCGCAGCAGCAGCCGGTAGTCCGGACGCAGGGAATGGATCAGCAGCGGCAGCAGGAAGAGGTCCTCGCTGCGATGGTAAGCAGCGACGCTGAGCTTCGGCCGGTAGGCAGCGATGGTCCGCCGGCAGCCGATCAGCGTCTCGGCCTCAGCACCCTCCACATCCATCTTGATGTAGTCGACCCGCTCACCGGCGAGCTCGGCGTCCACCGAGGTCAGCGACACGGTGCACAGCCGCCGGCCCGTCTCGGCCAGCATCGAGCTGCGGCCGCCTCTGGCCTGGAAGGTGGCCTCCATCGGCCGGCTGAAACTGGCTTTGGGCACCAGGCGCACATCCCGCAGGCCGGCGGTGGCGGCGGTGAGCTTGCGAAAGTTTTTCGGGTCGGGTTCAAAGGCGGTGATGGCACCGTAGTCCGGACAGTGGGAGACAAATTCGGCTACCGTGTCCCCATCGTAGGCGCCAAGGTCCACATATCGCTCCCCCGGGGCGAAGTGCAAAAACGCGGCGAAGTCCTCCTCCCGGCTGCCGAAGTTGCGGTAGAGGTACTCCAGCTTGCCGCTGATCTTGTAGTTAAGCATATCCCGATAGACCTCCCGGCTGCGGTCATCGGCCAGCAGGGCATAGGCCGCCTCGAACCTGGTGCAGTGGGCGGCGTAATAGGCCGGGGTGAACAGCTCCTCCCCCACTACGGGCAGATCCGGAGCATAGGTTTCGTGCCGGGCAGCGATGGCGGCAATATGGTCGAGCATCTCGTCATAGTCGACGCCGAAGCAGATAAGCACAAGAAAGTCCCCAAGCCTGGCCTCCAGATCGGCCAGCCGTTCCACCGGGTAACCCCGGAAGTTCTGCCCCCGGCAGAAGGCATCGCTGGCGAAGATGCCCGCCACCGGAATTCCCCGTTCTCCCAGCAGTGCAAGAACCCGGGCGGCGGCGTCCCCCATACCGTAGAGCACCACCGGTTTTCCGGCGGTGGCGGCCCGTTCCCAGACCGACTGCCGTTCGCGTATCAGTTCCATAGATCCTCCTTTTCGATAAAAAAGGGCGGCACCCGTCGGGGCACCGCCCATTTCAGTGTTTTTATCACTTGAGGAAGCCGTTGATGATCTGCTCTTCCGCCTGTTTTTCGGTAAGGCCGAGGGTCTCCAGCTTGATGAGCTGGTCGCCGGCGATCTTGCCGATGGCGGCCTCGTGGATCAGACGGGCGTCCACATTGTTGGCGATAATCTCCGGGATAGCGGAGACGACGCCGTCATCCATGATGATGCCGTCACACTCAGAGTGGCCGTAGCACTCGGCGTCACCGCGCATATAGCTCTTGAAAAGCTGGCGGGAACGATCCCGGGCTACCGAACGGGATACCAGATGGCAGCTGCTGCCCTGGCCCAGCATCACCACATCGAAGCTGGTCTCGGCGGTCTGGTCGCCATGGGTCATAATCTTCTCGGTGATCACCAGCTTGGCACCGTCCTTGAGCTCCGCCTTGCTCACCCGGCGGGTGGAGTCCACCCCCTTGATCTGGACGGTGTTCATCTCCATAAAGCTGCCCTCTTCGGCAAAGACCTCAGTTACCGGGTCGATGATCCGCTTTCCGCTGCCGTCCCCTTCACCATAGTGCTTCTCCAGATAGAGAGCGTGGGAGTTTTTGGCCAGATAGAAGCGGTGGATACCGTTGTGGTGGGAGTCCTCGCAGTCGCAGTTGTGCACGCCGCAGCCGGCAACAATGGTGACATCGGCGTCCTCTCCGATGAAGAAGTCGTTGTAGACCAGGTCGTCCACGCCGCCGTGGGTGATTACCGCCGGGATGTACACCGTTTCCCCCTTGGTACCGGGCTTGACGATGATGTCGATACCGGGCTTGTCCGTCTTAGGGACGATGTCGATGTTCTCCGAGGACTGGCGCTCGACACCACAGGCATCGGCGCGGATGTTATAAGCCATATTGCTGGGCAACTCATTCAAGTCGGACACCTTGCCCACAAGATCCATGATCAGATCGTATGCGTTCATCAGCAGATACCTCCTTTTGCGCAGCCGCAAGGGGCCGGTGCAGCGTTTTCCTCCCTCATCAGGACGGGATAGATCTCATCTCTCGGACCCTTCTGGGCAATCTGACCGCCGGCGATGACCACGATCTCATCGGCGATGTTGAGGATCCGCTCCTGATGGGAGATAATCATAATGGAGCCATGAATGGTATCGTGCAGATGCTCAAACACAGCGATCAGGTTCTTGAAGCTCCAGAGGTCGATGCCTGCCTCCGGCTCGTCGAAGATCGAGAGTTTGGACTCCCGGGCCAGGGCGATGGCGATTTCAATACGCTTGAGCTCGCCGCCGGAGAAGGTGGCA
>CAJFQR010000038.1:0-12435 GCA_904419105.1 Candidatus Avimicrobium faecavium
TGCTCGGCGCCGGCAACCTGGGCAAGGCCATCATCGGCAGCCTGGACTTCCGGGCGTCGGGCTTTGAGATGCTGGCCATCTTTGACACCAACGAGTGGATTGTAGGCAGCGAGATCAAGGAGTACCCGGTGCTCTCACTGGATAAGCTCGAGGAGTTCTGCCATCAGCACCACCCGGTGGCGGCGATCCTGTGCGTGCCCAAGGAGGGGGCCGAGCAGATGGTGCCCCGGCTGGTGGAGCTCGGGGTGCGCTCCTTCCTAAACTTCTCCCACTATGACATCGACATCGACTACCAGAATGTGGCGGTGGAGAATGTCTATCTGGCGGACAGCCTGATGACCCTCTCCTACAAGACCGCAGCTCTGGAGGAGGAACCCGATTGAGTGACGCCCGGCCGGCCCGGGCGTTTTTTATCGGGTGGTATCGAACAAACATTCCCTACAAGTTCCATTGTATTCGAAAATATGTTCTTTGTCAAGGGCAAAACCATCTCCCACCCAGAATTTACAAATCGTTCATATATTGGAAGCAGGAGGGTGGTACTTTGGAGGTACATGGAGAAGATCTCGTGAATTTGGGAGGGAAAGAGACGAATGGATATGAAAAAAATCGCGATACTTCTTTTGAGCGGAACGCTCTTACTTTCGTTGACCGGATGTGGTGCACCGGAAGGCGAGGACCTGTCCTCGTCGATCGCTTCTGTGGTATCGGAAGAAAGTGAGCCGGAAGAGGCGCCGAGCACTGCACTGGATGAAGGATCCTCTACGGAAAGTGCAGACAGCAAGGCGGAGACCACCAGCAGCGAAGCGGCCTCGACACCGGTGCCGGTGGTACCGCAGACGATGGACTTCCGGTGCAAGGTAGTCGACGAAGAGGGAAATCCCGCACCCAACATCATGGTCGTTCTGTTTTCTTATGCTCCTACGGAGGTCCAGCCCGACCTCTATGATATGTTTACATCCGGGCAGAGCAATCAAGAGGGTTTGACGCCGCTTTTCGCCGATGTGCCGGTGGAAAAGATGCGTCTGGAAATGTCAAATCGATCGATCTCCCATTACGCGGAGAGCGGCCGTGAGGAAGAAATCTATATTTCGGCGGAAGAGGTGCTGGCCAGTGACGGGATATACACCATCGTCTGGCACGGAGAGAGCTACCGGGAGGCATCGGAGAAGTGCCCGGTGCAGATGGTGTTCCGTGTGGTGGACGGCGAGGGAAACCCGGTGCCCAATGCGGACATCACATTTTACTGCTCCCGGAACCCGGCCTTTGAGGGGACGGGCAAGGAGATCGAGACAGACCCGAACGAACCAAAGCTGACAGCCGGCGGCTGGACGGATGCGGACGGGCGGTACTTTTACGCCTTCCCGGATGAGAGTTCGGAGCACGGCCGGGACGGCTGGGGCTACTATGCCACGGCCACGCTGGACGGCAAGACGGCGGAAGGGGAGCTGATTGTGGACGGCGGCTACACCGAGCTGACATTGGTACTGGAATAAGTAAAATTCCCCGGCAGGGCGGCCGGGGAATTTTTTTCCGGGAAACGGGCGGGGAGGGGCGGTAAAAAATCTTTCGGAAAGCGTTTATTTTTTTCGCCTTCTTTATTCACATCTGGCCGCTATAATAGAGACAGAACAAGGGTCCACCTGTCCGCTCTGGACAAGAAAGGAGAAGACCATGGACTATACCACTGTCAGCATGCAGCCGCCCCGCCGGCAGACGCTGGTGCTGGTCACCGATCAGCTCAGCTGCGGGCGCATCATCAAGGCGGGCCAGACCATCGCCGGTATCACACACACCCAGCTGCGGGTGTTCCATGTGAGCCGGGAATCCCATGCCGGGGATCCGGTGGCGCTGCAGTATCTCTACGACACCGCCCGGGAGCACGGGTCGGTGCTGGAGATCGTCTACCGGGAGGACTTTGGCGCCGCGCTGCGGGAGGCCATTGCCGAGGGCAACACGGTGAATGTCATCACCGGCGAACCCGGAGACGCCGACTCGGTGCTCTATGAGCTGTGGGAGGAGTTCCCGCAGGTTCGCTTTTTCACCACCGACGCCGAGGGGCATCTGCAGCAGGCCGACCCGGTCCGGGTGGCCGACTGATACGAACCGAAGAAAACCAGCGGTCCCTGCCGGGGCCGCTTTTTTGTGCGCAAAAACCAGCCCCTTCCAGGCGGGAAGGGGCTGGTTTGATGTGTTGGAATTATTTACTTGGTCTCAAAGACCGACTCGAGGGAGCGGGAGGCGATCTCCTCCTGGGCCCTGGCCAGGAAGGCGGCGGGCTCCATAACGCCCAGGTCGCCGCCGGCACGGGAGCGGACTGCCACGGTGCCGTTTTCGATCTCCTTGTCGCCGACAACCAGCATGTAGGGGATCTTCATCATCTGGGCCTCGCGGATCTTGTAGCCCATCTTCTCGCTGCGGTCATCGACCTCGCAGCGCAGGCCGGCAGCGTGCAGCTGATCGCGGATCTGGCCGGCGTACTCGAGGTGACGCTCGGAGACGGGGATCACCTTGACCTGGACCGGAGCCAGCCACAGCGGGAAGGCACCGGCAAACTGCTCGATCAGGATGCCGATGAAGCGCTCGATGGAGCCGAAGGCGGTGCGGTGGATCATGACCGGACGGTGCTTTTCGCCGTCGGCGCCGACATAGGTCATGTCAAAGCGTTCGGGCATCTGGAAGTCCAGCTGGCAGGTGCCGCACTGCCAGGTGCGGCCGATGCAGTCCTTCAGGTGGAAGTCGATCTTCGGGCCGTAGAAGGCGCCGTCGCCCTCGTTGACCTTGTAGGGCTTGCCGTTGGCCTCGAGGGCCTCCCGCAGGGCGTTGGTGGCCATCTCCCAGTCCTCATCGCTGCCCATCGAATCCTCCGGGCGGGTGGAGAGCTCGAGCATGTACTCAAAGCCGAAGACCTTGTAGATGCTGTCGATCAGCTTGATGACGCCGAGGATCTCGCTCTTGATCTGCTCCGGAGTGCAGAAGATGTGGGCATCGTCCTGGGTGAAGCAGCGCACCCGCATCAGGCCGTGCAGCGCGCCGGAGAGCTCGTGGCGGTGTACCACGCCGAGCTCGCCCATGCGGATCGGCAGGTCGCGGTAGGAGTGGGGCTTGCGCTTGTAGATCAGGATACCGCCGGGGCAGTTCATCGGCTTAATGCAGTAGTCCTCATCGTCGATGACGGTGGTGTACATATTGTCCTTGTAATGGTCCCAGTGGCCGGAGTTCTCCCACAGGCGGCGGGCCATGATCTGGGGGGTGCGCACCTCCACATAGCCGGCCTTCTCATGCAGGCCGCGCCAGAACTTCTCCAGCTCGTTGCGGACGACCATGCCGTTGGGCAGGAAGGCCGGGAAGCCCGGGCCCTCGTCGAAGATGTCGAAGAGGTCCAGCTCCTTGCCGAGCTTGCGGTGGTCGCGCTTTTTGGCCTCCTCCATCATCGTCAGGTAGGCGTCCAGCTCGCTCTGCTTCGGGTAGGCCACGCCGTAGACGCGGCAGAGCATCTTGTTCTCCGCATCGCCGCGCCAATAGGCGCCGGTGGTCTGGGTCAGCTTGACCGCCTTGACCCGGCCGGTGTCCGGCAGATGGGGGCCGGCGCAGAGGTCGGTGAACTCGCCCTGCTTGTAGAAGGATACCTTGGCGCCGCCCTCGGCGTGCTCGGCGATGAGCTCCAGCTTGTAGGGCTCCTCAGCCATGAGCTGCTCGGCCTCGGCCTTGTCCAGCTCAAAGCGCTCGATGGGGTAGGCCTCCTTGACGATCTTGTGCATCTCGGCCTCGAGCTTGGCCAGCTCCTCCGGGCCGAAGGCCGGCTCGACATCGATGTCGTAGTAGAAGCCGTCATCGATGGCCGGGCCGATGGCCAGCTTGGCCTGGGGGTAGAGGCGCTTGACCGCCTGGGCCAGGATGTGGGAGGCGGTGTGATTGAAGGCCTTCTTGCCGTCCGGGTCCTCAAAGGTCAGGATCTCCAGGGCGCAGTCGGCGTCCAGAACGGTGCGCAGGTCGCAGACCTCGCCGTTTACCCTGGCGGCACAGGCGGCCTTGTAGAGGCCGGCGCCGAGCTCCTTGGCGACATCCATCACGGATACGCCCGCTTCAAACTCCTTGACGGAGCCATCTTTCAGTGTGACATGGATCATGATGCTTCTCTCCTTTAAGAAAATTTCCGCCGTGCGGATATGAAAAAAGCTCCACCCCAAAGTACGGGGTGAAGCTGAAAACTCCACGGTTCCACCCGAATTGCAGGGCCTGACGCCCCGCCGCTCGATGGAAGGATAACGCATTCCACGCGGCGCGTTTTGGGATCGTTCCTTGGACACGCATTCCGAGGCGGTACCCCTTCCCCCTTGGTTCCAGGCCGCTTTCAGCCGGCGGCGGCCCTCTCTGACGGAACACCCTGGAGGCGGGTTCCTCTTCAACAATTTAATCGATGTTCAGTTTGGGATCTTGCTATGCCCTTATCTTAGCACCCCGGCGGACAGTTGTCAATACCACGGCGACGAAAGTTTTTTCCTCCCGGCAAAGCGGCTCCCGGAGCGGCCCGGCGGCGCACGGCGGTGCCGCCGGGTAGAAAAAAGTCCCGTTTCGGGCAGATTCGTCCTTGACAGATGTCCGGCAGTTCTATAAAATAAAAATGATATAATATTTTTCTATAACCCAGATGGTTCGGGCGAGGGCGCACCCCTCCCTACGGTTATATATAGGAGACAGCTGCACAAAGATCCCGTTGGCCGGCGGCCAGCCTTTTTTGACATGGGCAAGTTCTGCCCAGCTGCCTCCTGGACGAATATTATCGATCGATCTGGGGCCGTAGCAATACGGCCTCTCTGCACCCACCGCACATTTCCCAACTTAAACTTATTCCGAACAAAGGACGAAAGGAGGTCTGACGGGGCTATGAAAGAGATCCTGATCCCGCTGGTCACCCTGGTGATCGGCCTTGTGGTCGCATTCCCCGCGGGCATCTTCTACCGCAAGCGGGTGGCCGAGGCCGAACTCGGCTCCGCCGAAGAGGAGGCCAAGCGTGTCCTCAGCGACGCCATCAAAACCGCTGAGACCAAGAAGAGAGAGGCCCTTGTCGAGGCCAAGGACGAGATCTTCAAGCTGCGCAGCGATGCGGACAAGGAGATCAAGGACCGCCGCAATGAGGTGACCCGGCAGGAGCGCCGGATCCTCCAGCGGGAGGAGAGCCTGGACAAAAAGACGGAAAACCTGGAGAAGAAGGAGGAGCAGCTCTCCCAGAAGATCCGGGAGGCGGAGGACCGGCTGGCGGACGCCGAGGCGGTCAAGAAGCAGCAGCTTGAGGAGCTGGAGCGCATCAGCGGCTACACCGCCGACCAGGCCAAGGAGCACCTGCTCCAGAGCCTGGAGAACGAGCTCACCCACGAAAAGGCGCTGCGCATCACCCAGATCGAGGCCCGCCTGAAGGACGAGGCCGACCAGAAGGCCAGGGAGATTATCGCCGGCGCCATCCAGCGCTGTGCCTCCGACTATGTCTCGGAGGTCACCGTCTCGGTGGTGCCGCTGCCCAACGACGAGATGAAGGGCCGTATCATCGGCCGGGAAGGCCGCAACATCCGCGCGCTGGAGAACCTGACCGGCGTGGACCTGATCATCGACGATACCCCCGAGGCTATCACCCTCTCCAGCCACGACCCGGTGCGCCGGGAGGTGGCGCGCATCGCCCTCGAGCGGCTGATCCAGGACGGGCGTATCCACCCGGCCCGCATCGAGGAGATGGTGGAGAAGGCCAAGCGCGAGGTGGACAACAAGATCAAGCAGGACGGCGAACGGGCCGTGGCCGAGGCCGGTATCCACAACATCCATCCGGAGCTGGTCCGGCTGCTGGGCCGGATGCGCTATCGCTCCAGTTATGGGCAGAATGTGCTTGAGCACTCGCTGGAGGTCTCCCACCTGGCGGGTATGATGGCCGCCGAACTCGGTGCCGATGTCAAGACTGCCCGGCGGGCTGGCCTGCTGCATGACATCGGCAAGGCTCTGACCCATGAGATCGAGGGCAGCCATGTGCAGATCGGCGTCGATGTGGCCCGAAAGTACAAGGAGAGCCCGGAGGTCATCCATGCCATCGAGGCTCACCACAACGATGTGGAGCCCCGTACCATCGTTGCCGCACTGGTCCAGGCGGCGGACGCCATCTCGGCAGCCCGGCCCGGCGCCCGGCGGGAGAATGTGGAGAGCTATATCAAGCGTCTGGAAAAGCTCGAGGAGATTGCCAAGAGCTTTGACGGGGTAGAGAGCTGCTACGCCATCCAGGCCGGCCGCGAGATCCGCATCATGATCAAACCGGAGGTCATCAGCGACGACCGGATGCCGGTGGTTGCCCGGGAGATCGTCCAGAAGATCGAGAGCGAGATGGAGTATCCCGGCCAGATCAAGGTCAACCTGATCCGGGAGACCCGGTCGGTGGACTTCGCCAAGTAAACAGTTTTTTCCGGCTTGACCCGGATGAGAGGACGCCCTTTGGGCGTCTTCTTTTTTGGAAAAAGAAGAAAAGAGCCTTAAACCAACTAAAAAAACAGCCGCCAAACCGAGACAACCGGCCGAAATCTTACAAAAAAGGGCGCACTCTTTTGGTCAAAAGGGGCATTTTGGCCCAAAACCTTTGACTTTGCCCACATATAGCGGTATAATATCACTAAGTAAATTGGAAAGGAGATGATGTGGTTGGCTCGCAACCGTTCTGACGCGGGATCCGATCTGGCTGAAGACCAGTCCGGAACCTGCGGCAAAAACAAGGCGGGGACGAACAGTTTCATCAAATGGGTATCCAATTGTACCGAACGATTTGAAGAGACACAGCTCTATCGATATTTTTATGTGACAGGTATTGCGCTGGCCCGTAAGGCCAAGCGCATCCGCCGCCGGAGCATCCGCTTCCTGAAGGCGCACAAGCCGGTAATCCGGCTCAGCCCCAGGCACCGCCGGATCCTCGGGCGGGTCAGGGATTCCCTCAACAGCGCCAAGGCGCCGTTCGAGGAGGGGTTCAACTGGTCGCTGCAGTTTGCGGAGCAGCTTCGCCAGGCCAAGGAGGCCGGGGAGGAGAAGGCCCTCCTCCGCGAGACCTTTGCCCATGGATTTGCGGCCTGCCGGGACACCTCGTCCCGGGCCTTCAACTACGCGGCTCCGGTGGCCGGTGTCGCGGTACTGCTTCTGACCATTGCCGTCTATTCCAATCTGACCTTTGCCCTGTCGGTAGAGTACAACGGCCAGTTCATCGGCTACATCACCGATGAATCCGAGTTTGTCGCCGCCAATCAGAAGATGCGAGAGCGTATCGTGTTTGAGGAGTACGAGTATCCCGAGGATGCTGTTCCGAAGTACACGCTCACCATCGTGTCCCAGTCCGACCTCAACACCGAGGAGGAGCTCACCGACAATCTCATCGCCTCTTCCGGCAGTGAGCTCACCGAGGCCTACGGCCTCTATGTGGCGGACAAGTTCGTAGGCGCGTCCTACGATGACGACGAGATCAACAGCCTGCTGGACAGCATCAAGGCCGAGTACAGCACCGGCGACCCGGATGAGGTGGTGGAGTTCACCGATCCGGTTACCATCAAGGCAGGCCTGTATCCCAAGACCTCCATCGTCAACATCGCCGCTCTGGAGGAAAAGCTCAAGAGCAACCAGGAGGAGGAGACCACCTACACCGTTCAGGAGGGTGACGCACCGACGGTGATTGCCCAGAAGTTTGATATGCTTTATGCCGACTTCAAGGCGCTCAACCCCGGTGTGGAGGAGTCCCTGCTCATCGGCCAGGAGGTCCTCATCGAGAAGGCCGTCCCGACGCTGGGCGTCCAGGTGATCCGTACCGAGGTCTACGAAGAAGAGGTCAACTTCTCCATCGTCCACGAGCAGGATCCGGATCTCCAGCAGGGGTACACCCGTGTCACTCAGATGGGTGAGAAGGGCCTGAACCGTGTCACCGCTCAGGTGACCTATGTGGATGGCGTCGAGACCTCCCGCACCGTGCTCAGCACCGAAGTGGTCAAGGAACCGGTGGATGAGGTCATGGTCGTCGGCGGCAAGCAGCCGCTCAACCAGCTGCCCGCCACCGCAATGTCCACCAGCAGCTACTTCATCTGGCCGGTGGACGGCGGCTATCTGTCCTGCGGATTCTACGGCTATTACAACCACGGCGGTATGGATATCGCCGCCCATGCAGGCACAGCGGTGCGTGCGGCGGCAAGCGGCACCGTGGTAGCGGCCTTCAACTACACTAACGGCGCCTATGGGCGGTATGTGCTCATTGATCACGGCGGCGGCACCCAGACGCTCTATGCCCACAACAGCCAGGTCTATGTCTCGGTTGGCCAGTGGGTTGAGCAGGGTCAGTTGATTGCAGCGGTCGGCGCCACCGGCAATGCCTATGGCAACCACTGCCACTTTGAAATCCGCGTCAACGGCGTACGCCGTGATCCGTCGGGTTACATCGGCACTGTATACAATCGCTGACAACTTTACACGATACCGAAAGGACCGGCTCTGCCACAGCGGGAGTCGGTCCTTTTTTGCGCGCCTGGAGGATCCTTCCTTCCAAAATTGTTTACATTTCTGGCAGTGCCAGCCATTGACTTGGAGCAAACTTTAAGTGCTAAAATAAAGCGGTGAACTGCCATGCCAGACACTTACGACCCAAAGGAAGGAATCCCCATTTTGAAGAAGTTTGCCCTGTTTTTGCTCGCTGCGGCGGTGACGCTGACGCCGCTTTCCCGCGTCGCCCATGCGGCGGCGGAACCGGAACTTGCCGCCGAGGCGGCGGTGCTGATGGACGCGGACAGCGGCCAGATTCTCTACGCCAAGGCAGCCGACCGGCAGATGGCCCCGGCCAGCCTGACCAAGCTGCTCACCGCGCTGGTGGCACTGGAGGAGCTGGATCCGGCCGGGACGGTGACCGTCAGCGAGGAGGCGGTGGATCTGCCCGCCTGGGGCTCCTCCGCCGATCTGGAGGCCGGGGAGGAGCTCACCGTAGACGACGTGCTTTACGCACTGATGCTCCCCTCGGCCAATGAGGCTGCCAATGTTCTTGCCGAGGCGGTGGACGGCAGTGAGGAGGCTTTTGTGGACCGCCTCAATGCCCGGGCGGCGGCTCTCGGCGCAGACAACACCCACTTTGAGAACGCCCACGGCCTTCCGGCCCGGCGGCACTATACCACTGCCCGGGATCTGGCTACCATCACCCGGGCGGCGCTGGAGACTCCGGGCTTTCTGGACTACTTCGGCGCAGCCTTCCACACGCTTCCCGCCACCGATCTTTCACCGGAGCGGACATTGGGCCACACCCACCGGATGCTGCGTCCGGACCGGGAGGAATACGACCCGACGGTGATTGGCGGCAAGACCGGCTATACGATGCAGGCCGGCTATGCGCTGGCTACAGTGGCCCGGCGGGACGGCCGGACGCTGATCGCCATTGTGCTCCACTCGGATGAATTTTACGCCGATACCCGCAAGCTGTTCGACTACGGCTTCTCCAACTTCTCGCCGGCAGTGGTGCCGGTAGAAGGTGCCGGGCTGATGACCCTCGGCAAAACCGAGGAGGGAGTGGGCAGCGTCGAGGCGGTCTGCGAGGTGCCGGACCAGCTGGAGCTGCTGCTCCCCCAGGGGCTGACCCTCTCCGATCTCACGGTGGAGGTGGAGAGCAGCCTGGATCCCCTCAGTCAGCAGCAGTCTTCGGCGGAGCTTGTGGTGTACGCCGGCGGGGAGGAGCTCTTCAGCCAGACGCTGGACTTCCTCTCCTGGTCGGCTGAACTGGAGAGCGCCGCTCCGGTCCTGGCCGAAGGTGTCTCCCCTGGTGATGCGGCGGCAGTGGCCGGAGCCTTCGGTGTGATGGCGGTGGTGTCGGTGCTGGGATACCGGCGGCGCTGCCGGGTATGAAAAAAGGACGGTTTGACCGTCCTTTTTTGCTGTAAGAAAAGGGGAGGATTCAGCTCTCCTGTCCGGCGGTGATCTGCCGGCGGATCCGCAGGAACACCAGAAGGGCCAGAGCCTCCGCCATCAGGACAACGGCGCAGATGGCCGCCGGCGAGAGGGCGTCATACAGCAGGCCATCAGGCTGCTGCCGAGGAACAGCGCCAGCCCGTAGACGGTGTTGAAGATGCCGTAGGCAGTGCCCCTTTTGTGGAAGGAGGTCAGATCGGCGATGGCCGAGCGCATCACCGTTTCGTGGCCGCCGAGGACGATGCCGTACAGCGCCATACCGGCGGTTGCCAGCGCTGGATCACTGCCCAGCGTGAGCAGCGGGATGAGGATGGTGAGAGCGGGGATGACCGCCAGTGTGAGCAGTCCGCCGCTCTTTTTGCCCGAGCGGGCTTTGAAACGGTCATAGGCCCGGCCAATTATCAGTGCCGCCACCGCATCCACGATCATCGCGAAGGAGTACAGCGAGGCGATGGCCGCATCGCTGAACACCCCGGCTGCCTTGAGGTGGAAGCCGATGATGGAGTAGGCCACCAGGCCAAAAGTGGCCAGGAAGGTGAACAGGCAGTAGAGCCAGAAGGTGGGGGTCAACCGGTCGGAATCCCGGGTGATGGTCTCGCCCTCCCGGCCAGATCATAGCCGGAGATGCGGCGGTAGGCGATGAACACCGCTGCCATCACCAGGATATAGGCGAGGAACATCATCCGGTAGCCGAGCTGGCAGCTGGCCAGGTCCTCCCGGCCGGTGGTGAGGAACACCACCGTAAAGACCATCGGCCCGGCAAAGGCCCCGAGCTGGTCCAGCGCCTCCTGGAGGCCGAAGACCAGGCCGGTGCCCACATGGTTTTCCGCCACCTGGGAGAGGATGGTGTCCTTGGGCGGATTGCGCAGCGCCTTGCCGATGCGCTCGATAAGGAACAGCGCGAACAGCACCGGGACGCTGCGGGTCATGCCCATCAGCGGCACCACGATCAGCGTGCCGTATCCGAGGAAGATCAGCGCCCAGTGGCGCCCTGTGAAGTCAGAGATGCGCCCGGAGACGAGCCGCAGCACGTACCCCAAAAACTCCCCGAAGCCGTACAGTGTGCCCACGGTAGCGGCGCTCACCGACAGCAGGCTGAAATACTGTCCGTTGGCACTGCGGGCTCCTTCGTAGATGATATCGCCAAAGCAGCTCACCAGGCCAAACAGCAATACTGCCTGGACCACGGCCTTCTGCCGGCTGTTTTGAGATTGTGAGGACTGGGTATCATTCGTCTGTGTCATCTGTGTCAGCCTCCATTTGCTCAAGTCGTTCCAGCACATGGGGGAAGCCGCTGCGGCTCTCGGTTTTGGAGCGGTGGTATATCAGATCCAGCAGCTGGACAAAGGTCTCCCGCTGTTCCCCGTCAAATCCCTCCAGCAGCCATTCGTAAAAGCGGCTCTCCACCAGTGCCTTGGAATTTTTCAGCTGCTCGGCCTTTTCGGTGGCATAGAGCAGCCGGCTGCGCCCATCGGCGGGATTTTCCCGGCGGATGAGGTAGCCTTTTTCCTCCAGACGGGCCACCCGGCGGGCGGCGGCCCCCTTGTCCATATTCAGCTCTTCGCAGATTTCCTTCTGGGAGATGCCCGGCCGGTGCCGGACCAGATGGATCAGGTCGAACTCCCCCGATCCGATCCCCTCCTGCCGCATCACCCGGATGGTCAGCCTTCCGGCCTCCCGGGCAATTATGGTGATCTGGCGTCTGCTGGCGTCCATATCGCTTCCCTCCTGTTTTGTTTAGATGTAGCTACAACCAATTTGATGACACTACAACTATTGTTTGCTGTCAACCTCGCCGGCAAAAATAACCGCAAAAAAAAGAGCGGCACTGCCGCTCTTTTTTCTCTATTCCCGGCCCCGCTGCTTTTTGCGGTAGGCCAGGGCGGCCTGCTCGGTTTTGTTCCGGCCGAAGTGGTAGTACACCCGGTCCCTGAGCTCGTCCGGCAGATACTGCTGTTCCACCCAGCCGCCGTAATCATGGGGGAGCTTATAGCCCACCATATGCCCGAGCTGGGCGGCGCCCTTGTAGTGGCCGTCCCGCAGATGGGCAGGGATTTCCCCGGTGTGTCCGGCCCGTACATCGGCCATCGCCGCCGCCATCGCCGAGATGGCGGTGTTGGACTTCGGGGCGGTGCACAGCAGGATCACCGCCTCTGCCAGCGGGATCTGGGCCTCCGGCAGGCCAAGCTGAGTGGCCGAGTCGATAAGCGCCTTGACGATGGGTACCGCCATTGGCCAGGCCAGGCCGATATCCTCGCTGGCGGTGACCAGGATCCGCCGGCAGGGGCTGATCAGATCGCCGGAGTCCAGCAGCCGGGCCAGATAGTGGAGGGCGGCGTTCTCATCGCTGCCCCGGATCGACTTCTGCAGCGCAGAGATCAGGTCGTAGTGGGCGTCCCCGTCCCGGTCGTACCGGTTGGAGGAACGCTGGCTCACCTCTTTGGCCGCCTCGAGGGTGGCTGCCGGCTCGTCACTGCCGGACACCGC
>CAJFQR010000038.1:12462-18396 GCA_904419105.1 Candidatus Avimicrobium faecavium
CAGGGTCTTGCGCACATCACCGCCGCAGGCCAGTGCGATGTGCTCCGCCACGCCGGGTTCCACCGTCAGCTCCGGGTACTCCTCCCGGCAGATGGAAAAGGCCCGCTCCACCGCCTTCTGCACTTCGGCGGGTTCCACCGGCTTGAATTCAAAGACGGTGCAGCGGCTGAGCACCGCCCCATAGACATAGAAGTAGGGGTTTTCGGTGGTGGAGGCGATGAGGGTGATGCTCCCGTCCTCGATGAACTCGAGCAGGTTCTGCTGCTGTTTTTTGTTGAGGTACTGGATCTCATCCAGGTAGAGCAGCACTCCGTCCCGGCCTTCGAAGGTGTCCCGCTTGGCGACGATGTCCCGCAGGTCCGCCGTCGAGGCGGTGGTGCCGTTGAGCCGGCAGAGGGTCTTGCCCGCCCGCCGGGCGATAATGTTGGCCACCGTGGTCTTGCCGATGCCCGGCGGCCCGTAGAAGATCAGATTGGGGATGCTGCCGCCGTCAATGATGCGGCGGAGCACCTTACCCGGAGCCAGCAGATGCCGCTGGCCCACCACTTCGTCAAGGGTCTGCGGCCGCAGCCGGTCCGCCAGAGGAGATGCCATTGTGTCGATCGCTCCTGTCTGTGCTGATGTAGCTGGTGTCCGAAAGATCAGACGTGGTAGTCCCGCACCCGGTCGAAGTCGTTGAGGCACTCCCGGAGGGCCTCGTCCCAGACGCCCCACTCGTGCATGCCCTTCTGTTCAAACCAGGTGTGCTCGATGTCCAGCTCCTCCAGCAGCTTCACATAGGCCACGTTGCCGTCATAGAGGGTGGGCATCTCGTCCTCGGCGCCGCAGCTGACAAAGATCCTGGCCCGCTGCTCCTTCGGGAGCTTTGAGTGCTCGCGGGTCAGGTAAAGGATATCGTCCTCCGGCTTCATCTGGAGCTCCGGCCCGAAGATGCCGATGTACTCATCCAGTGCCCGGCCGGAGATGTGCGGGCGCATGGCCTCCACCATCCGGCCGAGGTCCACTGCCCCGGAAAAGCTGGCGATGCCGCCGTACTGCTCCGGCCGGGAGAGACCGATCTTGAGGGCGCCGTAGCCGCCCATCGACAGCCCGGCGATCAGATTGTCCTCCCGCTTTTCGCTCAGGCGGAACATCTTGCGGCAGAGGGCGGGCAGTTCATCGGCGACGAAGGTGAAGTAGTCCAGCCCATAGGCCATATTGCGGAAGAAGCTGCGCTGCACCTCCGGCATGATGACCGCAAAGCCATGCTGCATTGCGTACCGCTCCACCGAGGTCCACCGCATCCAGGACGCAGAGCTGCTGCCCTGCCCGTGGAGCAGCCAGAGGGTCCGGCAGGGATCGGGCAGGTCATCATGGGGGTGGTCGTAGGGAAGGATGACATTGAGGGCGATGTCCATATCCAGCGCCCGGGATTTGATCTCACCTTTGAATGAAGCCATTGGTAACGGCACCTCCTGAAAAATGTTACACTGACATCTATTATACACTGTTTTTCGGGGAAACGCAGAAGGAAAAAGTGAATTTTCCCACAAAAAGTGTGAAAAATCCGTGATCTCCCGCATCAATTTCCAGAAAAACCGGCACTGAAAAAATAGCCCCCGCTCTTTACATCCATAGGGGAAAAATGCTATCATGAAAGAACAGGCGGCCGGCCCCGGCCACATCACGCCGCCGCAAAGGAGACTATCACATGGAACATCTGATGCTGAGCATGTACACCGATACCGGCATGATGGGCATGACCGGCGGATCCGGCGGCCTCATCGACTCCCTGAAGGCGAAGCTCAGCTTTCTGCCGGAGCCGGTGGCTATTCTGGTAATTGCAGCCGGTGTGATCCTGCTGGCGATGCTGGTGGGCTTCATCGGCGGCAAGATTATCGGTTCGATCCTCTACCCCGACCCGGATAAGCCCAGTATCCTCTCCAAAAAGCAGAAGTTCGCCGTCCTCGGCGGGGTGGTGGCGGCTATCGCTGTCACCCTCTTCGCGCTGACCTACACCCCTCTGGTGGACACCGGTGACGATGCGCTGCCGGTGGACGGTATGAGCGATGGTATGACGGACGGTATGACCGACGGGACCGACGAGGGTCTCGATGGAGAGTCCGCCGATGGAGAGGCCGGTGAAACCACCGATGGGGAGACTGCCGACGCAGAGACTGACGGGTCTGTCTCCATCGAGGAGGAGGCCCCGGCGGCGAGCACCGGCGGAGGTGCTGCCGTAGCCGTCCCGATGATTTGAACGGCACACAGGCGCCCAGCGGGCGCCTTTTTTCTGCCTTTGTGACCTGGGCCCTATAAAATACCGCAAAAGTATGCTATACTAAGAACAAAGGATCTTATTTTTCCCACAGGGAAACGAAAGGAGCCATTTTTCATGAAAGTATTGATCGTAGGCGGCGTGGCCGGCGGCGCCGGCACCGCCGCGCGTCTGCGCCGCAACGACGAGCACGCCGAGATCATCATGTTTGAAAAGGGGCCGTACATCTCCTTTGCAAACTGCGGTCTGCCCTACTACATCGGCGGTGTGATCACCGACAAGGCCAAGCTTCAGCTGCAGACCCCCGAGAGCTTTCACGCCCGGTTCGATGTCGATGTGCGGGTGAACAATGAGGTGCTCCGTGTGGACACCGCTGCCAAGTGTGTTGAGGTCAAAAACCTCGCCACCGGTGAGACCTACACCGAGAGCTACGATGTGCTGGTGCTCTCCCCCGGTGCGTCGCCGGTGCGGCCTCCCATCAAGGGCATCGACACCGCAAAGGTCTTTACTCTGCGCAACATTCCCGACACCTACGCCATCCACGACTATGTCACCGAGCACAGGCCCAAGACGGCCGCGGTGATCGGCGGCGGCTTTATCGGCGTTGAGATGGCGGAGAACCTCCACGCTGCCGGTGTAGAGGTCACCATCGTCGAGGCTCAGAGCCACATCATGGCCAACCTGGACGAGGATATGACTCACGACCTGCACAATCACATCCGCTCCAAAGGCGTCGGCCTCTGCCTGAACGCCGCCGCGGCGGAGTTCACCCCGGACAGCGTCATCCTCTCGAACGGCGCCAGGATCCCGGCGGAGATGATCATCCTCAGCGTCGGCGTCCGGCCGGAAACCCGCTTCCTGGAGGGCAGCGGCATCGAGCTCGGCCGCCGCGGGGAGATTCTGGTGGACGAGCGGCTGCGCACCAATGTGGCCGATGTCTACGCCGTCGGCGACGCCATCTCGGTGCGGGATATTGTCACCGGTGAGAAGAAGAGCATCCCGCTGGCTTCTCCCGCCAACCGGCAGGCCCGGTTGGTAGCGGACATCATCGCCGGCAAGGACCGGGTCTACACCGGTGCCCAGGGCACCTCCATCGCCAAGATCTTCGATATGGCGGCTGCCTCCACCGGCGCCAGCGAGGCCTCTCTCAAGGCCGCCGGTATCCCCTATAAGAAGAGCTACACCTTCAGCGCCTCCCATGCTGGCTACTACCCCGGCGGCCACTCGATGCAGGTCAAGCTGATCTATTCGCCGGAGGGCGTTGTCCTCGGCGGCCAGATCACCGGCTACGAGGGTGTAGACAAGCGCATCGACCAGATTGCCACCGCCGTGCGCCACGGCTTTACCGTCTACGACCTGCAGGAGCTGGAGCTGTCCTATGCGCCGCCCTTCTCCTCCGCCAAGGATCCGGTGAATATGGCCGGTTATGCCGCCTCCAATGTGATCGAAGGCACCTTCAAGCCCTTCTACATCGAGGATCTGGCCGCCCTCCCGGCGGATGCCCAGCTGGTGGATGTCCGTACTCCCGGTGAGTTCGCCCGCGGCACCATCGACGGCGCCGTCAACATCCCGGTGGACGAGCTTCGCGCCCGCATTGGTGAGCTGGACCCGGCGCGCCCGGTGTATATCTTCTGTCAGGTGGGCCTGCGCGGCTACATCGCCGAGCGCATCGCCGAACAGCACGGCCTCACCTGCCGGAACCTCTCCGGCGGCTACCGCTTCTATGAGGCGGCCAAGCTGGACGCCGAGGGCCAGGCGGCTGCTGAAAAGGAATACGAGTACTGCGGAATGGAGAAGCAGAAGTAAGCCTTTCCCGCCGGTAAAAGCGCCCGAACAGGGCGCTTTTTTCCTGCATGGCTGGAGTATTTTGGGCCAAATCGATGCACGAAGAGGAAAAGGGGACCTTCCCGCAGAAAGGATGCCGGACCAATGAAACGCTTGTTTGCTGCCCTGCTCACCGCTGCCCTGCTGCTGGCCGGCTGTGCCCCGGCTGGGGAGGGCCTCTCCTCCGCTCCGGCGGAGACCGTCACCGGCTTTCGCTGGGGTGGGGAGGAGGACACTCTTCATCAATTTGCTGACCACGACGGCAGCATAAACGGCTACCGGGATTATACCATCACCGCCTGCTTTTCCGCCGATGGGGAGGCCTCCCCGCCGGTGCCGCTGACGATGGAGCAGATCGGCAGCCAGTTTTTTACCGATCTGCAGGAGCGCGTACCGCAGCCGCCGCCGGAAGAGCTGAACTTTACCGCCCCTTACACGGTGGTGGAGGTGGAGGACGCCGGTGAGACGGTGCGCTACCTCTCGCTGGCGGATGGCAGCCTGCTCACCGTCCAGGGCGGCTTCTGCTATTATCTCGGCGAGAAGGATCCGATGCGCCTTCTCAGCGCCTTTATCGCCGGGGCGGAGGAGCGGGTGGAACTGCTCCCGCCGAACCTGACAGTGGATGAGACGCCCTTTGGCCTGGAGCCGGAGCATCCGGTGACCGTGCCGGACGGGGCGGCGATCGCCGTTGGAATCACCAGCGGCCGGGCCAACGCCGGGAGCCTCCTGCTTGGGGAAGAGGGCACTGAGGCGGTGGCTGGTGTGCTCGGATCGGTAACTGAGACGGTCCCGCTGGAGCCAATGAGCGTGACGGATCTGGTGAACATCACCGTTGTCTGTGGGGATACGGTCGACCGCTATGCGATACGTGGCCGGGACGAGCTGCTCGACTACCAGAACCATGTGCTCTGGGCGCTGCCGGAGGAGGCCTATCCCACTGTCCTTACCGCCTATGCCGCCGCCCTTGCCGCTGAGCTGCCGGAGATGTCCTGGTGATAGCCCTGCCCAACAAAAAAGCCTCCCGCTTGGGAGGCTTTTTCTATGCAGGGAAGAAATCTCACAGGGTCGGGAGGATCTCCTTGTCGTACTTGTCCATGCAGTAGGCGATGATCTTCTTGGCCTCGTCCGCGCCCTGGACGCCAGTGACCTCAGTGGTCTTGCCGGGCTGCAGCGCCTTGTAGACGGTGAAGAAGTGCATCATCTCATCGAAGATGTGCTTCGGCAGCTCGGCGATGTCGTGATAGCCGTTGAAGAACGGGTCGTCCGGCAGCACGGCGATGATCTTCTCGTCCTTGTCGCCGCTGTCGACCATGTTCAGCACACCGATGGGCCGGCAGTTGACCAGCACCAGCGGGTCGATGACCTCGGAGCAGAGCACCAGCACATCCAGCGGATCGCCGTCGTCATCGTAGGTGCGGGGGATAAAGCCGTAGTTGGCCGGGTAGACGGTGGAGGTGTAGAGGATGCGGTCCAGCGACAGCATACCGGTCTCCTTGTCCAGCTCGTACTTCTTCTTGCTGCCCTTGCTGATCTCGATGACCGCGGCAAACTCTTCGGTCGAGATGCGCTCGGGGCTGATGTCATGCCAAATATTCATTGTCAGTTTCGCCTCTCCTTTATTCATGAAACAGGGGCCAACGCGCCCCGCTCCCTCTATTATACGGGTTAGGGGGGCGTCTTGCAAGGGAATCGCCGGCATTTTGTCGAATTTTTAGAAAAACCGCCGCCCGCCGGAAAAAAACAGCCGTCCGAGACTGAACTGCACCCCATTTGTTAGACAGTATGTTATACTGAATAACAAGTGGGGTGCTTTACTATGCCAAAAGGAATACCGAACAAGAGATATACTCCAG
>CAJFQR010000039.1 GCA_904419105.1 Candidatus Avimicrobium faecavium
CGATCATCTCCATCACCCAGAACCCCACCCGCTACGACCCCTTCACCAACTACGACAACCTGGTGGACCGCACCCAGACCTGCCTGTATATGATGTATGAGCAGGGCTACCTCACCGAGGAGGAGTACAACGAGGCCGCCGCCTGCCAGCTGACCATCGCCGACGCCTCCGGCTCCTCCGACCAGGTGAACACCTACACCTCCTGGAGCTGGTTCACCGAGCAGGTCATCAGCGATGTGATGGAGGACCTCCAGAGCGAGCTGGGCTACACCGAGGAGGAGGCCTACGACCTGCTGTACAACAGCGGCCTGCGCATCTACACCACCTGCGATGTGGAGATGCAGAACTACCTCGAATCCGCCTTCAATGTGGATACCAACCCCAACATCTTCCCGGCGGTCATCAACGAGACCTACCCCGAGGGCGCCTTCGTGATCCTCGGCCTGGACGGCCAGATCAAGGCCATCGCCGGCTCCAACCGCACCAAGACCGGCGCCCGGGTGTTCAACCGGGCCCGGGACGCGCTGCGCCACCCCGGCTCCACCATCAAGCCCATCGCATCCTATTCGCTGGCGGTGGAAAATGACATCATCCACTACTCGTCGCTGGTGGAGGATTCCCCCATCACCCTCACCGAAAACGGCGCCGAGCGCCAGTGGCCGGTCAACTTCTACGGCGGCTACCTGGGCAACATCACCGTCAATGTGGCGGTGCGCCGCTCCACCAACACCATTCCGGTCAAGCTCCAGCAGATCCTCACCCCGCAGGTGAGCTTCAGCTTCTTAAAGAACACCCTCGGCCTGGACACGCTGGTGGAGGAGCGGACGGAAAACGGCCATGTCTACACCGACATCGCCCTCGCCCCGATGGCCCTCGGCGAGATGACCGACGGCGTCACCCCGCTGGATATGGCCGGCGCCTACCAGATCTTCGGCAACGGCGGCGTCTACAATGAGCCCTACTCCTACACCCGGGTGGAGACCGCCGACGGCACCGCGATCCTCGAGCACAAGACCGTCTCCCGCCGGGCCATCTCCTCCGAGAGCGCCACCGTGGTCAACCACCTGCTCCAGGGGGTCACCACCGGCGCGAACGGCACCGGCACCACCGCCGTCTGGAACAGCGCCATGCCGGTGGCCGGTAAGACCGGTACCTCGGACAACGACAACAACCAGTGGTTCATCGGCGTCACCCCCTACTATGTCGGCGTCTGCTGGCTGGGCTACGATATCCCCGAGCGCATCAGCTATTACAGCTACGCCCCGCCCATCATCTACAAGAACATCATGAGCGTCGTCCACCAGAACCTCCCGGCCGTTCAGTTCACCGACGATGAGGATGTGGAGGTGCTCGAGTTCTGCACCATCACCGGCGACCTGGCCGGCGACGACTGCACCGAAACCGCCTACGGCTGGTACAAGCCGTCGAATATCCCCCCGGAGTGCGACGGCGACCACGATGTGAACAACACCGATGAGGACGAGGAGGACAGCTCCTCCCGGGACGACGAGGACGACGAGGACGACGAGGACGAGGACCGCCGCCGCAGCCGGGACGACGACGAGGAATAAACCTCCCCCAACCCCGCAAAAAAGCCCCTCCGCAGTTGCTGCGGAAGGGGCTTTTTTCTGCGCTTTTCTGCCGCCCCCTGGGGCAGCAGAAAGGGGACGGCTCACCGTCCCCTTTGTCTCTCAGATCTCCTTTGGCAGGATCACGAACAGGATGCCGCTCTCCACCGAGACGGTGACCTCCCGCCCCTCGCCGATGCGGTTGCTCACCCCGAGCGGGAAGGCGTTGGTCAGCGTGGCGTTCTCCAGCGGGAACCGGGCGCCGGTGATGGTCACCCCGGTGGCCGTATCGCTGTGGCACAGCACCGAGAAGGTGCTCTCCGCCTTCCCGCGGATGGTCAGGCTGCCCTCGTCCAGCAGCCACACCCGCTCGTGGGCGCCCAGGATCTCCGCCTGGGTGCCGGGGGCCTGTTTTGCGATATAGGCCAGGATCTGCAGGTTGCCGATCAGGTGGTCCAGCCGCCCGCCCAGCGCCGCCACCAGCAGGAGGCTGTCATACCCCTCGGCCAGGGCGTATTTCACGGCGGCCGCCGTGTCGGTGTCGTCCTTGTCCCGGATGTACCGCTTCACCGGGATCCCCTCGGGCAGCGGCCCGGTGTAGGAGTCAAAGTCCCCGAGCAGCAGGTCGGGGGTCACCCCCAGCTCCTCTGCCAGCCGGTAGCCGGCGTCGCAGCAGATGACAAAGTCCTCCGCCTGTAAGCCGATCTGCCGGCGCTCGATGCCCCGCTGTTCCCCGGCGGTAAAGATCACACAGCGTTTCACGCCTGGTTCCCTCCCTGTCAGATGGTCTCGTCCCGGCCGGGCAGCGCCCAGTCGGGGGTCTTTTTGGCGTCCGCATAGAGGGCCTTGTAGCTCTCAAAGCGGCTGGGGACAATCGCCCCCTCCCGCACCGCCTCGACGACGGCGCAGCCCTTCTCCCCGGTGTGGGAGCAGTTGGTAAACCGGCAGCGGCCCAGATAGGGCTCAAACTCCCGGAAGCACCCGGCCAGCTCCTCCTTGCGGATCACGGCAAACCGCTCCAGCTCCACCGAGGAGAACCCCGGCGTGTCCGCCAGATACCCGCCCCCGACCGGGAAGAGCTCCACATGGCGGGTGGTGTGCCGCCCGCGGCCGAGCTTTTCGCTGACGGCGCCGGTGGCCAGTTCCAGCCCCGGCACCAGGGCGTTGAGCAGGCTGCTCTTGCCGGCGCCGGTGTTCCCGGTAAAGACCGCCAGCCGCCCGCCGGCAAAGAGCTCCCGCAGCCCGTCGATCCCCTCGCCGGTGGCGGCGGAGACCTCATAGCAGGGGAACCCCGCCCGCCGGTAGTCGGCCAGCAGCTCCGGGTCCCGGCGCAGGTCGCTCTTGGTGACGGCCAGCACCGGCTCGATGCCCTTGTACTCGGCCACCGCCAGCATCTTGTCCAGCACAAAGCGGTTCGGCGCCGGGCTCACGGTGGAGACCACCAGCACCAGCAGGTCGATGTTCGCCACCGGCGGCCGGATCAGGGCGTTTTTCCGGGGCAGCACCCGCACCAGATAGCCCTTGCCCCCGGCGGTGAGCTCCGCCTCGGCCAGATCGCCGACACAGGGGGTCACCCCCTCCTTGCGGAAGGCCCCCCGCGCCCGGCATTCAAGCAGCGGCCCCGCCGCCGGCTGTAAGTAGTAAAAGCCCCCCACCGCCTTGCAGATGCGGCCTTCCACCGTCCGGACGGCGGGGGATTCGGTGTTGTTTCGTGTCATATCCTGCCTCAATCGATCTGGGTCGAGGTCCCCTCGTCAAAGTCCACCTCGTAGGTGCGGTAGTGCTCGCCGTCCAGCAGGATCTCCACCTCGGCCACGCCGTAGCCGGTGACGGTGGGCCGCCAGATGTTGGTCAGGTTCGGCTGCACCTGCCGCTCCATCACCGTCTCGCCGTCCATCAGGACGGTGGCGGTCATCGTCGCCGAGCCGCTGTCCGGCAGCGAGATGTTCAGCTGCACGCTGCCGATGTCCCGGTCGCCGGAGGAGAGGGTCAGGTTCACATAGCTGCCCTCGCTCACCGACGAGCCGAACACCGGGTCCTGCCCGATGACGGTGTCGGTGCTGCTCTCACTCGAGCGGTAGCTGATCTCCCCCACCAGCAGCCCGGCCTCCTCCAGCATCCGTCTGGCGCTGGACAGGCTGCGGCCGCCCAGGTCGGGCACCTCGGTGACGGCGCTCTCCGGCCCCTGGCTGATCTGCAGGCTGATGGAGGTGGAGGTGGACACCTCGCTCCCCTCCCCGGGGTTGACGCCGCACACCAGCCCGGAGGGCACCACATTGCTGTACACCTCCGACTGGGTCACGTTGGCAAAGCCCGCCTCCGCCAGCAGGGTGAGGGCGGTCTCCGGCTCCCGTCCCATGACGATGGGCACGGTGCCCATCTCGGTGCCCTGGCTCACCTTGACCTCGATGGTGCCGCCGGTCTTGACGGTGCGGTCCGGATCCGGGGACTGGTCGTAGATCTGCCCCTCGGGGTAGTCGGCGTTGTAGGCCGACTGGGAGATGACGATGTTGTAGTCGGCATAGGCCGGGTCGTTCTGGACGGTGTCGTAGTCCAGCCCGATCAGGTTGGGCACCTTGATATCGGCCACCCGCTCAAAGGGGTTGTTGAGCAGGAACATGGTGCCGACAAAGATGCCGGTGCCGATGACAAAGGCGCAGGTGATCCCCACCAGCATGGTGAGCAGCCCGCTGCCGCCGCGCCCCTTCCCCCGGGAGGAGGCGCTTTTTCTCGCCTCCTCGCCGAGCTGTTCGTTCTCCACGGCCACCCGGCGGCGGGACGGCTGCCCCTTGCCGCCGCTGTGGGACGGATTCCGTTCGGCCCTGCGGCCCGCCTTCTTCTTGTTGGAAAACACTGCTGCAATCCCTCCTGCTCTGCCGCCGGCGCCCTTTATGCCCTCCTGCCGGCTGTGGCGCTGCTGTTCCTGCTGTACATCTTCCACCTCTTTTTCCAGCCGTTCCCCGGCCCGGGCCGGGGTGCGGTAGCGGTACTCAAAGGAGATGGACGGGTCCTTTTTGAAGCTGTCGATGTCCCGGAGCATCTCCGCCGCCGAGGCATAGCGGTCCGCCGGGTCCTTCTGCATCGCCCGCAGCACAATGGATTCCAGCCCCGCCGGGATGTCCAGGTTCCAGGTGGAGGGCGGCACCGGGGCCTCCTCGATGTGCTTGATGGCCACGCCGACGGCGCTCTCCGCCTCGAAGGGCAGCCGCCCGGTGAGCATCTCGTACATCATCACCCCCACCGAGTAGAGGTCCGCCCGGTTGTCGGTGGCCTCCCCCCTGGCCTGTTCCGGGCTGATGTAGTGCACCGAGCCGATGGCCTTGTCGGTCATCGTATGCATGCCGCTGCGGGCAAACCGCGCAATGCCGAAGTCGGTGACCTTGATCGAGCCGTCCTTGAGCAGCATGATGTTCTGCGGCTTGATATCCCGGTGGACGATGCCGTTGTCATGGGCGTGCTGAAGCGCCCGCAGGATCTGCACGGTGAAGTAGAGGGTCTCCTTCCAGTCCAGCGCGCCGCGGTGCTCCATATAGTCTTTGAGGGTCACCCCGTCGATATACTCCATGACGATGTAGTTGACCCGGTCGGAAAAGTTCACATCGTACACCTTGACGATGTTCGGGTGGGAGAGCAGCGCCACCGCCTTCGACTCGTTTTTGAACCGGCGCAGCAGCTCCCCGTTCTGGACATACTCGTCCCGGAGGATCTTGACGGCTACGGTGCGCCCGTTGGCCACATCGGTGGCCTTGTACACATTGGCCATGCCGCCTATGCCCACCAGCTCGTCCACCAGATAGCGGCCGTCCAGCCGCCTTCCGATATACTTGTCCATCGCTTACTCCTTTGTCTCGCCGGTCAGGATCACGGCGGTGATGTTGTCCCCGCCGCCGCCGGCGTTGGCCGCGTCGATCAGGCAGGAGGCGTCGCCGGCCTCGATGGCCCGGCGCACCAGCCCGGGGAAGCTCTCCTCCGGGGCGTAGTTGTACAGCCCGTCGCTGCACAGCAGCAGCGCCTGGCCGGGCAGCAGCGTCACCGTCCCAAACTCGGCGTCCAGCTCCCGCTCCACCCCGACCGCCCGGGTGATGTAGTGCCGCTGGGGGTGGGTCAGCGCCTGCTCGGCGGTGATCTCCCCCTGTTCCATCAGCATCTGCACCACCGTGTGGTCCTTTGTCACCTGGGTCAGGGTCTCCCCCTCCACCAGATAGGCCCTGCTGTCCCCGGCGTGGGCCAGCGTCACCGTATCCCCCCGGGCCACCGCCAGCACCAGCGTGGTGCCCATGCCCCGCAGGGCGGCGGTATCCCGGCTGGCCCGGTTCACCAGCGCGTTGGCATGGCGGATCGCCGCCTCCATCAGCGGGCGCGGGTCCTCGTCCGGGGCGGCGTGGCGCAGCTGGGCAGCCAGCTCCCGGGACAGGTCCCGCACGGTGAGGGAGCTGGCCACATTGCCGCCGTTCTCCCCGCCCATGCCGTCACACAGCACCGCATACAGCAGCCCGTCCTCCAGCTTCTGGCAGGCAAAACAGTCCTGGTTGACCTCCCGGCACAGGCCCCTGTCGGTTTTTCCAAAGGCGATCACGCAAGAGCCTCCCCTTTCTCATACTGCCGGCGGAGCTGCCCGCAGGCGGCGTCGATGTCCCCGCCCAGCTCCCGGCGCACGGTGGCGTTCACCCCAAGGCGCCCCAGCGTCTCGGCAAACCGGTGGATGTCCGCCGCGCCGGAGCGGTCATACCCCCGCTCCTTCACCGGGTTCACCGGGATCAGGTTCACATGGCAGACCATGCCGTCCAGCAGGTCCGCCAGCTTCCGGGCGTCCTCCGGGCTGTCGTTGACCCCCTTGATCAGCGCGTATTCAAAGCTGATCCGCCGCCCGGTGGTCTTAAAGTAGTCCCGGCAGGCCCGCATCAGCTCCTCGATGGGCCAGCGGCGGTTCACCGGCATCGTCCGGTTGCGGGTCTCGTTGTCCGGGGCGTGCAGCGAGATGGACAGGGTGATCCCCAGGTCCTCCTTCGCCAGGTCGTAGATCCTGTCCACCAGCCCGCAGGTGGACAGCGAGATGTGCCGCTGCCCCAGATTGTACCCCTTCGGGTCGGTGAGCAGCCGCAGAAAGCGGATCACGTTGTCGTAGTTGTCCAGCGGTTCGCCGATGCCCATCAGCACCAGGCTGTCCACCCGCTCCCCGGCCTGCCGCACCGTCTCGTACACCTGCTCCAGCATCTCGGAGGGGGTCAGGCAGCGCACCAGCCCCCCCAGCGTCGAGGCGCAGAAGTTGCACCCCATGCGGCAGCCCACCTGGGTGGAGATGCACAGGCTGGTGCCGTGGTGGTAGTGCATCAGCACCGTCTCGATGCAGTTGCCGTCGGCCAGGCGGTAGAGGTATTTGCGGGTGCCGTCCAGCCGGGATACCAGCTCGTGCAGCACCGTCAGCCGGGTCAGCGTGCAGCGCTCCGCCAGCTCCCGGCGCAGCGCCGCCGGCAGGTTTGTCATCTCGTCAAAGCTGCCCGCCCGCTTTTCGTGCAGCCAGGAAAAGAGCTGCCCGGCCCGGAAGGCCGGCTGCCCCAGGTCTGCCATCAGCTCCTTCAGCTCCGGCAGGGTCATCGACTTCAGATCAAGCTTTTCGGTGGCGTTCACAGTCTCCTCCTGACTGCCGCAAAGAAGAACCCGTCGCCGCCGTCCTCAGGCAGCAGCGTGCGGAAATAGTCCCCCTCCGGCGTGATCGCTTCTGGTGTAAAGTCCTCCCGCTCCCGCAGGAGGCGGCCGATGACGGCCTCGTTCTCGTCCCGGTTCACTGTGCAGGTGGAGTAGACCAGCACCCCGCCGGGCTTTACATGGTCCGCCGCCGTGCGCAGGATGGCGTACTGGGCCTCCGGCAGCGCCCCGATGCCCTCCATCGCCCGGTATTTCAGCTCCGGCTTGCGCCGGATGATGCCCAGCCCCGAGCAGGGCACGTCGCACAGCACCCGGTCAAACAGCCCGAGCCCCGGGTCCTCTTTGGCGGCGTCCGCCACCCGGGTCCGGATGCAGGTAAGGCCCAGCCGCTTCGCCCCGGCCTCGATCAGCCCCACCCGGGCCGGGTAGAGGTCGCAGGCCACCAGCTCCCCGGTGTCCTCCATTCTCTCAGCCAGCGTGAAGGCCTTGCCCCCCGGGGCGGAGCAGGCGTCCAGCACCCGCATTCCCGGCTCTGCCCCGACGGCGGCGCAGCACAGCTGGCAGCTCAGGTCCTGCACATGCAGCTTCCCGGCCGCAAAGGCCGCATACCCGGTGATGTCCCCGCCGCCGGTCAGCTTCAGGCAGCCGTCCACCCCGGTCTCCTCCACCCGGGCCCCGGCGGCGGCCAGCTCCTCTGCCAGCGCCGCCGGCGTCGTGCGCAGCGTGTTCACCCGCAGGTACACCGGCGCCGGCTCCAGCGCCACCAGCAAAAACCTCCGTGCCGCCGCCTCGCCATACTGATCGGCCAGCAGCCGGCAGAGCGCCGCCGGGGCGGACGCCTCCACCTCGAGGCGCTCCACCCCCTCCAGCTCCTCGAGGTGCAGCGCCTTCCCGTCCCGCAGGAAGCTGCGCAGCACCCCGTTGACAAAGCCGGCGGCGCTCCCCTTGCCGAGCTTTCTGACCAGCGCCACGCTCTCGTTCACCGCCGCCCGTTCGGGCACCGAGCCCAGGTACAGCAGCTGGTACAGCCCCATCTCCAGTGCGGTGAGCACCTCCGGGTCAAGCTTTTCCGGCGGCTTTTTGGAGTAGCGGCGCAGGATGTGCCGCAGCGTCAGCTCCCGCTCCAGCACCCCGTAAAAGAGCGCCGAGGCAAAGGCCCGCTCCCGCCCGGCGGGCAGTGCGTCAAACCGGCGCTCCGCCACCAGGTTGGAGTAGGCCCCGTCCCGGCCCACCTGTATCAGTGCCTCGGCCACCACCCGCCGGGGGTCCTTCCCGGCCCGGATGCCGGGGCTGTTTGTACGGCGGTCGTCTCTCATCGTCCCATCCTCTGTATAAACTCTACGATCTCAGGCGAAAAATCTCCGCCTTTTCCACAAACAAACCAGAACTTCCCCCGATTTCTCTGTGCAAAACGGAGAAAGTTCCCGCTTTTTCCCCAGACCCTCTGGTTTTGTTGCAGTTTTCTGCAACAGAGCCCCGGTTTTGGCCGGTAGGGTGAAGGGGGGTTTTCCCGGCTCAGTCGTCCCGGTCCCACCTGCCGAACAGCAGCACCAGCCGCAGCAGCTGGGCCACAGCGGTGATCAGCGCCGCCACATAGGTCAGCGCGGCGGCGGTGAGCACGCTGCGGGCCCCGGCCACCTCGTCCCGGGTCAGATACCCCTCGCCGCCCAGCGTCCGCAGCGCCCGGTGGCTGGCGTCAAACTCCACCGGCAGCGTCACCAGCTGGAACACCACCATCAGCGAGAAGGCCAGGATCCCCAGCTCCACCAGCGGCTGGAAGGAAAAGACCAGCCCCAGCAGGATCAGCGGGATGGACAGCCGGGAGCCGAGGTTGGTCACCGGGATGATGGCGTTGCGCAGCGTCAGCGGGACGTACTCCTCGGCGTGCTGGATGGCGTGCCCGACCTCGTGGGCGGCCACCCCGATGGCGGCGATGGAGCTGGATCCGTACACCGGGTCGGAGAGCCGCACCACATTGGCACGGGGGTCATAGTGGTCGGTCAGGTTGCCGCTCACCCGTTCGATGCGCACCTGCCGCAGCCCATTCTGGTCCAGGATGTCCCGGGCCACCTGGGCGGCGGTGGCGCCGCGGGAGCTGTACACCCGGCTGTACTGCCGGAAGGTGGACTGCACCCGCATCTGTGCAAACAGCGCGATCAGCATCGCCGGGATGATGAGCAGGATATAATAGCGGTCGATATACCAGAACATAGTGGGTAAAATTCCTTTCTGCGGCCGGATCCGGCCGAAAATACGCCCCCCGCCGTCCCCGGCGGAAAGGCCCAGTTTTATCTTACCCCGAAATTATTGACCCTCTGTTAACGATCTGCCAACAAAGAGTTTCTTTCCCCGGAGGAACTCCTCGGCGCTCATGCGGCGGCTGCCCTCAAGCTGCACCTCGGTGAACCGCAGCGCCCCGTCGCCGCAGGCGACGACGAACCGTTCGGCGTCCAGCACGGTGCCCGGCTCGCCGGAGCCCTTCTCCACCCGGGCGGCAAAGACCTTCAGCCGCTTGCCCGCAAAGTCGGTCACCGCCACCGGCCAGGGGTTCAGCCCCCGGATCAGGTTGTGCAGCTCCCCGGCGCTCCTTGTAAAGTCCAGCGCCGCCATCTTCTTATCCAGCATCGGGGCGTAGGTGGCCCGGCTCTCGTCCTGCTTCACCGGGGCGATGCGCCCGGCCTCGAGGGCGGCGGCGGTCTTGACCAGGCAGGCGGCCCCCATCGGCGCCAGCCGCTCAAACAGTTCGCCGGCGGTCTCCTCCGGGTCGATCGGGGTGCGCTGCACCATCAGGATGTCGCCGGTGTCCAGCCCCTCCCCCATGACCATCGTGGTGATGCCGGTCTCGGTCTCGCCGTTGATCACCGCCCACTGGATCGGGGCGGCGCCCCGGTATTTGGGCAGCAGCGAGCCGTGTACGTTCACACAGCCCAGCCTGGGGATCTCCAGGATCTCCTTCGGCAGGATGCGCCCGTAGGCCACCACGGCGATCAGGTCCGGGGCGAGCTCCCGCAGCCGGGCGGCCTCGGTGCCGTCCCGGAGCTTTGTCGGCTGGTACACCGGCAGCCCGTAACGCAGCGCCAGCTCCTTCACCGGCGGCGGGGTGAGCAGCTGCCGGCGGCCCACCGGCTTATCCGGCTGGGTGTACACCGCCGCGATCTCATGTCCGGCGTCCAGCAGCGCCTGCAGCGACGGCACCGCGAAATCCGGGGTGCCCATAAAGACAATCCTCATCACAGTTCATCCTCATCCAGCATCCGGCTGGCCAGCGACTTGAAGACGCGCCCGTCCAGATGGTCGATCTCGTGGCAGAAGGCCCGGGCCAGCAGCTCCCGTCCGGTCTTTCGGAAGGTGTTGCCGCGGCGGTCCTGGGCCTCGACCTCCACCTCCTCCGGCCGGTCGACGATGCCGTACTCCCCGGGGAAGGACAGGCAGCCCTCGCTGCCGCTCTGGAGCCCGGCGGTGCGCACAATCTTCGGGTTGATCAGCTCGATGATCCCCTCCCCGACGTCGATCACCACCACCCGGCGCAGCACCCCCACCTGGGGGGCCGCCAGGCCCACGCCGTTGGCGTCGTACATCGTCTCCGCCATATCGTCCAGCAGCTGGGCCAGCTTTTCATCAAATTTTTCCACCGGCCGGCAGACTTTATACAGGGCCGGATCGTCGTACTTTCGGATCTCTCGCAGTGCCATAGTTTTCTTCCTCACTCTATCGTTCATTCCCGCCGTGCGGGTGGTCTCAGGTCCACAGCGCCGAAAAAAGGCCGCTCCCCTTTATTGTACCACAGCCGGGCCGGGAGAAAAAGGGGGAACCTCCCAAATCCCTCAGTCGAAGCTCGGCACCACCGTGAGCCCGGACGGGCACTCCCGGTAGAACCGCCCCAGCGCCTCCCGCACCAGCCCCCGGAGGGCGGCGGTGTCCCGGCATTTGACGGTCAGCCGGTAGCGGAACTTCCCGGCGGCCTTGTAGAGCGGGTCCGGCGCCGGGCCGAGCAGCCGGATCGGCAGCTTCTGATAGGCCGGGTCCCCGGCGGCCGCCGCGGCGAACACCCTGGCGAAGGCCGCCGCCCCGTCCCGGGCCTCCTCCTCCTTTTTCGAGCTGAAGGAGACCACCAGCAGGTCGCAGAACGGCGGGTAGAGATTCACCTGCCGAAACAGGATCTCCTGCCGGTAAAAGGCCTCGTAGTCCTGGGCCGCCGCCAGGGCGAACACCGGGTTCTCCGGCTGCCAGGATTCGATGAAGGCCCGCCCCGGCAGCGAAAACCGCCCGCTGCGCCCGACCACCTGGGTCAGCAGCGCAAAGGTCCGCTCAAAGCTGCGGAAGTCCCCGGCGGCAAGCCCCTGGTCCGCCCCGAGCACCCCCACCAGCGTCACCCCCGGGAAGTTGAGCCCCTTGGAGACCATCTGGGTGCCCACCATGATGTCGTACTTCCCCGCCGCAAAGTCCCCGAAGCCGGTCTCATAGCTCTGCCGGGACAGGGTGGTGTCCAGGTCCATGCGCAGCACCCGGGCGTCCGGGAAGAGGGAGCGCACCGCCTCCTCCACCTTCTGGGTGCCCACCCCGCCAAACCGCACCAGCCCGGAGCCGCACCGGGGGCAGACGGCGGGCGGCGGCTGGGTATGCCCGCAGGTGTGGCACATCAGTAAGCCGTTCTGCCGGTGGTAGGTCAGCGCCACCGAGCAGTTCGGGCAGGTGATCACCTCGCCGCAGCTGGAGCACTTCACCACCGTGTGGTAGCCCCGGCGGTTGAGCAGCAGGATCGACTGTTCCCCCCGCTGCAGATTGTGGTAGAGTTCGGCGGCCAGCGTCTCGCTCAGCAGCCCCCCTTCGCCGACCCGCTCCACCGCCCCGAGGTCGACGATGGTCACCTGGGGCAGATGCCCGCCGTACCGCTCGGTCAGCCGGGCCAGGCCGCAGCGGCCCCGCTCGGCGGCGTAAAAGCTCTCCACCGACGGCGTCGCCGAACACAGCAGCAGCCGGGCGCCGTGCCAGCGGCAGCGCATCCGGGCCACCTGCCCGGTGGAAAACCGCGGCGACTGCTCCGACCGGTAGGTGTGCTCCTGCTCCTCGTCGATGACGATCAGCCCGAGATTCTCCACCGGGGCAAAGACGGCGCTGCGGGTGCCGATGACCACATCGGCCTCTCCGGCCCGGATGCGGCGCCATTCGTCGGTGCGCTGGCCCATCGTCAGCGACGAGTGGAGCACCGCCGTCC
>CAJFQR010000040.1 GCA_904419105.1 Candidatus Avimicrobium faecavium
TACATTCTGCAGATGAATCCATATGTGGTGGTGGTCGGCGGCGTCAACATCGACATTGCCGGGATCCCGTTCCAGCCGCTGGTTCCCAGGGATTCCAATCCCGGGCTGGTGCGGATGTCTCTCGGCGGCGTCGGGCGCAACATCGCCCACAATCTGTCGCTGCTTGGGGTGGAGGTCAAGTTCATCACCGCCTTCGGGGAGGACCTGCACGCCGGGGAGATCCAGCACAGCTGCCGGGAGCTGGGCATCGACATCACCCACAGCCGAAGCGTGCCCGGTGCTGCCACCTCCACCTATATGTTCATCACCGATGCAGCCGGGGATATGCAGCTTGCGGTGTCGGATATGGAGATCTACTCCTATCTTACGCCGGAGTATCTGGCCGGCAAGCTCGAGGTGATCAACAACGCGAGCATCTGCATTCTCGATACCAATATCCCGGCGGAGAGCATCCGCTTCCTCTGTGAGAATGCCACCGTGCCCATCTTCGCCGACCCGGTCTCCACCGCCAAGGCGGAAAAGCTGCTCCCGGTGCTGGGCAGGATCCACACCCTCAAGCCGAATATGCTCGAGGCCTCGCTGCTCTCCGGAATCGAGGTCACCGATGAGCGCTCCGCCCGCCGGGCGGTGGATGTGCTGCTCCAGAAGGGGGTTCAGCAGGTATTCCTGTCGATGGGATCGGACGGGGTCCTCTACGGAAGCAGCCGGGGCAAGCGCCGCCTGTCCAACTACCCGGCTCGGATCCGCAACACCACCGGCGCCGGGGACAGCTTTATGGCCGCTCTGGCCCTGGCCTATCTCAATGAGTTCTCCACCGAAAAAGCCGCCCGCTGCGGGCTGGCCGCCGCGGCCATCTGCATCGAAGGGGAGAACACCATCAACGAAAAACTGTCCAAACAGGCTGTTCTGCAGCTGATCCAGGACAACGACTGACCAATGGAGGAACCATTATGAAGGATTTGGAAAAGTATCTCGTCGTCTCGCCGGAAGTCAGAGAGGCCGTCGCCGCCGGCAAGCCGGTGGTCGCCCTGGAATCCACCATCATCTCCCACGGTATGCCCTATCCGAAGAATGTGGAAACCGCCCTCACCGTGGAGAAGATCATCCGGGACTGCGGCGCCGTGCCGGCCACCATAGCCGTCATCGGCGGCAAGCTGTCTGTGGGCATCACCCCGGAGCAGATCGACTATCTTGGCCGCAGGGGTCTGGCGGTGACCAAGGTCAGCCGCCGGGATCTTCCGGTCATCTGCGCCAGAGGGGAGGACGGCGCCACCACCGTGGCCGCCACGATGATCCTCGCCGATATGGCCGGGATCCGGATCTTCGCCACCGGCGGCATCGGCGGCGTACACCGGGGCGCCACCCAGACCATGGACATCTCTGCCGATCTGGAGGAGCTCTCCAATACCTCGGTGATGGTGGTCTGCGCCGGTGCTAAGGCCATCCTCGACCTCGGCCTCACACTGGAGTACCTGGAGACCAAGGGTGTGCCGGTGATCGGCTATCAGACCGAGGAGCTCCCGGCCTTCTACACCAGAAAGAGCGGCCTCAAGGTGGATTACCGCATGGATACCCCGGCGGAGATCGCCGCTGCCTTCCGTGCCAAGCTGGAGATGGGCCTCAAGGGCAGTATGCTGGTCACCAACCCGATCCCCGAGGAGTATTCGATGGACCACGATGCCATCTACAGGGTCATCGATGAGGCCATCGCCAAGGCCGATGAGCTCGGTATCCACGGCAAGGCCATCACCCCTTACCTGCTCGATGAGATCCAGAAGCTCACCGGCGGTGAGAGTCTGGAGGCCAACATCCAGCTGGTCTACAACAATGCCCGCCTGGCTTCTGCCATCGCCTCCGAGCTGGTCAGGTAAACGGCAATATCACAAAAGAAAAGAGGAGCCTCCGGTACCCGCCGAGGCTCCTGTTTCTGTGGGTCAGTTTTTCTGTTTGTGTGCCTCGCTCTGGGCCACCGCCAGCCGGTCGCAGCGCTCGTTTTCCGGGTGGCCGTTGTGGCCGCGCACCCACACGATCTCGACCTTGTGCCGGGCCATCTCCTGGAGCAGCGCCTCCCAGAGGTCCGGGTTTAAGGCGGGTTTGCCGTCGGATTTCTTCCATCCGCGCTTTTTCCAGCCGTAGACCCAGCCCTTGCTCACCCCGTCGCAGAAATACTTGGAGTCGCTGTACACGGTGACGGCGCAGGGCTCCTTGAGCGCCCGGAGCCCTTCGATCACAGCGGTGAGCTCCATGCGGTTGTTGGTGGTCTCAGCCGCACCGCCGGAGAGCTCCTTTTCATGGCCGTTGTACCGCAGGATGGCCCCCCAGCCGCCGGGGCCGGGGTTGCCGGAGCAGGCTCCGTCGGTGAATAGCTCGATCTGTTTCATCTTCTCGCCGCCTTTCTGTCTTTCAGCAGTATACCATTCTGCCGCCGCCGGTGCAAGTGCCGGTGTGATCCGCCTCTTATCCGGGCATACTGGAGCTATCAGGCTCTTTTTGCCGCTTTGCATCGGGTTATTGACAGAGTTGCATAAAATGGATACAATATTTTTGTAGAGAAGTTCGTGACAGTTCGCCGATGGGCAGCGCCGGAGCGGAGATTTGCAGCGCTTGCCGGACATCGGCGGCGAGGATCCGCCCGGGAGGCCGGTGAGCCTTCCCGTTTTTGGTGCGGAAAATCGCTTTTGTGTGGACCGAAGGCCTGATCCGACCCGGCAGGCCGTTTTCCGAATATTGCAAATTATAATTTTACTATCAGAATGGAGGAATTTGGGTGTCAGAGGAGAAAACAACAAAGATCACCCAGGACGGCGAGTCCACGAAGGACCAGCCGAAGCGGCGGACCCACCGCCGCAAGACCGCAAAGCCGGCGGAGGAGATCGTATCCACGCCGCAGCCCAGCCGCAGCCGCAAAAAGAGCCTGGACGAGGCCATTGCCGCTGTGTTCGACGCCACCGCCTCCTCGCTGCCGGAGATGCCGGCCGAGGAGGAGAAGGGCGCTGAGAAAAAGCCTGCCCGCCGCAGAGGCGGCAGCCGCGGGGAGAAAAAGCCCCGCACCCAGCCGGCCAGGGAGCCGGTGCCCCAGACGGCTGAACCCGCTCCCGCCGCCCCACAGCAGAAAAAGTCCTCCCGTTCCCGGCGGGGGCGTTCCGGGCAGTCCAATGCGGATCCGAGCGCCCGGGTGCGCATCATCCCGCTCGGAGGCCTGCATGAGATCGGCAAGAATATGACCGTCTACGAGAGCGGGGACGATATGTTCATCGTCGACTGCGGTCTGGCCTTCCCGGATGACGATATGTTCGGCGTTGATGTGGTCATTCCGGACTTCACCTTCGTCGAGAAGAACAAGGACAAGATCCGGGGCATCGTCATCACCCATGGCCACGAGGACCATATCGGCGGTCTGGCCTATCTGCTCAAGACGGTGAATATGCCGGTCTACGCCACCCGGCTGACGCTGGCTCTCATCGAGGGCAAGCTCAAGGAGCACGGCCTTCTCGGCAGGGTCAAGCTCATCGAGAAACACCCCGGCGACCACATCAGGCTCGGCAGCATCGATGTGGAGCTCATCGCCGTCAACCACTCGATTCCAGATGCCTGCGCGCTGGCCATCACCACCAAGGCGGGCATCATCATCCAGACCGGTGACTTCAAGGTGGATTACACCCCGGTGGCCGGCCCGGTCATCGATCTGGCCCGGTTCGGCCAGCTGGGGCAGCAGGGCGTGCTGGCGCTGCTCTCCGATTCCACCAATGCCGAGCGCCCCGGTGCCACCAAGAGCGAGCGGGTGGTCGGGGATACGCTGGACACCCTCTTTAAGAAGGCGGAGGACCGGCGCATCATCATCGCCACCTTCTCGTCCAATGTCCACCGCCTCCAGCAGATCGCCGACTGCTGTGTCAAGCACGGGCGTAAGCTGGCCGTCTCCGGGCGCAGCATGGTGACGATGGTGGAGCGGGCTACCGAGCTCGGCTACCTCAAGGTGCCGGACGGCCTGCTGGTGGATCAGGACCTGATCCACCGTTTCCCGGACAACAAGCTGGTGATCGCCACCACCGGCAGCCAGGGCGAGCCGATGAGCGCCCTGACCCGTATGGCGATGAATGACCACCGTAAGATCTCTGTCACACCGAACGACTACATCATCCTCTCGGCGTCGGCGATCCCCGGCAACGAGGAGAGCATCACCCGGGTTATCAACGCGCTGATGCAGCAGGGCGCCGAGGTGGTCTACGAAAAGACCTACGACCTGCACACCTCCGGCCACGCCTCTCAGGATGAGCTCAAGCTCATGTTTGCCCTCACCAAGCCGAAGTTCTTCATGCCGGTGCACGGTGAATACAAGCATCTGAAAAAGCACTGCGATCTGGCCCAGAAGATGGGCGTGCCCAAGGAGAATATGGTCATCGGTGAGATCGGCCGGGTGGTGGAGCTCACCCCCGATTCCATCGCCCTTGGCGGCACCGTGCCCTCCGGTCAGGTGATGGTGGACGGTCTCGGCGTCGGCGATGTGGGCAGCATCGTGCTCCGTGACCGCAAGCATCTGGCGGAGGACGGCCTCATCATCGTCGTCGTGGCCATCGATTCGGCCACCGGCGAGGTGGTCTCCGGGCCGGACATCGTCTCCCGCGGCTTTGTCTATGTGCGGGAGGCGGAGGATATGATGAGTGACGCCCGGCGGGTCTGCCTGCGGGCCATCGCCAAGGCCTCCGAGCGGGACAGTCAGGACTGGAGCAGCCTCAAGACCGCCATCAAGGACCAGCTGGGCCAGTTCGTCTGGGGCCGTACCAAGCGCAGCCCGATGATCCTGCCCATCATCCAGGAGATCTGAGCGCTCCGCGCTGATTTTTTGAAGTTATACCACGCCTGTGTCTTTTCCCTTTTACAAAAGGCCCTGGGTGTGGTATAATCATTTCCAGAATTTTTGAGCGGGGAGGAGGGGCTTCTCCCTGCAGAGACAGCAGTCCGGCGGCGTCCCGCCGCTGTCAGAAAGGACGATGGAAGGTGCGAAAACGACTGGCGCTTCTCTCCACCATCTTCGGGTCGATGTTCCTGCTGTGCGTGGCGGTCACCGGCGTTGCAGCGATGGTGGATACCCGGGCCATGGTGGTGTCCATCAGCGTGTTCCTGGTGGGCATGCTGGTGATCTTTGTCCAGTACCGCTATATCACCGCCGGGACCAACCGGTATCTCCACTCCCTCGGCGACCAGGTCCATGCGCTGCAGACCGAGGCCTCGATCGACCACCCGCTGGCCCTGCTGGTGGTCAATGCAGGCGGGGAGATCGTCTGGTACAACAAAAAAGGGGAGGAGCTCCTCGGCGGCAGCGCCGAGCAGTTCTACGGGCGGATGGTCGCCGACTTCATCGGCAGTGTGGACTACCGCCAGCCCACCCCGGAAAAGGGCTTCCCGGTCAAGGTCGGCGGGCGGATGTACTCCCTCTATGCCAACGAATCCGCCGCCCGGGAGGGGGAGGAGACCCTCTATGCCCTCTACCTGGTGGACGACAACGACCTCAAGCACTACACCGATCTCTACTTCAAAACCCGGCCGGCGGTGATGCGCATCATGGTGGACAACTACGATGAGCTCGCCCAGAGCGCCCGGGAGAGCGACCGCACCCAGGTGCTCTCGGAGATCGAATACCAGATTACCCAATTTGCCGAGAAATACGGCGGCATCATCAGCCAGGTGGAAAAGGACCGTTACAATGTGGTCTTTGAGGACAAGGATATGCAGCGCATCATCCAGAACCGCCTAGATCTGCTGGACACCGTCCGCAAGCTGGAGATCAGCGACCGTGTGCCCTGCACGCTGTCCATTGGCATCGGCCGGGAGGCGGACTCCATCGGCGAGGCGGACGAGATGGCCCGCCAGGCGCTGGAGATGGCCCAGGGCCGCGGCGGTGATCAGGCGGCGGTGCGCACCCAGAACGGCTACGACTTCTACGGCGGCCTCTCCAAGGGCGTGGAAAAGCGCACCAAGGTCAAGACCCGCATCGTTGCTCAGGCGCTCAGCGAGCTGATCCAGTCCAGCAAGAATGTGATCCTGATGGGCCATCGGTTCGCGGATATGGACGCCTTTGGTTCGGCGGTGGCGCTGCATAAGGCGGTGACCCAGATGGGGAAGCAGGCCTGGATTGCCATTGACCCGGAGAAGAATATGGTGGAGCTCCTCTATAAAAAGGTCCGGGACAACGGCTACCGGGATTACCTCAAGGCCCCGGCGGAGCTGATGGATGTGGTGGAGGACGGCACGCTGCTGATCGTCGTCGATACCCACTCCAAGACCATCATCGAGAGCCGGGAGCTCTACGAGAAGTGCAGGACGGTGGCGGTCATTGACCACCATCGCCGGCTGGTGGAGTATATCGACAACGCCACCATCTTCTACCATGAGCCCTATGCCTCCTCCGCCAGTGAGATGGTCACCGAGCTGGTGCAGTACTTCGGCGGCAACATCCGCCTGGGCCGCCTTGAGGCGGAAGCGCTGCTGGCCGGCATCATGCTGGACACCAAGAACTTCGTCTCCAAAGCCGGTGTGCGCACCTTTGAGGCGGCGGCCTATCTGCGCCGCCTCGGGGCGGAGACCAGCGAGGTCAAGAAGTTCTTCAACACCTCGCTGGGGGAATACCAGCAGAAGGTCAAGCTGGTGGCCGGTGCCGAGCTCTACAGAGGCTGCGCCATCTCCAGCACCAACCAGACCATGGACGACATCAACATCGTCGTCGCCCAGGCTGCGGACGAGCTGCTGAACATCAACGGCGTCAAGGCGTCCTTCGTCATGTACGAGGCGGGCAAGGGGGTCAACTTCTCGGCCCGCTCCTCCGGCGACATGAATGTCCAGATCGTCATGGAATCCCTCGGCGGCGGCGGGCACCTGACGATGGCCGGAGCCCAGCTGCAGGACTGCACGCTGGAGACCGCCCGGCAGAAGCTCTTCGACGCCATCGACGACTATTTGAGCAAAAACGCGAAACCGGCCAAGTGACAGGCCGTATCTTTGTACTACAGGAGGTAATACCATGAAAGTCATTCTGCTTCAGGATGTAAAGGGCACAGGCAAAAAGGGCGATGTGGCGGAGGTCTCCGCCGGCTACGCCCAGAACTTCCTCATCAAACGGGGTCTGGCCGTCGAGGCCACCAACCAGGCGATGAACGAGCTCAAGGGCCAGCAGGCCTCCAAGCAGCACAAGATCGACCTGGAGATGGCCGCTGCCCGGGAAAATGTGGCCAAGATGAAGGACCAGCGGGTGCGCATCAAGGCCAAGGCCGGCCAGGGCGGACGGCTGTTTGGTTCGGTTACCGCCAAGGAGATCGCTGAGCAGATCTCCAAGCAGTACGGCGTCACCATCGACAAGAGAAAGATCGAGCTGCCGCTGGAGATCAAGTCCTTCGGCACCTTCCGGGCCATCCTCAAGTTCTACACCGGCATCACCTGTGAGTGCATGGTGGAGGTCACCGAGGGCTGAGTCCGTTCCGGCAGCGATTGAGAGAGGGGGGATCATCGATGGATCGCAGCGCCGCACTGGAACCCACACTGGAAAATGACCTGCCATACAGCAAGGAGGCGGAGCAGTCGGTGCTCGGCGCCATCATCGCCGACTCCTCCTGTCTGGGAGAGGTCCTCGAGTACCTCAAACCCGAGAGCTTTTACAACAGTTACAACCGGGAGATCTTCTCGGTGCTGATGCGTATGTATCTCGCCTCGGAGAAGATCGATGTGGTCACCCTGCTGGACCGGGTGGCCGGCGAGGGGATCTTCCCCACCGAGAGCGACGCCAGAGTCTATCTGGTCAGCCTGGTGGAGATGGTGCCCACCACCGCCAATGTGGCGGACTATGCCCGCATCGTCCAGGAGAAGTACTACCTGCGCTCGCTGGTGGCCGCTTCCCAGAAGATCCTCAGCACCGTCCGGGAGGGCACCGGTGATGCCAAGAGCATCATGGACATGGCCGAGCAGGATATCTTCAACATCCGCAAGGGCCGGGAGACCGGGGGCCTCACCAAGATCGACGAGATCATCATCGAGACCTATGACCGCCTCCAGAAGCTCTCCGGGGAGGACCGCAGCGAGTATATGGGGATCCCGTCGGGCTTCGGTGCGCTGGATACCATCCTCACCGGCCTCAACAAGTCGGATCTGATCCTGGTAGCGGCCCGCCCCGGTATGGGAAAGACCGCCTTTGCGCTGAACATCGCCGCCAATGTGGCGGTGCGCGCCCAGAAAAAGGTGGCCATCTTCTCGCTGGAGATGAGCAAGGAACAGCTGGTCGGACGGATCCTCTCCTCCGAGGCGCTGATCCAGTCGGGAGCACTGCGCACCGGCAACCTCTCCCCGGAGGACTGGACCAAGCTGGCCATGACCGCCCAGATGCTCTCCAAGGCGGAGATGTACATCGACGACACCCCTTCCATCACGGTGGCGGACATCAAGGCCAAGCTCCGGCGGCTGCCGGATGTGGGGCTGGTGATCATCGACTATCTGCAGCTGATGACCTCCGGCCGCCGCTCATCGGAAAACCGTGTCCTCGAGGTGTCGGAGATCACCCGGAGCCTCAAGATCATGGCCAAGGAGCTCAATGTGCCGGTGATCACCCTGTCCCAGCTCTCCCGCGGCCCGGACTCCCGCACCGACCACCGGCCGATGCTCTCCGACCTGCGTGAGTCCGGCTCCATCGAGCAGGACGCGGACATCGTCCTCTTCCTCTACCGGGACGCCTACTACAACCGGGAGAGCGAGGAGCAGAACATCGCCGAGTGCATCGTCGCCAAAAACCGCCACGGTGAGACCGATTCGGTCAAACTCGGCTGGGACGGCCAGTTCACCCGCTTTAAGGGATTGGAGCTCTTCCGCAATGAGGGATAAGGCGTTTTCCACCATCGAGACCCATCGGATGTTCCGGCAGGGAGACCTGGTCTGTGCTGCTGTTTCCGGCGGCGCGGACTCGGTTGCCCTGCTGCATTTTTTGTATACCAACCGGCAGGCGCTGGGCATCACCCTCTCTGCCTGCCACCTCAACCACTGCCTGCGCGGGGCCGAAGCTGACCGGGACGAGGCCTTCGTCCGGGAGCTGTGCGCCGGCTGGGGCATTCCCCTCACCGTCGAGCGGGCGGAGATCGCCGCCCTGGCCCGGGAGCGCCGCCTTTCGGAGGAGACCGCCGGCCGGGAGGCCCGTTATGCGCTGTTTGAGCGGCTGCACCGGCAGACCGGCTGCAAGGTGGCTACCGCCCACACCCTCAGCGATAACATCGAGACGGTGCTCTTCTCGATGGTGCGGGGCACCGGGCTGCGGGGTATGTGCGGCATCGCCCCGGTGCGGGACTATCTCTGCCGGCCGCTGATCGGGATCACCCGCCAGGAAGTGGAGGACTACTGCCGGCAGCAGGGGCTGGACTATGTCACCGACTCCACCAACGCCGACCCCCATTACACCCGCAACCGGCTGCGGCTGGAGGTGGTGCCGCAGCTCTATGTCATCAACCCGGCGCTGCCGGAGGCCTTTTCCCGGCTGATCGAGGCGATGGAGGAGGGGTATGCCCTTGTCGGCGCCGAGACCGGCCGCTTTCTGGCGGAACACGGCACGGATGGCCGGGTGGACACCGCCGCCTTTCTGGCGGCGCCGGGGGCGGTCCAGCGGGAGGTGCTGGCACGGCTGGCCGGAAAATGGGGGGCAGGGCTCTCCGCCCGGCACACCGAACTCTGCCGGGAGCTGGCCGCCGGTTCCGGTGCAGTGGAGATCGGCGGCGGGATCCGCTTTTTGAGCCGGGGCGGACGGCTCTGGTTCGAACGGGAGCCGGTGCCCGCCCGATCCTGGGAGATCGGCACGTCGCTGGCGGAGCTCCGCCGGGGCCCGCTGCCCCTGCCGGACGGCCGGGTGCTGCACGCGGCCTTCTCGAGATGTGAATATTTTGAGAAAATTGAAAAAGATTTTGATGGCTGCTTAAAAAACACATTGGATTGTGATAGAATATATGGTAAAATCGTTTTGCGCACCAGACGGGGCGGGGAGACCCTTCGCCCGCCGGGCCGCGGCGTCACCAAGACGCTCAAGGCTCTGCTGCAGGAGGCCGGCATCCCGCCGGCCGGCCGGGGCAGGCTGGTGCTGCTCACCGATGAGGCCGGTGTCCTCTGGGCCGAGGGATTTGGCTGTGACGAGCGCGCCGCTGCCCTTCCCGGGCAGGGAGGGGAAACTGTAACAATATGGATCGAGGAGAACCCACTATGAAAAATGTCATGGAGCAGGATATCAAAAAGGTGCTCATCTCCCGGGAGGAGATCGAGCGAAAGATCGACGAGGTCGCCGAGCAGATCTCACGGGATTACGCCGATAAGGACCTGCTGCTGGTGGGTATCCTAAAGGGGTCGGTGGTCTTTCTGGCCGACCTGATGCGCCGGCTTTCGATCCACGCTCAGATCGACTTTATGTCGGTGTCCAGCTACGGCAGCGGCACCAAGAGCAGCGGCGTGGTCAAGATCATCAAGGACCTGGACAACAGCGTCGAGGGCCGGGATGTGCTGCTGGTGGAGGATATCCTCGACAGCGGCCTGACCCTGAGCTACCTGCGGGAGCTGCTGCGGGACCGGCATCCCAACAGCATCCGCATCGTGACCCTTCTCAACAAGCCCGCCCGCCGCACCGCGGATATCCAGCCGGACTACTGCTGCTTTGATGTGCCGGACGAGTTTGTGGTGGGCTACGGCCTCGACTACGCCGAACGCTACCGCAACCTGCCGTATGTCGGCGTCCTCAAGGAAGAGGTCTACAAAAACTGATCCGAAGATTCCCCGGCCGTCTCCGCTCTGACGGAACGGCCTGTTTCGATACACGGCGCCGGGCCGTGCTCCTCCCGGCAAAATACCATGCCGAAATGGCAAAGGAGTGAATGTATTTGTCAGTGAAAAAGCCCTCTTCCAGGGGACTGGCGGTCTACCTCGCGCTGCTCGCGGCGTTTTTGCTGATGGCGACGATGCTCTTCTCCCAGGGGCCGACCCAGTCGCTCATCAAGTATTCCGAGGTTCTCGGCTACTTTGAGAACGGGCAGGTCTCCGAGTTCGACCTCAACCTCGGCAGCGGTGAGATGCAGATGACCGTCGAGCTCAAAAACCAGCGTACCACCGTCAACTACCGGGTACCCAATGTCAGTCTCTTCCTGGAGGACATCCGGGACGACATCGAATCCTACAACGGGGCCCACCCGGACGCCCACATGGTCTATGACCTGGAGCGTGCTCAGGAGATCCCGTGGTTTGTCTCGATGCTGCCCACGCTGATTCTCATCGGCTCGATGGGCATCTTCCTCTATGTGATGATGCGCCAGACCCGGGGCAACGGCGGCATGGCCAACTTCTCCAAGGCCCGCACCCGCACCCCGCAGGACGGGCGGGTGGTGACCTTCGCCGATGTGGCCGGCGCCGACGAGGAGAAGGAGGAGCTGGTGGAGATCGTCGAGTTCCTCAAGAACCCCGCCAAATACAACGCCCTCGGCGCCCGGATCCCCAAGGGCGTGCTGCTGATGGGCCCTCCCGGCACCGGTAAGACGCTGCTGGCCCGGGCGGTGGCCGGTGAGGCCGGTGTGCCCTTCTACTCCATCTCCGGTTCCGATTTCGTGGAGATGTTCGTCGGCGTCGGCGCGTCCCGTGTGCGGGATCTGTTCGCCGAGGCGAAGAAGACCGCCCCGAGCATCATCTTCATCGATGAGATCGACGCCGTCGGCCGGCACAGAGGTGCAGGCCTCGGCGGCGGCCACGACGAGCGGGAGCAGAC
>CAJFQR010000041.1 GCA_904419105.1 Candidatus Avimicrobium faecavium
CTCCTCTCAGTGTGTCCGCCCGACATCGAGCACCAATTCACTGCGCTCCGGTCCTGTCTCCCACAAACTGAGACCGTCGGGAGCCGGGCCAAGCGACGCCGTCCCATCGGGCAGAAGCACTGCATCGGGGACAGTTTCTCCTATTATAGCATAAATATCGAAAAACTTTAAGAGCAAAATATCACCGGCACGCACCTGCAGCCGGTCGCCCCGCCGATAGTCAAGGGCCAGATCCCCATAGAGCTGTATCGTGAGGGTATCCTCTGTGAGAAGCTCCCCGTTGTAGACAGCGTCCAGATAGCTGGTCACCGCTCCGGAATCCGGACCGGCTACCCGGACAGGCGGATACTCGGCGAAGATGCCGGCGGTATCCGGAGCAAGGAGCGAATCATAATCCTCCAGGATGAGCAGGTCCACGTTCTGCACCCGATACCTCCTCAGCTCCTCCAGCATTCCCCCCTCCCGGCCAGCCAGCAACAGCACCGCTCGGTCACCCGAAAGCAGCAGTGTATCCTCTCCCCTGGTGATGACGCGGGCTGTCCCATCCAGCAGGAACGACTCGGTGAGCAGCACCAGTGTCGTCAGAGAGACCGCGAGCGGTATTGCCATTGCCGCAAGCCGTCTGGAGCAGCCTATGACAGTGAGCAACAGAAGCAGCCCCTCCAACAGATAGAGCAACAGCCGCTGAGCCGGGGTGTTGAGATAGAAGACAAAAGGAAATTCAGCAAAGAAAGCCGTCAGCCGGAGGAACAGCCGGGCGAGCAGACCGGCTGGAAAACCAAGGACCGCCGCTACGGTGCTTCCTGCCCCGAAAAGCACAACCGGTACCAAAAGATACCCAAAAAAGAGCAGCGGAGTCATCAGCGGAAGGATCACAAGCCCGGCCAGCAGACCGTTGAGAACGATGCGGCCGTCCATTGCATAGAGCAGCGGCAGGATCACCACCTGGGCAGCGACGCCGCAGGACAGGGAACTTACCGCCGCAGCGCCGGCTTTTCCGGTTATTCGGAATAGAGGTTTGTCCTCTAAATACCTGGCCAGTCCCGGCGTATAGAGCAGCAGCCCCAGTGTGGCCAGCACCGAGAGCAGAAATCCATAAGAGAGCGCCGCAAAAGGATCGGCAAGAAGAAGCAGCAACACTGCAAATCCGAGGCTGTTAAGGCTATCTGCTTTACGGCCAATAGCTCGGCCAAAGGCCGTAACGGAGTACATGATCGCCGACCGCAGCACCGCCTGGTTTCCGCCAGAGAGCAACACAGGGCCCCAGAGCGCAACAAGAAGCAGCGCGGAACGAATGCGCGGCCGCAGTGGAAGCAGAAACAGCAGCGCCGAAATGATGTCACAGAAAATGGCAATGTGCATGCCGGAGATGGCAAGCACATGGTAGACACCTGCGTCCCGGGACTGCTCCACATAGTCTGCCTCCCCGGGACGAAGGCCGGTGACCAATGCGCTGAGCAGGCTGCCAGTCTCCTGTCCGAATTGCCGTGTAAACCCCCGGCTCACTGCGGCACGCAGCGAGGCAAAGCCGCCCTTCAGCGGGTAAAGCGGCTCCGACAGGCGCTCTATCTCTCCATCGGCAAAGCAGTAGAGATAACGGCTCTCCCCGGCGGAGGAGCGGTACTCGGAGGTCAGTGGATCGTTAAAGGTGACCTCAGCGGCACAGCGGAAGCTCTCCCCGGCCTGCAGTTCGTCGGCAGTGGTACACCAGAGGGTCAGGCGAACCCTCTCCACTGTGCCGGCTTCCCCGGTTACGGTACCGAAACACTCATACATATTTTTATCCCGCTGTTCGGTGACCGTTGCAATGACCACTGCCCGGGTCCCGTCCAGCGGTACACAGGCGGTACGCACCAGCTGCAGGCGCAGCAACAGATAGAGGATCCCAACAGCTCCAGCCAGCAGCACGATGGCCGCACGCCGGAACCGGCGGTCTTTGGAACGGCCGGAGCAGATCAGTGCCGCCAGGATGCAGATCGGCAGGAGCAGCAGCGCCTTTTTCCCGAGATACAAAACGGCCGCCGTCGTCAGCAGTACCGAAAAGCCTACATCAAACAGCGGTCGTTTCATCATAATGTTCCTTTCATTCGGCAGGGCCGATCAGGTCTTTTACTTGAAGAAGAGCGGGAGCTCGCCGAGAAAGACCACATCAGTACGGTTCTTGGCATCGCCTTCGGCGAGGACGGCACACTTGCCGGCAATCAGACCGCCGGACTTCTCCACCAGCTTCTCCAGGGCGTTCATCGACTCACCGGTGGAAACGACATCGTCGACGATGAGCACCCGCTTGCCCTTGATGGCCTCCATATCCGAGCTGTCCAGATACAGGGTCTGTACCTGGGCGGTGGTAATGCTCTTGACCGATACCGAGACAGGATCGTGCATATAGAGCTTGATGCTCTTGCGGGCGAGGATATACTTTTTGCCGGACTGACGGGACATCTCATAGGCCAGCGGGATCCCCTTCGATTCGGCAGTAATCAGGATATCAAAGTCACCGACCCGCTTGAGCAGTTCTTCCGCGCTGCGAATGGTAATCTCCACATCGCCGAACATAACGAAACCGGCAATGGAAAGGTTCTCGTTGAGCGGGCAGATCGGCAGGTCCCGCTCGAGACCTGCAACATGCAGCTTATAGGTTTCCATATATGATTCTCCTTTATCTTATGCAAACAAAGTGCGGGATTACAGAGCCGGCCAGGCCAGCTCCTTGCCACCAAGGATGTGGAAATGCAGATGCGGCACGCTCTGTCCACCGTCTTTCCCTATATTGGATACCACGCGATACCCATCGCTGAGGCCCTGCTCTCTGGCTACCTTGGCGATGACGGTAAAGAGATATCCCACCAGCTCACAGTTGGAGGCGTCTATGGCGTCCACCGACTGGATATGGACTTTGGGGATCGCCAGCAGATGCACCGGCGCCACCGGAGCAATATCCTTGAACACCAGTACACGGTCGTCCTCATAGACCTTCGTGGAGGGGATCTCCCCCGCCGCAATCTTGCAGAACAGGCAGTCTTCCATTGCAAATCGCTCCTTTCATCGTATCAGGCGCCGGGCGATCAGCCGCGGCTCTTCTGAGATTCCAGCATCTTCTCCACCAGGCTCGGGATCTGAACAAAGACCTCGTCAATCTTGAAGATATCGCTGGCGCCTCCCATCGCGCTGTCCGGACGGCCTCCGCCGCTGCCGCCGAGCAGCGAGCAGATCTCTTTGACCAGCTGGCCAGCCTTGACACCGCAGGCGATGGCCTCCTTGCCACAGCTGGCAGCAACCGACGCCTTACCATCAAGAGTGGTGGAGAAAACCGCAACAGCATTTGGATCGCTGTCACGGAACCGGTCGGCAATCTTACGCATGATATCCGGCTTTACGCCATTGAGATTGGCGACAATCAGCTTCACCGGGCCGACAGCGGTAGCGGTGCTCTCCAGAGCCTGGGCCTGCATTGTAGCCAGCCGGGTGTTGATCTCTTCGATCTCCCTCTCGCGGGCATGGAGTTCCGTATTCAGCGCGGCGACCTTAGCCGGGAGCTCCGCATAACTCCCCACTTTGAGCTGTTCGCAGCAGCTGTCCATGAGCTTGCGCTCAGCATCAATGAGCAGGAGTACTCCGGCTCCGGTGACAGCCTCTATGCGGCGTACGCCCGCAGCGATCGAAGACTCCTTGACGATCTTAAAGAGGCCGATTTTGGAGGTGTTGTCTACATGGGTACCGCCGCAGAGCTCGATGGATTTGCCTCCCATATCGACGACCCGGACCACATCGCCGTACTTCTCGCCGAAGAGGGCCATGGCGCCTTTGGCCTTGGCCTCATCCTGGCCCATCTCATTCGCGGATACCGGCAGAGCCTCGAGGATCATCTCGTTGACCAGCCGCTCGACCTGGGTGAGCTCCTCAGCGGTCATGGCATTGAAGTGTGAGAAATCAAAGCGGCAGATATGCTCATCCACATAGGAGCCGGATTGATGCACATGGGTGCCGAGCACCTGGCGCAGTGCAGCCTGGAGCAAATGACAGGCGGAGTGATTGCGCATGATGGCGGTATGGCGCTTCTGGTTGACAGCAGCGGTGACTCTGTCGCCGACACGCAGCAGGCCGGACTCCATCTTACCAATGTGCATATAATGGGTGTTTACTGATTTCTTAGTGTCGAGAACGCAAAAAGCAAAGTGATCACCGGTGAGTGCGCCGCTGTCACCAACCTGGCCGCCGCCTTCGCCGTAGAAGCAGGTGCGGTCAAGGATAACAATGCCCTCTTCCCCTTCGGCGATCTCGTCGGCAAGGGCGCCATCCTTAACGATGGCAATAACCTTGCCCTCGCAGGTGAGATCGGCGTAACCGGTAAATTCGGTGTTGCCGGGGATGCCCTGAAGGACGTCACCCTCCCAGCCCATATCGCCCATGGCAGCACGGGCGGCACGGGCGCGTTCCCGCTGATCGTTCATAAACTTGGCAAACTGCTCCTCGTCTACAGTGACGCCGCGCTCATTGGCAATCTCCATTGTCAGATCCAGCGGGAAGCCGAAAGTATCATAGAGCTTGAAAGCATCGGCACCAGGAAGCACCCGCTCACCGCTCATCTGTTTGCTTACCAGGTGGTCGATAAGCTCGGTGAGCATAGTCATACCCTGGTCGATGGTCTTGGCAAAGCGTTCTTCCTCAGCCTTGACAACGCTGACGATGTAATCGCGGTTTTCCAGCAGCTCGGGATAGTGAGGCTGGTTCTCCTGAATGACGGTGTCGACAACCTGATACAGGAACGGCTCATGGATGCCGAGAAGACGGCCATGGCGGGCAGCCCGGCGCAGCAGACGGCGCAGAACATAGCCGCGGCCTTCGTTCTGGGGAACAATACCATCGCCAATCATGAAGGTAGTGCTGCGGATATGGTCGGTGATAACCCGCAGCGAGACATCGGTCTTGGGGTCCTTTTTGTACTCAACACCGGCAATCCGGCTGATGTGCTTCATAATGTTCTGGACGGTGTCCACCTCGAAGAGGTTGTCCACTCCCTGCATAATGCAGGCCAGGCGTTCAAGACCCATACCGGTATCAATGTTCGGATGTTCAAGAGGAGTATAGGTGCCGTTGCCGTCCGAGTCGAACTGCGAGAACACCAGATTCCAGATCTCCATAAACCGGTCGCAGTCACAGCCCGGCGCGCAGTCCGGCTTGCCACAGCCGTATTCCTCACCGCGGTCGAAGTAGATCTCCGAGCAGGGGCCGCAGGGGCCGGATCCGATCTCCCAGAAGTTGTCATCCCGGCCGAGGCGGACCATATGAGACGGATCTACGCCGATCTCCTTGGTCCAGATATCAAAGGTTTCGTCATCGTTTTCAAAGATGGAGACATAGAGCCGGTCAGCGGGGATCTCCAGCACCTGGGTCAGATACTCCCAGGCCCAGGCGGTAGCCTCGTGCTTGAAGTAGTCGCCGAAGGAGAAGTTGCCCAACATCTCAAAGTAGGTGCCATGGCGGGCGGTCTTACCGACACGCTCAATATCCGGAGTACGGATACACTTCTGGCAGGTGGTGACACGAGTCCGGGGCGGGGTCTTGACGCCGAGGAAGTAGTTCTTCATCGGAGCCATACCAGAGTTGATCAGCAGCAGGCTGTTGTCATCCTTCGGCACCAGGCTGAAGGACGGCAGCCGCAGGTGTCCCTTGCTTTCAAAAAAAGCGAGAAAGCTCTCGCGCAGGTCGTTTACGCCTGTCCATTTCATAGATTTTCCCTCCTATACAGTTGCAAAAACGATGCGGATCGCAAAAGAAAAAGCCTTCGCCCCAAACAATGGGACGAAAGCTGCCAAAACCCGTTCCGCGGTACCACCCAAATTGCACCGAGAGAGCCCGGTACCCCTTCGAGGCGGCCTAACGCGCCGCAAACGCCGGTATTCTTCACACCGGAGCTCGGGGATGGCCCAACACCGCCGCCAACGGAAACCTTTCAGCAAATGGCTCCCTCTCTCTATGATGGCAGGCGGGAATTCTTCCCGTCAAAGCTGTTTTCGCGATTCACATTACAAGACATAGTATAGGCGTAAAATTCGGAAAAGTCAAGGCATTTTCCTCAAAAAAGAGGGAGACATCCGCCTTGACGAGGCTTTTGTTGTACACCGGGGGGCTTTGTGGTATGATAGAGATAATCCATATTATCATCCAAAATCTGTTGCAAAAGAGGTGCGTATTATGAAGAAAAATCTGCTTGTGGCCCAGTCCGGCGGGCCCACAGCGGTGATCAACGGCAGCCTGAGCGGTCTGATCCGGGAGGCCATGTGCCATCCTGAGGTGATCGGTGCGGTATATGGCGCAGTAAACGGTATCGAGGGAATCCTCCAGGACCGCATCATCCGGGTGGACGATCAATTCGCCTCCGCCGCGGACTTTGAACTGCTCTGTCACACTCCCTCCTCTGCCCTCGGTTCCTGCCGGTTCAAAATGCCCTCACCGGAGTCCGGCGCCGCGGAATACGCCCGGCTGCTGGAGATCTTCCGCAAATATGAGATCGGATTCTTCGCCTACATCGGCGGCAACGACTCGATGGACACCGCCAACAAGATCGCCAATTACTGCTATGAGCACGGCGAGGAGGTCCGGGTGGTGGGCGTGCCCAAGACCATCGACAACGACCTGCCGGTGACCGACCACTGCCCGGGGTTCGGCTCAGCGGCCAAGTACATCGCCACCACGCTGATGGAGATCAGTGCTGACTCTGCGGTATATCCTCTCAAGTCGGTAACCGTTGTCGAGATTATGGGTCGCAACGCCGGCTGGCTCACGGCGGCTTCGAGCCTGTCCCGGGCTCTTGGCGGAAGCTACGGACCGCAACTGATCTATCTGCCGGAGGCGGCCTTCGATGTGGATTGCTTCCTCGACGATGTCAGAGGTGCGCTAGAAAAAGAGGATTCGGTCGTCATCGCCGTCTCGGAGGGCGTGCGCCTGGCGGACGGCAGTTATGTGGCGGAGAGCATGCAGTCGGGACAGGTGGACGCCTTCGGCCACAAGTATCTGGCCGGTGTGGGCAAATACCTGGAACGGCTCATCGCCGACCGTATTGGCTGCAAGGTGCGCTCCATCGAACTGAGCGTGTTGCAGCGGGCAGCCTCTCATCTGCAGTCGGGCACCGATCTGGCCGAGGCAATCCGCACCGGTGAGACGGCAGTGCAGTTCCTGATCGCCGGCAAAACCCGGGTGATGGTAGCGCTGCGTCGGATCTCCAATGAGCCCTACCGCATCGGGTACGAGGCAGTGCCACTGGAGGCGGTGGCCAATGTGGAGCACAAGATCCCCAGAGAGTGGATCAACGAGGCAGGCAACGGCGTCCGAGAGGAGCTGGTGCGCTATCTGGCGCCGCTCATCCAGGGGGAAACAGCCGTCCCGATGAAAGACGGCGTACCGGTGCATTTCGCCTTTGACAAGACGCCGATCGAGGGATGAGCCTTCCTCCTATCGAAAAATTTTCCTAAAAAACTGTTGACAAATTTATCAAACTGGATTATACTTGCAGACAAGTTCACAAACCGAAAGACGGAGATGGGGAGAGTAATCCCGGACGAGTATCCGACAGAGAGCCCTGGCAGCTGAGAAAGGGCGATACGACCCGTGATGAACATGGCCCCGGAGTTGCGTACCGAGCCGCAGAGCGGTAAGGCTACGACGGGAGTGCCCGTTACAGCAATAGAGTATAACCCGATATCCGGGCGTACTTGATGAGGTTGTTCCTGTGAAGGAACAACGAACAAAGGTGGTACCGCGTAGTCGAATGATTTTTCGGCCTCGCCCTTTGGTCTTTACGATAAGACCGGGGGCGAGGTCTTTTTTCTGCCCTCGGGACATTCTTCGAGGTGACAGATATGATCCAGATTGAAAATCTGAAAAAAAACTTTCACACTAAAACCGGCGATGTGGAAGCACTTCAGGGCATCTCCGCACGCATTGAAGATGGGGACATCTTCGGCATCATCGGACTGTCCGGCGCCGGAAAGTCAACGCTGCTGCGGTGCATCGCTCTGCTGGAGATCCCCTCCGAGGGAAGCATCAAAATAGACGGCAAGGATCTCTCCGCCCTGAAAGGACGGGAACTCACCGCACACCGGCGTCAGATCGGCGTCATCTTCCAGGGGTACAATCTGTTGATGCAGCGCACCGTAGCAAAAAATATCGCCTTCCCGCTGGAGATCGCCGGGGTATCCAAGCCGGAGATCACAGAACGGGTGGCGAGATTGATCCGGCTGGTGGGGCTCGAGGGAAAGGAAAGCAGCTACCCCTCCCAGCTCTCCGGCGGGCAATGCCAGCGTGTGGCCATTGCCCGGGCACTGGCCAACAACCCGAAGGTGCTGCTCTGTGATGAGCCGACCTCGGCGCTGGATTCCTTCACCACCAAGGCCATCTTGGATCTGCTCCGGGACATCAACCGGCAGCTCGGGGTGACCATCATCATCATCACACATGAGATCGGAGTCGTCCGGCAGATCTGCAACCGGGTGGCCGTCATCGAATCGGGCCGCTTTGCCGAAAACGGACCGGCCGCGGAAGTCCTTGCCGCACCAAAAAGTGTGGCGGCAAGGCAGTTGATCGGAGTAGGAGGTGCACTGTAATGGCTGACCTGTTTGCAAGATACGCCCCGCTCCTGGTGCAGGGACTGGAGGAGACGCTGTATATGACCGTCCTCTCCACCATTTTGGCCTATGTATTCGGCCTGCCGCTGGGCGTACTGGTGTATGTCACCAAAGAAGGCGGCATCCACCCGTACCAGCCACTCAACCAGGTACTCGGCTGGATCATCAACCTGATCCGTTCGGTGCCGTTTTTGATCCTCATCGTCACCCTTAACCCTCTCTCAAAGCTCATTGCCGGCACCTCTATCGGGCCCAGATCCTCGATCTTCGCTCTGGTGGTAGCGGCTGCCCCGTTCGTAGCCCGGATGGTCGAATCCTCGCTGGAGGAACTGAGCACCGGTGTAGTGGAGGCGGCCAAGACGATGGGAGCCTCCGATCTGCAGATCATCACCAAAGTGCTCATTCCCGAGAGCGTGCCCTCGCTGATCCGCGGGCTGTCCATCTCGGCGATCACCCTGATAGGCTATTCGGCTATGGCCGGTGTTGTAGGCGCCGGCGGCCTTGGCGATATAGCGATCCGATATGGCGTACACCGCTATGAGGAAAACGTAATGTACATCACTGTCATCCTGATCGTGGTGGTGGTCCAGGTGATCCAGTCCGCCTTCAACCTCACTGCCCGGCAGATCGACAAGCGCAACCGCTGACCGTCCTCTCCGCAACACAGAGGACCGTTCACCCAACAACAAAACTCTATGAAATGAGGTAATCTCCATGAAAAACAGCAAAAGACTCTTCGCTCTGCTCACCGCCGCCGTGCTCACCGTATCGCTGACCGCCTGCTCCGGCGGAGAGGAGCCCTCCTCCACTGCCGATGTCGCCGATGACAAAACCATTTCGGTGGGTGCCTCCCCTTCTCCCCATGCCGAGATCCTGGAGGCAGTCCGGGACCAACTTGCCGACAAGGGATATGAGCTGGACATCGTCGAGTTCACCGACTATGTGATGCCCAATGTAGCCCTCTCCGAAGGGGATCTGGATGCAAACTTCTTCCAGCATACGCCGTTCCTCGAGGAGTACAATGCCAGCAACAACGATACACTGACCGCCGTGTGCAAGGTGCAGTTTGAACCGATGGGTCTCTACTCCGATACGCTGACCAGTGTGGACCAGATCGCCGAGGGAGCCAAGGTGGGCGTTCCCAATGACCCGACCAACGAGGCCCGGGCGCTGAACCTGCTTGAGGCCCAGGGGCTCATCACCCTGGCCGAGGGCGCCGGCCTGAATGCCACACCGCTGGATATCGTTGAAAATCCGCTGGGTCTGGAGTTCGTCGAGCTGGAGGCTGCCCAGCTGCCCCGCAATCTGAGCGAATTTGCCATTGCCGCCATCAATGGTAACTACGCCATCGACGCCGGTATCCTGGACAAGGTCATCGTCAATGAGGCCTCCGATTCGGAGAGCGCCCAGGAGTACGGCAATGTACTGGTGGTCCGGGCAGAAGACGCCGATTCTGAAAAAACCAAGGCCCTGGTCGAGGTACTCAACTCCGATGAGACCCGGGATTTCATCAACAGCGAATACGCCGGTGTATTCATCCCCGTCTTTTAATCCTCTTTCTCTCACTGAATAGAAAAAAGGCCCATTTTCAGGGCCTTTTTCTTGTCAAAATGAGGTGCGAAAAAGGTCCCGGAGGGCTCCTCCGGGACCTTTTGTATCACAGATACGATCTTACTTGACCATGCTGGCAACTTCAGCGGCGAAATCGTCAGCCTTCTTCTCAATGCCCTCACCGGACTCGAAGCGGACAAAGCCGGTGATCTCGATCTTGCCACCGAGCTCTTTGGCGACCTTGGCCACATACTCAGCAACGTTCATATTGCCGTCCTTGACGAAGGCCTGATCGACCAGGCAGTTCTCCTTGTAGAACTTCTCAACGCGGCCGGTGATCATCTTCTCGATAACCTGAGCAGGCTTGTTCTTGAGCTTGTCGTCGTTCTGGATCTGAGCCTCGAGGATCTTCTTCTCCTCTTCAACGACAGCGGCGGGAACTTCCTCTCTCTTCAGGTAACCGGGGTTGATCGCGGCAATCTGCATCGCAACATCGTGGCCGCACTCGATGAACTCGGGCTTGTCCGCGATGCCGTCGGAGACATCGAACTTGACCATGACGCCGATCTTGCCGCCAGCATGGATATAGGTGGACAGTACGCCCTCTTCACGGACAAAGCGGCGGATCTTCAGGTTCTCACCGATGACGAGAATCTTCTCGCGGAGCACCTCCTCAACGGTCTTGCCGTCGGCACACTTGCAGGCCAGCAGAGCATCGACATCGGCCGGATTCTGCTCCATGATGATGCGGGCACAGTCCGCTACAAAGGCGTTGAAGTCGGCATTCTTGGCAACGAAGTCGGTCTCGGAGTTGACCTCAATGATGGCGCCTACCTTCTTCGCGTTGTCGGCGACAGCGTAGACAACACCTTCGGCGGCGATGCGGCCAGCCTTCTTGGCGGCGGCGGAGAGGCCCTTTTCACGCAGATACTCAACGGCCTTGTCCATATCACCGTTGGACTCGGTCAGCGCCTTCTTGCAGTCCATCATGCCGCAGCCAGTCATCTGGCGCAGAGCCTGGACATCCTTAGCTGTAAAAGCCATTTTTCATTTCCTCCTCAGCGAGTTGTATAGGTTTGGGGATTCTCTTGGAAAGAGGCCCGGATGAGCACCCGAGCCTCCTTGATTCCAAAACCGATTACTCGGCGGCCTCTTCCTCAGCGGCCTCCGCGGCGGCTTCCTCAGTCTCAGCGCCCTGATGACCCTCGATAATGGCGTCAGCCATGGTGCTGGCAATCAGGCGGACAGCGCGGATCGCGTCGTCGTTGCCGGGGATAACATAGTCGATCTCATCGGGATCGCAGTTGGTATCTACGATGGCCACGATCGGGATGCCCAGCTTGTGGGCCTCAGCGACAGCAATGTGCTCCTTGCGGGGATCAACGATAAACAGCGCA
>CAJFQR010000042.1 GCA_904419105.1 Candidatus Avimicrobium faecavium
GAGGAAGACATGAGTATTAGTTTGGACAATGAAGAACAAGTCGAATCCGTCTGCCTCCTCACCCGCTCCTGACGGTACAAAAAGCTCCCCCCGTGGGGAGCTTTTTTCATCTGTCCCTTTTCTCAACCCAGGACGATGGCGTTCACTGCTTCGATCAGCGTCACCACCTGAGTCCGGGGCACCAGTGCCACAGAAGTACCGTCGACCACCGCCAGGCAGTTCGAACCGTCCACCCGGTAGAGGGACAGCGACACCTCAGGTCCGCCCTCCAGATCCAGTGTGGCGGTCAGGCTGATCTCCTCGGTGCCGGTGGGATCGTCACCGGTGAAGGCATCCGCCTCCAGCGCTCCCATGGCCTGGAGCAGATCGCCGGCGTCGATCTCTTCGCCGTCATAGGAGAAGGTGCGCTCCTCCCCGTCCCCTTCAGAGGTGAGGGAATAGGTCTGCCCCTGCAGCGTGACGCTCAGGGCGGCGATATTTTCGGTCTCCGCCGGGAAGATCTCCTGGTGCCGCAGATCACTGATCCCGGCTGCCATCAGCGAGAGGTAGCTGCTGCCGTCGATCTGGTAGAGGATCGGCGAATCGCCCACCCGGGCGTAGGCGGTAACCGTCTCCTCACCGGAGCTCGTCCCGGAACCGGTGCCGCCGCTCTCCGCCGCGGCGGCCTCCTCCGGGTCCCGGGCCAGCGCGATGGCAAAGCTCTTCTCCTCACTGGTTCCGTCCTCTGCCGTCTCGGTATAGTCCACCGTAATGGTCAGATCCGGGGAATCCAGCCCGCAGCCGGCGATCTCCTCCTCGGTGGCGTTGTAGGTCACATAGCCGTTCAACCGGAGGTTTTTCAGGATCAGCAGGTAGTCCTCCACCCGGTCGGTATCCAGCGGCAGACCGTCGGCAAAGTAGCGGTCCTCATCTCGATAGCTCGTTCCGTTCTCCTCCAGGGTGAACGAATAGTTCTCCGCCCCGGAGAAGGTCACCGCCGTCACCGTCTCAAAATCGGGGACTGCATCGTTTTGGATCAGATCGGCCAGCGTGGTATCAAATTCGTCCAGCGGATCGGAGACAGCGAGATAGACCTTCCCATCGCCGATGGAGACATAGCGCTGCTCATCCATCGTACTGTAATCGCCGAGCAGGATGGTGTAGTCTCCGCCCTCGGTGGTGAGCTCGATGGTGCACACCGGATCGTCCAGGCCGTACTCCGAAAGGCTGGCCGGCTCCTCGATGATGAAGGCCGCCCCCATCGCCTCAAAGGGCGAGAGCAGCTGGTCCATCTTCTCCGGGTCCACCGGGAAGGCGGTATCGGCATCGTAAACCCAGTCCCCGTCCCGGTGGAAGGCGTAGGAGTTGTTGCCATATTCCCAGGACACCGACTGCACCGTCTCCGGATCGATGGAGAGCACCACCTCCCCGCTCTCCCGGATGGCGTCCTGTGTGGTCTGGATGCGGCTGAGCACGACGACCCCGATACAGGCCGCAGCGGCGGCACAGCCCAATGCCGCAAGGCGTTTAGTGCGATTCATTCTGGAGCCTCCTTCTGCGAAGGACCACCACGACACCGAGGCCGAGATAGCACAGCGGGAAGACGCCGATCATCAGCGTCTTGAGCAGCGACGAGGTGGAATCGCTGATGGTGAGATAGTTGTAGTTCAGGCTCTTGGCCCGGATGGACATCGACCCGGTCTCCCCGACCAGCGAGGTCAGGGCGTTCATCGTCAGATTGACATTGGCACCGGAGGAGATGGCATTGTAGCTGTCATCGAGGAACGCCGACGAGCCAAACCAGATCAGTTCACCGTCGTTTTCGGTGATCACCGACACCGCCAATGCGAACGGACCGTCGGTGTCGCCGTCCTCCTTCTCATAGGTGGTGATGTCGTAGCCATCCGCCTTGGAGAAGGAGGCCTCCGACGAGGAGAGCAGCGTGGTGACGCCGCTGGACGCCGACGAGGTATCCAGCCCCTGTGCGATGGAAAAGACCGGTGTATACCCCTCTTCGGTGAGGGGATCGGTGATGTCATCGGCGGCCATCTCCGGCAGCAGCGCATAGGGCAGCTGGAAGGCATACCGCTCCCGGTCGCCCTCCACCACCAGGCCGTCCACCGGTTCCACACCGTGGCTGGTCAGCAGGGTCTCCAGATTTTCCAGCGGCGTGTCCACCGCCGGCCCGGAAAAGACCAGTACCTTTCCGCCGGCGTTCAGATAGTCCTGCAGCAGCGTGACCTCTTCGTCGGCCAGGTCGCTCTGCGGTCCATAGATCAGGATGCAGTCGGCATCCTCGGGTATGGCATCCACCGTCAGCAGCGAAAGAGCTGCGGTCTCATAGTTCTCCCGCTCGATCTGGCTCTGGAAGGTGGAGGGCAGCTCGCTCTCTCCGTGGCCCTCGAGCAGATAGATCTTCGGCACATCCTCGGTGGTGACATAGTTGATGGCCGAAGTGAGCGCCCCCTCCCCGTCAAAGGAGGTGGTATAGGCGTAGGAGTAGATGTCCAGGTCGGTGGGGTAGATCTCATTGTAGGCGATGTACCGGCTGCGGTCACCGCATTCCACCACCAGCGAGTTGTTCTGGACCGTCTCGTCGGTGTACTGCTCGGCAAAGGTCGGGTAGACATCGGGGTTGCGCTTTTCCACCTTGATGTGGTCGGAAAGAGCCTCATAATTGGCCAGCAGGTTCTCCACCACCCGATCCTCCGCTCCGGACTGGACGATCCAATAGACGGTAACATCGTCGGTGAGGGCGCTGAGCACCGATTTGGTGTTGCTGGTCACCGAGTAGAGCTTTGCGGCGCTGATGTCATAGCGCGTCATTGTAGACGGCAGCATCCCGGCGATGAGGTTTACCGCCACGGCGATGACCAGCACCAGTGCGGTCATCACCAGCGAATAGCCGCCGGCCCGCAGCGCCAGGGAGCTGCCCTCCTTCGGCGCATCCGGGTCCCGGCGGAAGGGATTTTTCCACTGCATCAGTTATACCTCCTCTTCTCCATCGACTGCGCCGACAAAAACAGGAACACTCCGATGACGGTGAGATAGCAGACTACCGATGTCAGGTCGAAGACGCCGCTGACAAACGGTGTGAACCGCTCAAAGAGCGAGAGGGCGGTCATCACCTCGGGCAGCAGGCCCTCCAGGGCCGTCGGATCCAAAAAGCTGACGGCGATCAGCCCCAGGATGAGCACCAGCGCCGTGCCAAAGGCGAGATTTTCACTGCGGGTGAGCACCCAGATCACCGCTGCCAGCGCCAGGACGGCCGCAAGAAGCGCCAACATCGAGCCCACTGCCGTCGAGGAGACATACTCCGAGAGCGGCACACTGTAATAGTTGAAGAGGATCACGGCAATGCCCAACCCCGCCGCCAGACCCTGGTTCTCGGTCAGCGAGGAGAGGAACATCCCCACCGCCAGCAGCGCCGCGCCGAGCAGGAAGAAGGCGAAGATCGACCCGTAGGAGGTGGGCAGATACACCTCACCAAACCGGGCGAAGATCAGCGGATAGACGCTGATGATGGCCAGCGGGATCAGATAGAGCACCAGCAGTGCCAGGTATTTGCCGGTGATGACCTGCACGGTGGTGATGGGAAGCGAATAGAGCAGCTGATCGGTGCGCTGGCGGCGCTCCTCGGCGAGGACACGCATCGTCAGCACCGGTACGATGACTACGAACACCAGCAGCGAATAGCTGAGCACATACTCAAAGTTGGAGACTGCGGCGTTGAGGTTGTAGAGCATCGACCCGAAACCGACCACCAGCAGCAGGAATGCGCCGAACACATAGGCGGTCAGCGAATGGAAGTACCCACGGAGTTCATGCCGAAAGACTGCACTCATGCCTCCTGCCTCCTCTCTTCTATAGATATCGGGTCAGCTTCGGTGAGCTCCAGGAAGATCTCCTCCAGATCCGCTTTCTTGACCCGCATCTCCAACAGCGGCTCCCCGGCGGCGGCAAAGGCAAGGAACACCGCCCGGGAGAGGGCGTAGAGGTCCTCCCCTTCGGCCCGGACCGTACCGGTGAGGCGGCTGCCGTCGGCGGTGCAGGCCACATCGGTCACCCCCGGGACCTCCGCCAGGATCGCCCGGAAGCGTTCCTCCGGCAGATCGGCGACGAGGATCAGTTCGCCGGGGGTGGTGAGCAGCTTCTCCAGGTTTTCCGGCGTGTCAAAGGCGATGAGCCGGCCGTGGGCGATGATGAGGATGCGGTCACACATGGCCTGCACCTCTGAGAGAATATGGGAGGAGAGGATCACCGTGTGTCTCTCCCCCAGGCTGCGGATCAGCTCCCGGATCTCCAGGATTTGGATTGGATCCAGACCGACGGTGGGCTCGTCGAGGATAACCACCTCCGGGTTGCCGAGCAGCGCCTGGGCAATGCCCACCCGCTGCCGGTACCCCTTGGACAGGGCCCGGATCACCCGGTGGCGCATCGGTTCAAGGCGGGTGACCTCGATAACCTCGTCGATCTGGGTTTCCAGCTCCCCGCCCCGCAACCCCTTGGCCTCCCCGACAAAGCGCAGGTACTCCTCCGGCGTCTCCCCGAGATAGAGGGGAGGCTGCTCCGGCAGGTAGCCGATGCGCCGCCTGGCCTCCATCGGCTCCTCAAAGATGTCAAAGCCGTCGATCTTCACATGGCCTTCGGTGGCTGACAGGCAGCCGGTCATCATATTCATCGTGGTGGATTTCCCGGCGCCGTTCGGCCCGAGAAAACCGTAGACATGCCCCTCCCCGATGGTAAAGGAGAGGTCGTCCACCGCGGTGAACGATCCATACCGTTTGGTCAGGTGTTCCACTGTGATCAATGGATCATACCTCCTTACAGGCGCCATCCGGCGCCGCATATTGCAGCGGCAGGCTGAGAGAAAAACCCCTTTCACCTATACCGCAAAAAACGGGAGAATGTTGCAGAAAAATGCAACACTTTCGGCCCAAAATAAAAAAAGACCGGAACATTCTCTGTTTCGCACAAATAACAGAAGCTGTTATCTGAAATAATTATTCAAAACAGAGAGTATTTTTCTGCGCGGCCGCATCAAAATCAGAGCGGTCCATAGACCGCAGGCGGATGCCGGTTAAGGAAGAGTATAGCCGTTTTCGCTTAAATCAAACTAAAACAGGGCCGCCGAAAAGGGAAAGGACAGCTCCGCCTATTTTATCCAAAACCGCTGATCTGTGAAGGAATCGAGCAGATTCGATGGCCAAACCGAGAACCTTCTTCCGCAATCCTGTGAACGATTTGAAGGAATCGTGAAATGGAAAAAGTTTTCCACCCTAAGTCCGCCTGTGATTGACCGGGCCCGGCGGAAGTGATAGGATAAGAGGAGGAATTTTTTCTCGGGAGGGACGCTGCTTGACCATACACAACTGCCGCATCTGCCCGCGCAGCTGCGGCGCCGACCGCTCCGGCGGCGAGACCGGCTTCTGCGGTGTGGCCGGTGAGGAGATTTACGCCGCCCGGGCGGCGCTGCACCTCTGGGAAGAACCCTGTATCTCCGGGGAGAGCGGATCCGGGGCGGTGTTCTTCACCGGCTGCCCGCTGCGGTGCGTCTACTGCCAGAACTACCACATCGCCCGGGCGGAGGTGGGCAGGGCCATCAGCGTCCGGCGGCTGGCAGAGATCTTTCTCGAGCTGCAGGCGGAAGGCGCCGCCAACATCAACCTGGTAACCCCGACCCACTACACCTATTCGATCATCGAAGCCGTAACCCTTGCCAGGGACAAGGGGCTGGTGCTGCCCATCGTCTACAACTGCGGCGGCTATGAAAAGGTGGAGACGCTGCGGGACCTGGAGGGGATCGTGGACATCTACCTCACCGACTTCAAATACCTGGACCCCCGGCCGGCCCGGGACTATTCCCGGGCGCCGGACTATCCGGAGGTGGCCAGGGCGGCGCTGGCCGAGATGGTACGCCAGCAGCCGGCGCTGCAGTATGACGAAAAGGGACTGCTGCAGAAGGGGGTCATCGTGCGGCATCTGCTGCTGCCCGGCGAGGTGCTGGGCGCCAAAGCGGTGGTGCGCTACCTCTACCGCACCTATGGAGACAACATTATCCTGAGCCTGATGAGCCAGTACACCCCACTGCCGCAGGTGGCGGAGATCCCGGCGCTGAACCGCAAGGTGACCGAGCGGGAATACCGCAGCCTGACCGACTACGCCGCCGGCCTTGGGGTGAGCCGCTGCTACATCCAGGAGGGAGATCCGGCGCAGGAGAGCTTTATCCCGGCTTTTGACTTCGAGGGGCTGTAAAACGCCGGCGCAAGAGGAGGAACTTGCTGTGCATACCTATCTGTTCAATCTGGAAAAGGGCGGCCTGCATGAGGTGCTCGATCCGCGTGAGCTGGACAACACCGACGAAAATGCGCGGGCCATCACACTGATGTGCTTTGAGGAGTTCAAGGCAGACAAAACCATTCCCTACAAATCGGGGCTGCTGCGCAACTGGGACCGCCGCACCATCTCCAAGGTGGAGCGATACAACACCTATGTCCAGGGCATCCTGCATATCCCGGCCAAGGACAGCGGACGGTTCCCAGCGGTGAAACTGGCCTTCCATCTGGACGGGACGGGGCTTTCCATGGTGGAGGACGGGAAGATGCTGGAGAAGTTTTTCCACCAGATGGAGAAAACACCGGTGGGCGCCTGCAGCCTCACCGGCTTCCTGCTGACGGTGCTCAACATGCTGGTCGAAGACGATGAGGTGGATCTGGAAAAGCTTGAGGACAAGCTGGCCCGCATTGAGGAAAACCTGCTGCACAAGCTGCCGGATAACTTTTACCCATCGGTGATCCAGTACCGGAAGGAGCTGGCGGCGCTGCGCAGCTTTTACGAGCAGCTTATCAACATTGGCGAACAGATGCAGGCCGGGCTGGACCAGCAGGACGATGAGCGGGAGTACAATGGCTGGCGGGTGTTTATCGCCCGATGCGACCGCCTGCACGACCATGTGGAGATGCTCAAGGAATATCTTCTTCAGATTCGGGAGCTGTATCAGTCCCAGATCGATGTTCAGCAGAACCGGGTGATGACCTTTCTCACGGTGGTGACCACCATCTTTATGCCGCTGACGCTGATTACCGGATGGTTCGGCATGAACTTCCCGAATATGTTCCTGATGCAGAAGCCCTACGGATACCTCATCGTCATCGGTGTGAGCATCGCGCTGGTGGCCGCCGAGTTCTACTACTTCCGGAAAAAGAAGATGCTCTGATGCATAAAAATACGGCCTCTCTCCTCTGCCCGCTCCGGGCTTTGAGAGGCCGTTATCCCGCAAAAAAGGCCCTCCCTGCCGGGAGAGCCATTTTTTCTTTCTGACAGAACGAAACTCAGTCGCCTACGGCGAAGGTGAGCTCGGCAGTGCAGGCGATCTCATCGCCGACCCTGGCCACGGCGGAACCAATACCCACCTTGCCAAAGACCCTCGTCATCGTGGTCTCGAGGGTGAGGACATCACCGGGCTTGACCTGGCGCTTGAACTTGGCGTTTTTGATGCCGCCGAAGTAGGCGATCTTGCCCTTGTTCTCCTCAAGGGAGAGGATGGCCACCGCTCCGACCTGGGCCAGCGCCTCAACGATCAGCACGCCGGGCATCACATGCTCCTGGGGGAAGTGGCCCATAAACTGCATCTCGTTGGCGGAGACGCACTTGATGCCCCTGGCCCACTTGCCCGGCTCAAAGTCGGTGATGCGGTCCACCAGCAGGAAGGGATAGCGGTGGGGAATGATCTTCTGGATCTCGTTGGAATTCAGTTCCATTCAGGCTTCCTCCTCATAGCGCTTGAACACCAGACTGGCATTGTGTCCGCCAAAGCCCAGCGAGTTGGACATGGCGTAGTGCAGGTCGGCCTTCCGGCCGACATTGGGCACGATGTCCAGGTCGCACTCCGGATCCGGGGTGCGGTAGTTGATGGTGGCCGGGATAAAGCCGTCCTGCAGCGCACGGGCGGTCAAAATGGCCTCGATGGCGCCGGCGGCGCCAAGCAGGTGGCCGGTCATCGACTTGGTGGAGCTCATCGCCAGTTTGTAGGCGTGCTCTCCAAAGGCGGCCTTGACCGCCATCGTCTCGCACTTGTCGTTGAGACTGGTGGAGGTGCCGTGGGCGTTGATGTAGTCGATCTGCTCCGGTGCGATGCCGGCGTCCTTCAGCGCCTCGGTCATGGCCCGGGCACCGCCCTCGCCGCCGGGAGCCGGAGAGGTGATGTGATAGGCATCGCAGGTGGCGCCGTAGCCGATGATCTCGGCATAGATCTTTGCCCCACGGGCGCGGGCGTGCTCATACTCCTCGAGCATCAGCACGCCGGCACCCTCGCCCATGACAAAGCCGTCCCGCTCGGCGTCGAAGGGAATCGAGGCGCGGGCGGGATCCTGGCTTTCGCTCAGGGCCTTCATCGAGGTGAAGCCGCCAATGGCGAGCTTGGCCACAGCTGCCTCGCTTCCGCCGGCCAGAACCAGCTCCAGATAGCCGTCCCGGATCATGCGGAAGGCGTCGCCGATGGCGTTGGTGCCGCCGGCACAGGCGGTGACCACGCAGGTGCACATTCCCCTGGCGCCGAGGCGGATGGCCACATTGCCCGCCGCCAGGTTGCAGATATCCATCGGCACGAAGAAGGGGGACACCCGGTCAAATCCCCGCTGCTGGCCGCGCTCGTACTCGCTCTCAACGGTGTTGATGCCGCCGATGCCCGAGGAGATATCCACGCCGAAACGGGTCGGATCGATGTTCTCATAGACGATGCCGCTGTCCTCATAGGCCTGAATCGCCGCCACCATCGCATACTGGGTGAACAGGTCCATCCGCCGGGCCTCCCGTTTATCGATATACCGGGTGACATCCAGGTCTTTGACCTCACCGGCCAGCTTGACCTTGTGAGGCGAGGTGTCAAAATGGGTGATGGGGCCGATGCCGCACCGGCCATCCCGGGCGGACTGCCACATCTCCTCGGCGGTGTTGCCGATGGGGCTGACGGCGCCCATACCGGTGATCACAACTCTTCTCTTCATAGTCTTTCCTTTCGCTCCTTTTCCTGCCCGCGTCACATCGCCATGCCGCCGTCGACGCTGAGCACCTGACCGGTGATGTAGGCCGCCTCATCCGAGGCGAGGAACAGCACCGTGTTGGCCACATCCTCCGCCTCGCCGAGTTTGCCCAGCGGGATGCTGCGGAGGATCCCCTCCTTGACCGCATCGCCGAGCACATCGGTCATATCCGTCCGGATAAAGCCGGGGGCAACCGCATTGACGGTAATACCGCGGCTGGCCACCTCTCTGGCCAGCGACCTGGTCATACCGATGACACCCGCTTTGCTGGCCGCGTAGTTGATCTGGCCGGCATTGCCAATAAGGCCCACCACGCTGCTGATCGAGATGATGCGGCCCCGGCGCTTCTTCATCATCGGCCGGATCACCGCACGCATGCAGTGGAAGGTCCCTTTGAGGTTGGTGTCGATGACCTTCTGGAACTCCTCATCGCTCATGCGCATCAACAGGTTGTCCCGGGTGATGCCGGCATTGCATACCAGGATATCCACCTGGCCAAAGGTCTCGACGGCGGTATCGATGAGGGCGTTGCAGGCAGCGGGATCGGCCACATCGCCCTGCACCGCCAGAGCACGCACGCCCAGGGCCTCACAGGCGGCCCGGGTCTCCTCGGCGGCTGCGGCGTTTCCGGCGTAGTTCAGGACGATGTTCGCCCCCTGGCCGGCCAGCTTCAGGCAGATAGCCCGCCCGATGCCCCGGCTGCCGCCGGTGACGACGGCGGTCTTTCCGGTGAGTTCAAACATTTTCGGTCCTCCTTTATCGAAGCGCGTTCAGCGCCGCCTCCAGCGAGGCACAGTCCTGAACCGCATAGGTCTTGATGGAACGGTCGATCTTTTTGATGAAGCCGGAGAGCACCTTGCCCGGTCCCACCTCCAGGATCGTATCGACCCCCTGGGCGCGCATATACTCCACGCTGTCCCAGAAGTACACTGGGCTCTGTACCTGGCGTACCAGCAGCTCGGGAATGGACTCCTCCGGCGTTTTGGCACGGCCCAGGCAGTTAAAGACCACCGGGATTCGCATCTCTCCAAAGGCGACCGACCGGAACCGCTCCGCCAGTGCGTCGCCGGCTGGCTTCATATACTGGGTGTGGAAGGGGCCGCTCACCGCCAGCGGCACCGCCTTACGGGCGCCGAGCAGCAGGGCGTTCTGCGCGGCGGCGTCCACCGCCTTGCGGGCCCCGCCGATGACGATCTGGCCGGGGCAGTTGTAGTTGGCCGGGAACACGGGCCCCAGACCGGCGGCCTGCTCACAGGCCTTCTGCACCAGCTCCCGGTCGAGGCCGAGGATGGCGGTCATACCGCTCTCCACCCCCTCCGAAGCCTGCTCCATCGCCCGGCCACGGAAGCCGATGAGTTCGGCGGCGGTGTGCTGGTCGAAAACGCCGGCGGCGTAGAGGGCACCGTATTCGCCCAGGCTCAGCCCCGCCGCCATCTCCGGACGCACGCCCTGTTCGGCGAGGATATCGGTGATGGCCATCGCCATCGCCAGCATACAGGGCTGGGTGTAACGGGTGCGTCCAATGACCCCGTCCGGGTCCTCAAAGCAGACCGTCTTCAGGTCAAAATCCGCCGGAAAGTTGTCAAAAACTGCCCGGGCAGCGGGATAGGCCTCATAGAGGTCCTTTCCCATGCCGGCGAACTGGCTGCCCTGCCCGGCATAGACAAATGCAAGTTTCATCGGTTGTTCCTCCAGTCGGTGACAAGTTCCTGCATCAGTGCGGCCACGGTGGTGATGCCCTTCACCCGCCCGACATTGGCCCCGCAGAAGAAGAGGCCGTTTTCCCAGTCGCCTTTTGCGGCGGCGATGAGGGCATCGGTGATGCAGTACGGAGTGGTGGCCGGATCACAGGTGCGGATACAGCGCAGACAGCGCCGGGGCGCCAGGCGTCCGGCGGCGGCCACCCGCTCGATCAGCGGGCTGCGCAGCGCCCGGCCGGGCATCCCCACCGGGCTGCGGACGATGCGCACATCTTCCTCGGCGGCATC
>CAJFQR010000043.1 GCA_904419105.1 Candidatus Avimicrobium faecavium
GAGATCCTCCACGGTATCCACCAGGGCGTCAAGAGCGGCTCCATCGCACCGGTGTTCTGCGGTTCGGCGGTGACGATGGACGGCATCGATATGCTGCTCGATGCGATGGTGGACCACCTGCCCAGCGCCTATGAGAGCGCCGGTCTGGTGGCCGAGGATGAAAACGGCGAGCCGGTGGAGGTGCCCTGCACCGACGAGGCTCCCACTGCGGTGCTCGTCTTCAAGACGGTGGCGGACCCGTTCGTCGGCAAGCTGAGCTATGTCAAGGTGGTCTCCGGCAAGGTCACCGCCGACAGCTCGCTGTATAATATGCGCACCGGTGCTATCGAGCGCCAGGGCAAGCTGCTGCACACCCGCGGCAAGAAGCAGGAGGAGACCACCATCATCTCCGCCGGCGACATCGGCGCCATCACCAAGCTCCCGGAGGCGGTCACCGGCGATACCCTCTGCGATCCGGAGCACAAGCTCACCTTCCCGGCACTGGACTTCCCGAAGCCGACGCTGTCGATGGCTGTGGTGGCCAAGAACAAGGCAGATGAGGGCAAGGTGGCCCAGAGCCTGCTGCGGCTGATGGAGGAGGACCCGACCATCCGTCTCGAACAGAACAAGGAGACCAAGCAGCAGGTGCTCACCGGCCTGGGCGACCAGCAGCTCGAGGTCATCGTCTCCAAGCTGCAGAACAAGTTCGGCGTCGAGATCCAGCTGGAAAAGGCCAAGGTCCCCTACCGGGAGACCATCCAGAAGAAGGTCAAGGTCCAGGGCCGGCACAAGAAGCAGTCCGGCGGCCACGGCCAGTTCGGCGATGTGTGGATCGAGTTTGAGCCCTGCGACAGCGATACGCTGGTCTTTGAGGAGAATGTCTTCGGCGGCGCCGTGCCCAAGAACTACTTCCCGGCGGTGGAAAAGGGCCTCCAGGAGGCGGTGCAGAAGGGCGTGCTGGCCGGTTACCCGGTGGTGGGCCTCAAGGCCACGCTGGTGGACGGCAGCTACCACCCGGTGGACTCCTCCGAGATGGCCTTCAAGACGGCGGCCCAGCTGGCCTATAAGGCGGCGATGCCCCAGGCAAGCCCCGCCATCCTCGAACCCATCGGCAACCTGAAGGTCACCGTGCCGGACAGCTACACCGGCGACATCATGGGCGAGCTCAACAAGCGCCGCGGCCGTGTGCTGGGCATGGAGCCCGCCGGCAAGGGGCTGACCACCATCGAAAGCGATGTGCCGATGAGCGAGATGGGGGACTTTACCACCGTGCTGCGCTCGGTTACCCAGGGCAGAGGCTCCTTCACGCTGGAGTTTGCCCGCTATGAGCTGCTGCCCAAGCAGCTGGAGGCCAAGGTCATCGCCGAATCCGGCAGCCAGGCCGAATGATACAGACAGATCCTCCCAGGATAGCAAAAGGCCCGGGCCTTCCAAGTGGAAAGGCTCGGGCCTTTTTGCGCCGGGTTCCGGATCGGACCGGTCACCGGCTCATCTTATCCAGCACCGCCATGACCTCGTCCAGTTTGGCGTCCGCATCGGTCTCGGAGCCGCTCTCCAGCGAGTCCCTGACGCAGCCGGCCAGATGGGCACGGATGATCTCCTTGTTGACCTTGCTCAGGATCGAGATGGTGGCCAGCACCTGGTTGGAGATGTCGATGCAGTAGCGGTCTTCCTCCACCATCTTGAGGATGCCGTCCAGCTGGCCCCGGGCGGTCTTGAGCAGCGGGACCACCTTCTCCTTGTCCGCCTTCATGCCGCTGCCTCAGTCGATGGCGGTGACGGTGTAGCCGGCGTCGGCTACCGCCTTTTTGAGGGCCTCGTCCGGGACCTCTCCGCTCAGGGTGACGGTGGCGCACTTGTTCTCCAGGTCCACCTTGGCCTCGACCCCTTCCAGGGCGTTGAGGGCCTTTTCCACATGGCTGGCGCAGTGGCCGCACATCATGCCGTCGATGGTCAGTTTCTTTGTCATAGTGCATTCTCCTTTGCAGTCGGTTTGTCTGGTTTCGGTGTTATCTATTGTATCAGAGATCGATACCGGTGTATAGTCCGCCTGCCGGACGGCGTCCATCAGAATCTCGTCCGGGACCTCCCGGGTGAGGGTGAGGGCGGCGGTGGCGCTCTCCAGGTCCACCTTGGCGGTGACGCCGTCGATGGCATTCAGCGCCTTCTCCACCCGGGCGACGCAGTGGGGACAGGTCATGCCGTCCACCCGCATCGTCTTGCGCACAGGGGCCTTTTCGGCGGTCTCGATGGATACCGGTGTATAGTCCGCCTGCCGGACGGCGTCCATCAACACCTCGTCCGGGACCTCCCGGGTGAGGGTGAGGGCGGCGGTGGCGCTCGCCAGGTCCACCGTGGCGGTGACGCCGTCGATGGCGTTCAGCGCCTTCTCCACCCGGGCGACGCAGTGAGGGCAGGTCATGCCGTCCACCCGCATCGTCTTGCGCACAGGGGCCTTTTCGGCGGCTTCCTCGGCCGCTGCCGAAAGGACCATCGGTCCCCGGGCGGTCTCGGTGACCTCCCGGACCACCGGTCGGGCGGAGGCCGGCGCCTCCGGTGCGGCGATGGAGGGCTTAAAGAGCTTCAGGCGCAGCGCATTGGTGACGACGCTCACCGAGCTGAAGCTCATCGCCGCCGCGGCGAACATCGGGTTGAGCTTGAGGCCGAAGGGGATGAACAGCACGCCGGCGGCCAGCGGGATGCCGATGGAGTTGTAGAAGAAGGCCCAGAACAGGTTCTGCTTGATGTTGCGGATCACCGCCTTGGACAGCTCGATGGCGGTGACCACATCGAGCAGGTCGCTCTTCATCAGCACGATGTCGGCGCTCTCGATGGCCACATCGGTGCCGGCGCCGATGGCGATGCCCACGTCGGCCCGGGCCAGTGCCGGGGCGTCGTTGACGCCGTCGCCGACCATCGCCACCTTGTGGCCCGCCTCCTGGAGCTTGCGCACCTCCTGCTCCTTATCCTGGGGCAGCACCTCGGCCACCACCCGGGTGATGCCCATCTGCCGCTGGATGGCGGCGGCGGTCTTTTTGTTGTCGCCGGTGAGCATCACCACATCGATGCCCAGCTTTTTCAGCTCGGCGATGGCCGTCTGGCTGGTGGGCTTGACCACATCGGCCACGGCGATGATGCCCAGCACCTCGGCGGTGCCGCCGCTCTCCCGCACGAAGAAGAGGGGCGTTTTGCCCTCATCGGCCAGCCGGTCGGCGTCCGCCTCGAGAGGGGCGGGGTCGATGCCCAGTGCCTCGAGCATCTTGCGGTTGCCGGCATAGAGGGTGCCGCCCTCCACGGCGGCGGAGACCCCCTGCCCGGCTGCGGCGGCAAAGTCCCTGGCCTCGGCGAAGGGGATCCCCTTTTCCGCGGCGTACTGGACGATGGCCTCGGCCAGCGGGTGCTCCGAACGGGACTCAACACCGGCGGCCAGCGAGAGCAGCTCCCCGGCGCCGGTGGGGCCGAAGGTGATTACATCGGTCACCTGGGGCTTGCCTTCGGTGACGGTGCCGGTCTTATCGAGGATGACCGTGTCCACCAGATGGGCGGTCTCCAGCGCTTCGGCGCTCTTGATGAGGATGCCGTTCTCCGCACCCTTGCCGGTGCCGACCATGATGGCCACTGGGGTGGCCAGGCCGAGGGCGCAGGGGCAGGAGATGACCAGCACCGAGATGCCGATGGACAGCGCGAAGTCGAACTCGGCGCCGAGCAGCAGCCAGACCACAGTGGCCAGTGCGGCAATGGTCATCACCGCCGGCACGAAGATGGACGCCACCTTGTCCGCCAGCTTGGCGATGGGCGCCTTGGAGGCGGAGGCATCCTCCACCAGCCGGATGATCTGGGAGAGGGTGGTGTCGTCCCCGACCCGGGTGGCGCGGAACTTGAGGTAGCCGTTCTTGTTGACGGTGGCGGCGATGACCCGGTCGTCCACCGTCTTTTCCACCGGGATGCTCTCACCGGTCAGGGCGGATTCGTCCACCGAGGAGCTGCCCTCGATGACCACGCCGTCCACGGGGATGCTCTGGCCGGGCCGGATGATGACGATGTCCCCCGGCAGCACCTCCTCCACCGGGACCTCCAGTTCGACGCCGCTGCGCTCGACCACGGCGGTCTTGGGCGCCAGGTCCATCAGCTTGGTGATGGCCTCGCTGGTCTTGGACTTGGAGCGGGCCTCGAGCCATTTGCCGAAGGTGATCAGCGTCAGGATGGTGGCAGCGCCCTCAAAGTAGAGGTCGTGGGCGTAGCCGTGCAGCGCCTCCTGGTCCCCGGCCACGAAGGCGAAGGAGATCTGGTAGATCACATAGATGCCGTAGACCAGTGCCGCCGAGGACCCCACCGCGATCAGCGAGTCCATATTCGGCGAGCGGTGCCACAGGCTCTTGAAACCGGTGAAGAAGTAGTTGCGGTTGAGATAGAGGATCGGCAGCGTCAGCAAAAACTGGGTGAAGGCGAAGGCCAGCGGGTTGTGCATGCCGTCCATCCACTGGGGTACCGGCAACCCCGCCATGCTCCCCATCGAGATGTAGAACAGCGGGATGAGGAAGATCAGCGAGTGGAGGAACTGCTTTCTCTTGTGCTCGGCCTCCTGCAGGGTCAGGTTGGCCGGCGGCTCCTGCCGGGGGGCCCGGCCCTTTGCGGCGGCAGCCGCCGGGGTGGCCCCGTAGCCGGCGTTTTCCACCACCCGGGAGATGTCGCTCTCGGTCAGCACCGCCTCGTCGTAGTCCACCACCATGTTGTTGGCCAGCAGGTTCACATTGACCGCGCGCACGCCCTCGGTCTTGGAGAGGGCCTTTTCAATGTGGGAGGAGCAGGCCGCGCAGGTCATGCCCGTCACATTGAACCGTTCTTTCATAAAAACTCACCTCGCAGAGAATCGGATCTTACCGTTGGATAAACCACCCCCAGGGGGGAGGGGGTCTACGCTATTATTATACTCACCCGGTACACATTGTCAAGGGGAAAATGGGATTTCGTCTTGCCAAAGGCCGGTGGATATTCTACAATAGAGGTACCAACTACCATTGAGGAGATGAAGCCATGCTGATTTCCTGCTGCGGCAACCGCTGTGACCGCTGCGAGCAGTATCCGGAGCAGTGCCCCGGCTGTGAGGCCATCGGCGGCCGGGTGCCGTGGGCCGCTGCGCTGGAGGTGGAGGTCTGCCCCTTTGTGGCCTGTGCCCGGGACACCGGCGTGCCCCACTGCGGGCGCTGCCGGGAGTTTCCCTGTGAGCTCTACGACCTGACGCTCCCGGAGGACGCCACCCGGGAGGAGAAGGCCGCCTTTGCCCGGAGTCGGGCGGAGAACTTCGGGCGGCTGGACGCAGCTCTCGCGCAAAAAGGGGACGAATAAGCCGGCCCTCCCCGCATTGATATTTTGAGAAAGCAGGTGTGTGTTATGCCCCAAATCTATCGAAAAAAGACCGTCCGTGACATCGACCCCCGCGGCAAGCGGGTGCTGGTGCGCTGCGACTTCAATGTCCCGCTGGACGGCGCGGCCATCACCGATGAAAAGCGCATCGTCGAGGCGCTGCCCACCATCCGCTATCTGAAGGAGGCCGGCGCCCGGGTGATCCTGTGCAGCCATCTGGGCCGCCCGAAGGGCAAGGCGGACCCGAAGTATTCGCTGGCCCCGGTGGCGGCGCGGCTGGGTGAACTGCTGGGCTGCCCGGTGCCGCTGGCCGCCGATGTCACCGGGGAGAGCGCCCGCTCGCTGGCGGATTCCCTCCGGGACGGCGAGGTGATGCTGCTGGAGAATGTGCGCTTCGATCCCCGTGAGGAGAAGAACGACCCCGCCTTCGCCCGGGAGCTGGCGTCCCTCGCCGAGCTCTATGTCAACGACGCCTTCGGCACCGCCCACCGGGCCCACGCCTCCACCGCCGGCGTGGCCGACTATCTGCCGGCGGTGTGCGGCTTCCTGATCGAGAAGGAGCTCAGCTTCCTCGGCGGTGCGCTGGAGGAGCCGGCCCGGCCCTTCGCCGCCATCCTCGGCGGCGCCAAGGTCTCGGACAAGATCGGCGTCATCCGCAGCCTGCTGGCCAAGGTGGACAGCCTGCTCATCGGCGGCGGCATGGCCTATACCTTCATCAAGGCCCAGGGCGGGCAGATCGGCGGCAGCCTCTGCGAGGAGGATAAGCTCGACCTGGCCCGGGAGCTGCTGGCCGAGGCGGAGGAAAAGGGCGTGCGCCTGCTGCTGCCGGTGGACACCGTCATTGCCGACGCCTTCCGGGAGGACGCCGCCACCCGGGTGGTCCCCGCCGGGCAGATCCCCGACGGCTGGCAGGGGCTGGACATCGGCCCCGAGACCCGGGCCCTCTTCGCCGCCGAGGTGAAGCAGGCCGCCACCGTGGTCTGGAACGGCCCGATGGGCGTCTTTGAGATGAAGCCCTTTGCCGCCGGCACCGAGGCGGTGGCAGAGGCCATGGCGGAAAGCGGCGCTGTGACCATCATCGGCGGCGGCGATTCGGCGGCGGCTGCGGCCCAGATGGGGGTGGCCGACCGCATCCGCCACATCTCCACCGGCGGCGGCGCGTCGCTGGAGTTCCTCGAGGGCAAGGTGCTGCCCGGCATCGCCTGCCTCGAGGACAAGTGAAAGGGGGCGCCATTGTGGACAGGAGCCGCAGAACGCCGGTGATTGCCGGCAACTGGAAGATGAACCTCGGCCCCGCCGCCTGCCGGGCGCTGCTGGAGGAGCTGCTGGCAGAGCTCCCGGCGGACCCGGGGTGCGAGGTGCTGGTCTGCCCGCCCTATCTGGACCTGCCGCTGGCGGCGGAGCTGCTGGTCGGCAGCCCAGTGGCTCTCGGCGCGCAGAACTGCCACTGGGAGAACGCCGGCGCCTACACCGGGGAGATCGCCCCGGCCATGCTCCGGGAGGCCGGCTGCCGGGCGGTGATCGTCGGCCACTCGGAGCGCCGGCAGTACTTCGGCGAGACCGATGAGACCGCCGGCCGCCGTCTGGCCGCCGCCGTGGAGGAGGGCCTTACCGGGATCCTCTGCGTCGGGGAGAGCCTCGCCGACCGGGAGGCCGGGGAGGAGCTGGCCGTCTGTGCCCGGCAGCTGGCCGGAGGACTTTCCGGTATCGATGCCGCCGGGCTCTCCCGGGTGATCCTGGCCTATGAACCGGTGTGGGCTATCGGCACCGGCCGCACTGCCACCGCTGAGGAGGCCGGCCGTGTCTGCCGGGCGCTGCGGCGGATGGCGGCCGAGCGCTATGGGGAGGAGGCCGCCGCCGGCCTGCGGATCCTCTACGGCGGCTCGATGAACGAGAAGAACGCCCGGGAGCTGCTGGCCCAGCCGGACATCGACGGCGGGCTCATCGGCGGGGCGGCGCTCGCTGCCGGGCGCTTCTGCGGCATCATCGCCGCCTGCGGAGAGGAGGGTGTCCTGTGACCGCACCCAAGCAGCCGGTGATCCTCGTCATCCTGGACGGCTACGGCCTGGCCCCCGCCGCCCCGGGCAACGCCATCTCGCTGGCCGCCACCCCGGTGATGGATGCCCTCTGGCGGGAATACCCCCACACCACCCTCTCCGCCTCCGGGGAGGATGTGGGCCTGCCTGCCGGGCAGATGGGCAATTCCGAGGTGGGCCACACCAACATCGGCGCCGGCCGGGTGGTCTACCAGGAGCTCAGCCGCATCGGCCGGGCGGCGGAAAACGGGGACTTTCTCAAAAACGACGCCATTCGGGCGGCGGTGGACCATATCGCCGCCACCGGCGGGAGCCTCCATCTGATGGGCCTCCTCTCGGACGGCGGCGTCCACAGCCACAACCGCCACCTCTACGCGCTGCTGCGGGCGGCCAGGGCCCTCGGTGCCGGCCGGGTGTATGTCCACGCCTTTCTGGACGGACGGGACTGCCCGCCCGAGTCGGGGCTGGGCTTTCTGGAGGAGCTCGCCCCGGTGCTGGAGGAGACCGGAGCTGCGCTTGCCACCGTGGCCGGGCGCTACTATGCGATGGACCGGGACTCCCGCTGGGAGCGGGTGCGCCGGGCCTATGACGCCCTCACCCTCCCGTCCGCTCCGGTGGAGGCTCGCCGCTGGGTGACGGACCACTACGCCGAGGGGATCACCGATGAGTTCATGCCCCCGGCAGCCTGCTGCGACGGCGGCCGCATCGGGAGCGGGGACAGTGTCCTCTTCTTCAACTTCCGGCCGGACCGGGCCCGGGAGCTCACCCGGGCGCTGACCCAGCCGGGCTTTTCCGGCTTTGAGCGGGCGGCGGTGCCGGAGGACCTCTGCTTTGTGACGATGACCGTCTACGACGACAGCTTCACCGGGCTGCGGGTGGCCTTCCCGCCGGAGCGCCCCTCCCACACCCTCGGCGAGGTGGTGGCCGCCGCCGGGATCCCCCAGCTGCGCATCGCCGAGACCGAAAAATACGCCCATGTCACTTTCTTCCTCAACGGCGGCCGGGAGGAGCCCTTCCCCGGGGAGGACCGTATCCTGGTACCCTCCCCGAAGGTGGCCACCTACGACCTTCAGCCGGAGATGAGCGCCCCCGAGGTCGCCGCGAAGGTCTGTGAGGCGCTGCGGCAGCGGCGCTACGGCCTCATCGTCGTCAACTTCGCCAACTGCGATATGGTCGGCCACACCGGCAGCATCCCGGCGGCGGTGCAGGCGGTGGAGACGGTGGACCGGCTGCTGGGAGAGGTGGTCCGCACCGCCCGGGACACCGGCGCCGTGGCGCTGATCACCGCCGACCACGGCAACGCCGACGAGATGCTCGACCCCGCCGGCGGCCCCAAGACCTCCCACACCACCAACCCGGTGCCGCTCATCGTCACCGCCCCCGGGGCAGTGCTGCGGAAGGGCGGACGCCTCTGCGACCTGGCGCCCACCATTCTCGGCCTGATGGGCCTTCCCTCCCCGCCGGAGATGACCGGCAGGAATCTTCTGGCCTGAAACCCGCCTCCGGTCATAGCTTTTTTACAAAAATGTGTTGAGCTTTTTGCGAAAAAGAATTATAATAAGAACAGTTATACATAAAATAGGACCGGATCAACCGGGCCCCGTGCCCGCACCCTGAACAAAGGAGTTGTTAGTATGAAAAAGAGCATTTGGATCTCTCTGGCGGCCTTCGCCATCTTTGTGGCCGGCGCGCTGGCGGCTCTGGCCGTCTTCCTCAGCCGCCGGGACAGCAAGCTCATCGGCGATGACGACTACGATGAGTACGACTTCGACTTCGACGATGAGGACGCCCCCGTTGAGGACACCTACTGCGAGAAGCAGGATGTGGACGCCGACGGCGACCACCTGGTCATCGAGGACGGCGAGGACAAGTAAGCGGCGGGATTTATATATCCGTTCACACTTTGTCAAAAAGGCTCCGACCTGTCGGGGCCTTTTGTAAATAGGTACAAAAACTATCGGGGCAAAACTGTGAAAAATGCCGTAAATTTTTTATAAGCTGTAAACGATCTTTGGATTCACTTGACCGGGTGCAGGGAAATCTGTATAATCAGTAGAGTTGAAAGTTTAGGAGGGGGGAGACTGTATGGCAAATTCCGAACAGACCAAGCGCGCTCTGGCCGACGGACTCAGACTGGCACTCAAAAAACGGGAATATGGAGATATCACCGTGGCGGACATCACCGACTGCAGCGGTATGAGCCGCAATACATTTTACTACCACTTCCGTGACAAGGAGGAACTGGTGGACTGGGTATTCCAGACCGATCTCAAACCGGTGATCCGCGCCGCGGAAAAAAGCGCCAACTGGACCGAGCTGCTCGGTATGGTGCTGGATGTCGCTGAGAAGAACCGGGAGTTCTACGCCGAGGTGCTTACCAGCCAGGGGTATGCGTCCTTCAGCACCTGTCTGATCGACGCCGGGCGCCATGTCGCCGCCCGTATTCTGGCCGAAACACGCGGCACCTCCCAGACCGACCGGGAGCTGCAGCTCACCGCCCGCTTTTATGCCCATGCGGTGATCGGCGTGGTCATCGACTGGGTGCGCGGCGATGTGGAGTTTGAGCCGGAGGAGCTCATCGCCCTGATCGAAGCACGCATCACCGGGGCGGAAAGCCGCCGCCCATAACCGCATACCAAAACGGCCCAGAGGCCCGGGATTTCCCGGGCCTCTTTTTTTCCACCCTTCCACCGCCCAGTGGAAAAGCGGATACCCCCAAACTGCCCGCAAATCTTACAAAAAGGTTACAAAACCGCCTGAGCTTTCCCGCCCGGGCGGTCTTTTTTATCCCTCTTCGCATAAAGCCGCCCGCCGCCGGGCAGACTTTTGGCATCAACGCGGCATCGCCGCGAAGGAGGGATCCATTTGGAACTGAAAGACAGCCGCACCTGGGCCAATCTGATGAGCGCCTTTGCCGGGGAGAGCCAGGCCCGGGTCAAGTACCTCATCTACGCCGAGCAGGCCTCCCGGCAGGGGTGTGAGCTCATCGCCGGCATCTTCCGCGAGACCTCGGACAACGAGCAGGTCCACGCCGCCCTCTGGCTGGCGGCGCTGAACGGCGGCCAGATCCCGGACACCGACCGCAATCTGGAAGATGCCGCCGCCGGCGAGCACTTTGAGTGGAGCGAGATGTACCGGGAATACGCCGAGACCGCCCGGGAGGAGGGCTTTGCCGCGCTGGCAGCGGCCTTTGAGCTCGCCGGAAAGGTGGAAAAGGAGCACGAACAGCGCTATCGCAGTCTGATCCGCGCCGTCGGGGACGGCACCCTCTACGACCGCCCGGAAAAGACCGTCTGGGTCTGCCGGTACTGCGGCTATGTCCACGAGGGCAAGGCCCCGCCGCCCCGCTGCCCCCTCTGCCAGAAGCCCCGCGGCTTCTTCGAGGTGAAAAAGCCCGCCGATTGACCGCAAAAAAACAGCCGAGCCGCCCTGAACTGCACCCCATTTGTTAGACAGTATGTTATACTGAATAACAAGTGGGGTGCTTTACTATGCCAAAAGGAATACCGAACAAGAGATATACTCC
>CAJFQR010000044.1 GCA_904419105.1 Candidatus Avimicrobium faecavium
AGGCGCGCTGCTTTCTGGCAAGGAGGCGGGTGATCCGTTCGTCGATGGTGTCCTCGCAGAGCAGCCGGTAGACCAGCACATTGCGGCTTTGCCCCATGCGATAGGCCCGGGAGATGGCCTGGTTTTCAGTGGAAGGCTTCAGCTGCGGCTCACAGAGGATGACGACGCTGGCCGCCTGGATGTTGAGCCCGGTGCCGCCCGCTTGGATCTGTGCTGCCAGTACGGTGCCTGCCGGTGCCTTTTCAAACTCGTCCAGAATCTCCTGGCGGCGCTGCACCGGGACAGAACCGGTGATCGGCTCCATGCACTGCTCTCCAAGCAGGGCAGCTACCTTGGCAAGGGTGTCCAGAAAGAAGGAGAACACCAGTACCTTTCGCCCATCGTCGGCGGCGTCCTCAATGATCTCCAACATCCGGCACGCCTTGGAGGACCGGCGCAGATCCTCCACATTCCAGGAGACACGCCGGGCAGCCATCGGATTTCCCCGCAGGAGGGCCTGCTCATAGGCGGTCTCCTCCACCGGGCCAAGCTCACACCACTCCCTTTTTTCAATCAGATCCGGAAGCTCAGTGAGGACATCTTCCCGTTTGCGCCGGTAATAGACTTCGGCGATCTCGCGGCGGAAGGCGGAGGCTGTGATCAGCATCGCCACCCGCTTGGCCCTATCGGCGATCTCCGGGCGCAGGATACGGATCAGTGACAGCATCTCCTGAACATTGTTTTCAAGGGCAGTACCGGTCATGAAGAGGATGCGCTCGCTGCGGCCGCAAAGCGCCCGTACACTGCGGCTGCGTTTGGCCTGGGGATTTTTGATGTAATGGGCCTCATCCACCACGAGCATTCCAAGTGAAAGATCTTCCGGCAGGTCAAGGCTGCGGCTGGTCTCATAGGTCGTCACGGCTACACCGCCGCCGGTCCACCACTGTTCCAGTGCCTCATCCCGGTCAGGGCCGTGGAGCTTGACCGGCTGCAGGTCCGATTTCTCGCCGATCTCCCGGTACCAGTTCGGAAGCACGCTGGCCGGACACACCACGAGAAAGTGGGTCTCCCCATCGTTTTTCAGCGCCACCATCGCAGCAATGGCCTGGACCGTCTTGCCAAGGCCCATCTCATCGCCGAGGATCACACGCTTCTGATGAAGGATATACCGCACCCCCCACAGCTGATAGCGGCGCAGCTGGCAGTCGAGACCGTTCAGGTCAATGGAGTGAGCCTCCACCGCTTGGGCGAGCTCCTCCGGAAGGCCGTAGGCGGCGCTCTCCTCCCCGAGAAGATCCGGGTCGATCTGCTCAATGACCGCGGTATAGTCGATGGAGTGTCTGGCAAAATCCTCCCATGCGGACTGCAGATCGGTACACTCCGCCGCCCGCAGTGCCGAAAGCACTGTCTGTGCCCTCTGCCAGTATTCACCCTCCCGAAGCCGGACCAGTTCCTGGAAAGCTGCTTCGGCACGCTGTTTGTTTTCCTTACCGGTGAAAAACCAGCGCAGGCCGCCGGTACCGGGCCGCAGTTCCGCCGTCCATCGTGCGATCTTTCCGCCATATTGCTGCACAAGCTGTGCGCAGTCCTCCTGCAATGGAGCCGCTGCTCGCCGGACCGCAATAGTCCGGACGATTGCAGAGGTTTCCCGGGTCCGGGTATCGGCGTTCAGCCGCAGTCGGACGCCCTTTTGTGCCTCTTTCTGATAGTCCGATGCGATTCGCTGGATCGTACGGGCGCCTTCGGCGCTGATGCCCCGCACGGCCGTCAGCCGGCGCGGAGAGGCGGTGGCGGCATCGGCCATCGTGCAGATGCCGCTCTCCCGCAGTGCCTTGACCCGCAGTCCCAGTTTGTTCCGATTGACCTCCTCGATCGGGATCTCCCGCAGCAGATCCAGCGCCTTTTCGCTCCGATAAGCCTCCACCGCCGAGCGAACTACCGCCTGCATCTCTTCGATGCGGCCGATCGCCCCAGACAGCTCCGATTGAAGCGCCGTATGCTCTGCGATTAACTGCCGGGCCTCCGCCGAAGAAAACGATCTTGCCATAGATATCCCCTCCTCCCCTCACCGTTCTCCGCGGCAGAGCTCGCGGCTCTGCTGCAGATAGCGCGTCACCGGAAGGTGCTGCGGGCAGATGGCCTCACACTTGCGGCAATGGATGCAGTCACCTGCCGCCCCTCTTCCAGCTACCGCTGTGCGATAGGCCTCCCGGGCTGCCTGTTCCCGGCCATGTTCCAGCCGCTCATTGGCTGCGGCAAAGAGCTCAGGGATCGGGATCTGCTTTGGACAGCTGGATATGCAGTAGCCACATCCAGTGCAGGGGATCCCCGCCTCCTGACCAAGCAGACGCTGGGCCTTGGTGAGCACCGCCCGCTCCTCCGGTGTCAGCGTCCGGAAATCCCGCATATAGGAGAGATTATCCTCCATCTGGGCCGCCGTGGACATACCGGAAAGCACGGTCTCTACGCCGTCCAGCGAGGCGGCAAAGCGGATGGCCCAGGAGGCATAAGACCAGTTCGGATGGGCAGCTTTCAGCAGGTTCCTGACCTTGGCCGGCGGATCGGCCAGGCGGCCGCCCTTGACCGGCTCCATGACGATGACCGGCTTTTGGTGCCGCCGGGCCACCTCGTAATTCTCCCTGGCGCGGACCGACGGACTCTCCCAGTCGGCGTAGTTGATCTGCAGCTGGACAAAATCCACCTCCGGGTGCTCGGTGAGGAGCCAGTCCAACAGTTCCGGTCCGGCGTGGAAAGAAAAGCCGATCTTTCTCACCCGGCCCAGGGCCTTTTGTTCGCTGAGGAACTCCCACAGGTGGAATTTTTCATACCGGCGCCAGTTGATGTCCATCAGCGCATGGAGCAGATAGTAGTCAAAATACCCGGCGCCGGTGCGCTCCAGGCTGGTAGTCAGCTGCTGTTTCGCCGCCTTTTCGGTCGGCGCGATCATCGCATTGAGCTTGGTGGCCAACCGATAGCGTTCCCGGGGTATCCGATCGGTGAGCGCCTTTTTCACCGCCGGCTCAGAACCGGGATAGAGCAGTGCCGTATCAAAATAGTCAAATCCCGCCTGTAAAAAGCGGTCCACCATCTCACAGGTCTCCCCGATGTCGATGGAAAACCCTTTTTTCGGCAGCCGCATCAATCCAAAGCCGAGTTTGCCCGGACGGCGGACCCTACTTTCCGTCATCGTCCTCTCCCCCTTTTCTCCTTTTATTGTAGCAGTTCCAGATCCGATAGAAAAGAAAAACCTTTCCTGTACACGCAAAAAAGCCCGGCACTGCCGGGCTTTTTCTGTCACTCCACCGTCTTGAGCGATTCGACCATATCGATGTGTTTGAGCTTGCGGTGAGCCGCCAGATTTACGATCAACGAGAAAAGAATGGTGAGCACCACCGCATACAGATAGCTGGGCAGCGACAGTGTGCGCCCAAACATAAGCATATCAATTTCCACCGTAAGAATCAGCCACTGATGCAGCAGCTTGCCCATCAGCATACCTATCCCCACTCCGAACACCGTCAGGATAACATTTTCCCGGTAGATGTACGCCGAGAGTTCCCGGTCGTAAAAGCCGAGCACCTTGAGAGTGGCCAGCTCGCGCATCCGCTCGGTGATATTGATGTTGGTGAGGTTGTAAAGCACCACGAAGGCCAGTGCCGCGGCGCAGACGATGATGAGCACCACCGCATAGTCCACACTGGCCAGACTGGATCCGTAGGTGTTGCGGGTGTCCTCAACACGGGTCAGCGAGCTGACACCGTCCAGCCCTACCAGTTCCCGCTCAAGCGATTCGGCGTCCGGATCGTCGGTGGGATAGTCGGCGAGGATCAGATTTTGCTCTGGTACCTGGCCAAAAACAGACTCATAGTAAGCATCGGTCATATAGATATAGTGCTGGATGTAGTGCTCCGTGATATCGGCGACGACGACCTCCACCCGCTCATCGCCGTCCAGTGTAATAGAATCACCGGGTCCGACGCCGAGCAGGGAGGCAAGCTTTTCGGTGAGGACCACTCCATCATCCGGCAGCGTAACGGGAGTATCTTCGGTGCGATGCCGCAGGTGGATCAAGGGCTCCAGCGCCTGCTGATCCGCAGCCACCATAAGCGTGGCATCTACCGTATATTCCTCTGTCTGTGCTGAAAGCGTCTCACTGCGGCAGGGCAGCCAGCCGTCCACCAGCGCATTGCCATCCAAAGTATCGGTAATCTCCCGCAGTTCGGTTGGGGTGACGGCGTTCACCATGCCGATCTGGGCGGTGTGGCCGTAGATCTCGTCAAACTGTTTGTCCATGATGTCGAAGATGGATCCCCGCAATCCAAAGGCGGTGACGATGAGTGCAGCACAGCCGCCGATGCCCATGACGGTCATCCAGAACCGCCGCTGGTAGCGGAACAGATTGCGGATGGTGATCTTATAGTTGAAGGAAAGCCTCCGCCAGAGCCACGGGATACGCTCGAGCACCACCCGTTTGCCGGCGGGCGGAGCCTTGGGGCGCATCAGTTCAGCAGGCACTGCAGTCAGGGTGGAGAAGCAGGCCCCCAAGGCGGACAGGGTCACCGTGCCCACCGCCGCCAGACAGGCGGCGGTGGAGGTGACCGGCTCCAGTCCATACTGGACCGGGCCGACGGCGTAGATGATGTTCCAGGCGTTGCAGATGATCCACGGCAGCAAGGTAAGCCCAACTGCCAGCCCGAGCAGCGATCCAATGGCGCTGGCCAAAAAGCCGTAACCCACATATTTGACGGCGATGGCCCCCCTGGAATACCCCAGCGCCTTGAGCCCGCCGATGGTGACCCGTTCCTCCTCGACCATACGGGTCATTGTGGTCAGGCAGACGAGCGCCGCCACCAGGAAGAAGATGAGCGGGAACACCGATGCCAAATTGCCCATACGGTCGGCGTCCATCGAATAGCTCACATAACCGGCGTTGGTATTGCGCCCAAGGACATACCATTCACAGTCCTCGATGGCCTCAATGTCCCGGCGCGCCTGTTCCAGCTCCTTGCGGGCATCGGCGATCTTCTGTTCCGCCTCCGCCTTTCCGTCCTCGTATTCCACAAGGCCGTCTGCATACTCCTGTTCTCCGTCCTCCAGCTCCGCCAGAGCGTCGGCCAGTTCCTGTTCGGCATCGGCGGTCTCGGTGCGCAGCGTCTCCCTTGCCTCTTCCAGATCCTTGAGGCCGTCTTCGTACTCATCCCAACCCTGCTGCAGTTCGATCCGGCCCTCCCGCAGTTCGGCTTCACCGTCCTGCAGATCCTGATAAGCGGCATCAAACTGGGCCTTTTGTGCCTCAAACTGGGCCTGGGCCGCTTCAATCTCCGGGCGGTTTTCTTCGATCTCAAGGTGTAATTTATTTAGGTCCTGAACCGATGATATTAAACCGGGAAGCGCATCTTCAATAGATTTTATGTGAACAATTGATTCGTTCAATTGTTCTAATAGAGTATAATTCAATCTAGCTTTATAGGCTTTCTTTGCGCGCTCCAATTCGGCATTTAGTTGTGACAAATTTTCGTTATAATTGGTGTCCGTTTTATCAAGCGCAGCGATTTGGGCTTCAATTTCCTCGCAAATCACTAAAATCTCTTCAGCAGTCTGAGATTCAAATCCAACAAGATCCTGTAGCAGTTCTTCTTTACTGGGGAGTTCATCGATTTGGACTTGAATCTTATCCTCTTCGCCAGCAAGGATCGCCTCAACAGCATCTGGCTTTGTAGCCAAATCATTATATAGACTATCTACATCATAACCAGGCAAAAAGGGCAGAAGCGGCTCTACGCTCTCCTGAAACTCGGCATATCTGCTCCCATAGAGGGTGACTTCCTGGTCAAATCCCTCTTTCTTGGGCTGGAATTCCGCAAGGGCCGCCTCATACTGGGCAAGACCGCTGTTATACTGCCTCCAGCCGTCGGCCAGTTCGTCCTCGCCGTCCTCCAGCCGTTCCTCCCCCTCTTCCAGTTCCTCAAGGGCGTCGGCCAGCTCCTCTTCTCCGTCGGCAATCTTCTGCTCGGCGTCGGCGATCTCCTCCTCCAGTGTCTGCTGGCCGTCCTCATACTCGGCCCAGCCGTCATCCAGCTCCTGGCGGGCATCGGTCAGCTCCTGCCAGGCATCGGCCAGCTCCTGGTCCGCCTCCGCTTCCGCATCGGCCAGCTCCTGCTCAGCGTCGGCGAGTTTCTCATTGGCCTCTCCGATGACCTCCGCCTCCCGCAGGTCTGCCCGCTCCCGGGCAAAGGGCTCCAGCTCGTCCTGCATCTGTTCGACCAGATCGGTATACGCATCATCGTAGCAGAGCAGCCCGGCGGCGCCGTCCAGCGTCACATAGATGTCGGTGTAACTCTCCATCGTGAAGGCCTCCGCCGGAAGGAGCACAAAGGCGGACACCTGACCGGTGCCCAGCGAGGAACTGCCCCGGTCGACACCGACATAGAGCGGAGAATCCGCCGTACCGACGATGGTAAAGTTCTCACCGGCGAGGGCATCCTCATAGGTGCCGGAACCGGTATCCAGTGTGATCGTGTCCCCAATGGAGAGGCCGTTTTCACTCAGAAGATCCGGCTCCACCAGACATTCGTCCGCACGCTCAGGCAGACGGCCCTCCTCAAGATGCGGCGCGTTGAGCCCGCCCTCCTGATAGGACAGACCCTTGACGACGATCTCATTCTCCCCAAAGCGGAGCATGGCGTCGATGGTGTAGGCCGGCTCCACTGTCTCGACGCCCTCCACCGCAGCCAGTGCCCCGGCATCCGCATCAGTGAGTCCCAGTGTCGAGAGGATATGCAGGTCCATCAGCCGCTGCTCATCAAAATACCGGTCCGCCGAACGCTTCATATCCGGCTCGGTAGCCCGCAGCCCCGCAAGGAAGCACACCGCCAGCGCCGAAAGCACCAGCAGCGAGACAAAGCGGCTGCGTGTATTTTTAATCTCCCGAAGGGCATCGGTCAAAAGCCGGTTGGGTGTTCGTTTCGCCATGGCGCCCTCCTACCACTCGATCTGCTGCACCGGTGTCGGTGTGGGATTTTCTTCGATGTGGTCTACGGTGCCGTTTTTCACATGGATGACCTTGTCGGCCATCGGGGCGATGGCCGTGTTGTGGGTAATGACCACCACCGTCATTCCCTGTTGACGGCAGGTATCCTGCAGCAGCGCCAGAATGGATTTACCGGTGACATAGTCCAGCGCACCGGTGGGCTCATCGCAGAGCAGCAGCTTGGGATTTTTGGCAAGGGCACGGGCAATGGCCACCCGCTGCTGTTCCCCGCCGGAGAGCTGCGCCGGGAAGTTTCCCAACCGGTCACCCAGCCCCACATGGCGCAATACCTCCTCCGGGTCCAGCGGATCCTTGCAGATCTGGGTGGCAAGCTCCACATTCTCCAGGGCAGTGAGGTTCTGCACCAGGTTGTAGAACTGAAAGACGAAGCCGATATCATACCGGCGGTAGGTGGTCAGCTGCCGGCTGTTGTACTCACTCACCAGCGCCCCATCTACGGTGATGGTACCCTCATCGCAGGAGTCCATACCGCCGAGCATATTGAGCACTGTCGTCTTGCCGGCACCGGACGGCCCGACGATGACAACGAACTGCCCCTTCTCGATGTCAAAGGTGATGTGGTCAGCGGCGGTGATGGTCACCTCCCCCATCTGATACCGCTTGACTACACCGTTCAGTGATATGTACGCCATTGCTTCCGCCTCCGGTCCGCTCATCCTGCCTTTGATATTCGGCAGATGTTGATTATTCCTCATATGTCTATTATAATGAAAATCGAAAAAGATTCAATCGGCAAACACAGGGACCTCTGTGGAATAATGGACAGAGTACCGAAGATCCGTTGAAAAACCAGGGAAATTTTATGGGAGATGAAGATATGCCAAGACAGCAGGATCAGGACCGGCGGGTGCGCCGTACCAAAAAGCGGCTGCGGGACGCACTGGCGGCGCTGATGCGGGAGAAGGACCTCGGGGAGATCACTGTGCGGGAGCTCACCGACCTGGCCGATGTCAACCGCGGGACCTTTTACACCCATTACCGCGATCTGGAGGACCTGCGCCGCCAGGTGGGTCAGGAACTCTTTGAAGAGCTTTCGGCGGTCCTTGCTGGCTTTCAAGCGGAACGGATCCGGGCCGGCAGCACTCCGGCAGGCCTGCAGGCGGTACTCACCGAGGTGTTCGACTTCGTAGCGGAAAACCGGGAGCTGTTCGTCACCATCCTGGGCTATGGGGAGATGGAATTTCACACCCAGCTGCGGGTGCTCATCTATCGGATGTACCTGCGGGAGTGGAACGGCCTCTACGACCTCGGCGATGCCGAGACCACCAACTACTATCTGGAATTCGTCGTTTCCGGCGTCATTGGACTTATCCGCACCTGGGTCGCCAGTGGGATGCAGGAGCCTTCGGCCCAGATGGCGGCATTGGCCACTCAGATGATCGTACAGGGATTGCCTCAGGAATCCTGATCACTCCCAAAAATCCCCGTCACTCGAGTTCTGAACACTAAGGGCATCCCGGCAATTCTGCTTTTTCTTTCAAAAAGATCGGTGTATTTCCTTGACTTACGGACACTTTGGCACTATAATGAAGAAAAGTAGACTAAAATATCAGCAACAAAGTTAATTATTTTTAGTCAAAATATAAAACACAACAAAGGAGGGCTCCTAATGGCTGCACAGGCTCAAGCGAAACCCAAAAAGTCCGGATTCAAGGTCCCCCATATGCTGTTTCTTCTCTTCGGTATGATGGTCCTGATGACCGCGCTGACCTATGTTCTGCCTGCCGGCGAGTTCGTAGACGGCGTCTACACCCGGGTGGAACAGAACCCGGTGAACCCCGGACAGATGCTCATGTACATCTACACCGGCCTGGTGAATTCCGCCACTGTCATTGCGGTGCTGCTCGCAAGCGGCGGCGCTATCGGTGTGACGATGGGCACTGGCGCGCTGGACCGGGTCATCGACGGCTGTGTCTATAAGCTCCGGGACAAGGGCATCTCCGTGTTGGTCCCCATTATGTTCCTGCTGATGGCACTGCTGGGCGCTTTTGGCGGCGGCGACTCGCTGATTGCGGTAGTCCCCATCGGCGTCATGTTCGCCCAGAAACTGCGGCTGGATCCGATCAGCGGCGCCAGTATCTCCCTGCTGGGGACCCTCACCGGTTTTGCCTGCCGGCCCGGCGGCTCCTACACCGCCCAGTCCATCATGGGCATCACCCTCTATTCCGGCTATAATCTGCGGCTGGTGTTCCTGCTTGTCACTGCCGTTGTCGGCGCCCTGTATGTGACCTGGTACGCCAAACGCATTGAAAAGGACCCGAGCAAATCGGCCATGGGCGATCTCAGCTGGCAGGCGGATCTGAACAGCAGTCTGGAGATGGAAGAAAAGCACATCACCGGCCGGGATCTGCTGATTACGGCGCTGTTCATCGCACAATTCCCGGTGGCCATCACGCTGAACCTCTCTCTCGGCCTTGGCAACGCCGTCATGCCTGCGGTCCTTATCCCGGTAGCTATCCTCTGCGGCCTGATCAACGGCCTCAAAACCGACCAAATCGGCAAGCTCTTTGAAAAGGGCGTCGCCAATATGGGCTTTATCGCCTTCATCATCGGTTTTGCCGGCGCCATCTCGCTGATCATGCAGGAGGGCAAGATCCTGGACACCATCGCCTATTACGCCTGTATGCCGTTGGAGAGCCTCTCCAAGGGCTTCGCGGCCATCGGAATCTCTGCGGTGGTCTGGGTACTGGATATCTTTGTGCCGTCCGCTTCCGCAAAGGTAGCGGCGATGATGCCCCTGATCAAGCCCATCGCCACCCACCTCGGCCTGGAAGGTCAGGTTGCGGTTCAGGCCTTCCTCATCGGCGACGGCTTCGGCAACATTATCTCCCCGTTCCTCGGCTGGACGATGGGCGGACTGGCTGTGGCCAAGGTCCCCTACAACAAATGGCTCAAATGGTGCCTGCCCTATCTGGCACTGATGCTGGCGCTGCACTGGGCACTGCTCTACTACCTGGCCACCATCGGCTGGACCGGCATGTGACCGCTTTCCATTCAAAAAAGCCCCGGAGATCCGGGGCTTTTTTCTGTCAGGAGCCATCAGCGATCCTGTTTGGCATTCTGTACAGCTGCCGAAAAATCGGCAAAGGTATCACCCGAGCGCCCGTCTGCACCCTCCATAAGATGGAAGAAACAGTTGGGCACCTCCTTTAGCCGGAGTTTTTTAGCGATACAGAGGGCACAGCCCTTGTCATGCAAGGTGGGATGAAGCGGACAGGACAGATAGGTGCTCCTCCTTCCCGGATCAGATCAGCGAGTCAGCGGCTCAAAGACCGCTACTACGGTCTCGGCAATGGCACAATCCTCCTCCTCACTGCCGCCGCCTCAAGGACCGTCTGTGTGGAAACGTCCAGCCCCTCACAGAGACCGATGGTCCGAGCATAGGCATATACTTTTAGAAAATGGGCGATGTCGTGACGATCGCCGCCGGCCTGTTCGATCGTGCGGACGGCGATCTCTGGGATCTGTATCATTTCACTCCCCCTCCTTTTCGTCCATCTTATCAAAAGCTGGCACGGCGAGGCTTGCCTGTTCCTCCAAAAAAATTGCCCGATTCTGCAGACGGCTGCGGTTCGCGAGCAGATCTTCCTTGGGAGCGGCGCCAAACATCCGCCGGTATTCCGACGGCAGTGGCTGGGTGAACAGGCTCTCCAGTGCCGGTACTACTGCCTGCTCGGCGGCACCTCTTTCCTTTTCTCTATGGGTCTATTGTAACAAACGGAATCTGCTTTTTCAAGAAAACACCGGGGCATCTTACCCACAAAATTGGATACACAAAAAGCCAAAAGGCCGGGAGAAAACTCCCGGCCCTCTGGCCTTGAAAGGTTTGTATCAATGCGAAGTGGTGTCACAAGCCATCGAAG
>CAJFQR010000045.1 GCA_904419105.1 Candidatus Avimicrobium faecavium
CCACAAAATCAGGATCCGTCAATGGGCTGCCCCACGAAAGACCACCAGCCGGTTGAGCACGAAACCCAATACCATCGTCAAAGCGGTGGTAGCGATCTTAGCCACCCAGGTGTTCCAGCCAAACTGACCGGTGAGCAGCCACATACTGGCCACGCTCACCCCGAGCACCACAAGGTTCACCGCCAAAAAGCGCACCATCTCACGGCTGAAGAACCGATTTTTCGTCTCAAAGGTCCAGCGGCGGTTGATGCAGTAGCTGTTGAGAATACCGGCGCTGTAACTGATGACCTGGCCCAGGTATGGCCCGACCCCGGTGAGGTAGCTCAGCAGGAAAAACACCAGGAAATCCACCGCCGTATTGAGTCCCCCGGTGATGCAGAAGCGCACAAAGCGGAACTTCAGCAGCCGGGCTGGGAGCGAACGGAGCTGCTCCATAACCTCCCCTCCTTCTTTCAGATACAAATAGGATCGGACTGATAAAAAAGCCGTGCAGGCGGGTGACCGCTTGCCGGCTTTTCACACCGATGCGGTCAGATCTCACTGCGGCCCTCGAGGGCGCGGTAGAGAGTGGTTTCATCGGCATATTCCAGATTTCCGCCAACCGGGATCCCATAGGCCAGCCGGCTGACCTTGACCCCCATCGGCTTGAGCAACCGGGCAATGTACATGGCAGTGGCCTCCCCTTCCACTGTGGGATTGGTGGCCATGATGACCTCCTGCACGGTGTCATCGGCGACCCGGCGAAGCAACTCCTTGAGTGCCAGCTGATCCGGCCCGATGCCGTCCATCGGCGAGATGAGCCCACCGAGCACATGGTAAACTCCTTTATACTCCTTGGTGCGCTCAAAGGCCAGCACATCCTGGGAATTTTCCACCACACAGATGGTGGTACGGTCCCTCCCCTCATCCCGACAAATGGGACAGAGTTCCTCGTCGGTGAGATTCTGACAGATTGCGCACTTATGGATCTTTTCCCGGGCTTCCAGGATCGTATGGGCAAAGTCCTCCGCCCGCTCCTTGGGCATTCCGAGCACATAGAAGGCCAGTCGCTGGGCGGATTTGCGCCCGATGCCCGGCAGACGCTCAAAGTGCTCGATCAGCTTCTGCAGCGGGACAACCTGATAGGCCATCGGACTCCCCTTCCCTTACAGCAGGCCGGGGATGTTCAAGCCGTTGGTGATCTTGTCCATCTCGTCGCTGGTCTTGGACTCTACCGCACGCAGGACCTCGTTGACCGCGCTGATCACCAGATCCTGAAGCATCTCCACATCCTCCGGATCGACGACCTCCGGCTTGATGGTAATGGATTTGAGTTCCTTCTTACCGCTCATAACCACCTCAACAGCGCCGCCACCGACCGAAGCGGTGAAGTCCATCTCATCAATCTCCGCCTGCTTCTTGGTAATCTCCTCCTGCATCTTCTGGGCCTGCTGGATCATACCCTGCATGCTGCCGGGCATACCGCCATAGTTCTTCGGGATTCTTGCTTTCATGGTTTTGTTTCCTCCAAAATATCACAGTTTGACATTATCAGTCTATTTGAACCCTGTCCTCTGGAAGGTCAAGAGTTTCAATGAATTGAGCGAGGGGATCCGCCTCGGCGGTCTCCTCCTTCACCGCCCTCTTATGGGGACCGATGTTGCAGCGAACACCGGTGACCTCAAAGACCGCCTGCTTGATGCACTCCCTGGCGTATTCGTTCTCCCGCATGAGCTTGAGAAAGAAATCGTCCCGGCAATCGATGAGCACATAGTTGCCCTTGCGGTAGGCGGTAGAGCCCACCAGCGCACCGCCAAGCGCCGGATTGTGCTTACCCAGCCGGTCGAGGATTTCCCGCCAGTTGGTGATCTTCTCCTCCGGAAGCTTGTCAAAGGCCTCCCGGCGGGCAGTCTGGGCCGGCTTTGCCGCAGGTGCCGGCGCCGGAGCGATCTCGTCAACCTTGGCAGCAGGCTCGATCGGAGCGGGCTGATGAGGCGCGGGCTCCGGTGCCCGGAGTCCGCCGCTGCGCAGCGCCGACTCCAGCTTTTCGATGCGCTCAAGCAGGGCCTCCGTCTTGGTGGAAAGCCGTGGATCACAGAGCCTGACCAGCGCCATCTCCAGCTCGGTGCGCCGCTCGGTCGAACGGGACATCCGGGACAGTGTATCCTGAAGCACCTCGATCGAGTAGAGGATCCGCTCCATTGAAAAGCGGTCAGACTGGGCCCGCAGCCGGTCCAGATCCAGCGCCGGCGTATCCAGCAGCGGCGCCGGATCCTGCACCGCACGGGTGAGCATCAGATCCCGGAAGTGACCAATGAGCTGCTCGGTAAGTCGGCTCTCATCCATCGAGCGGTGAGAGAGATCGGCGGCGATCTTCAGCGCCCGGGCGGTATCGCCATCGGCGGCGGCATCGGCCAGGTCGTAGAGATGTCCGGTGCCGACGGTACCGGAGGCCGCATAGACCACCTCGGCTGTGATCGTGCTGTTGTATGAGGAGCAGAGATCCAGCAGCGAGATGGCATCCCGCAGCGCCCCGTCGGAAAGCCCGGCGATGAGCATTGCCGCGTCCGCATCGAGGGTAAAGCCCTCTTGTTCAGCGATGTACTGAAGCCGGGCGGCCACTGCCTCCCTGGGTATGCGGTAGAAATCGAACCGCTGGCACCGGGAGAGGATGGTGGCCGGAATCTTATGCACCTCTGTGGTGGCAAGGATAAAGACCACATGGGCCGGAGGCTCCTCCATGATCTTGAGCAGCGCGTTGAAGGCGCCGGGAGAGAGCATGTGAGCCTCGTCGATGATGTACACCCGATAGCGGCCCACTGCCGGGGTAAAGCCGGCCTCATCCCGCAGATCCCGGATGTTGTCGACGCCGTTGTTGCTGGCGGCGTCGATCTCCATCACATCCAGCACCGCCCCCTCGTCGATACCGCGGCAGATGTCGCATTCGCAGCAGGGGTCACCGTCCACCGGATGGCGGCAGTTGAGGGCCTTGGCCAGGATCTTGGCACAGGTGGTCTTGCCGGTGCCGCGGCTGCCGGTGAACAGATAGGCATGGGCCGGCGTCCCGGTGAGGACCTCATGGCGCAGCGTGGTGACGATGTGCTCCTGACCCACCACATCGTCGAATGTAGCCGGCCGATACTTGCGATAGAGCGCAATGTGCATATCTCCTCTGCCCCCCTCCCACCGGATGGTCATACGCAAAAGCGTGTGCTTTGTCACACTGGCAAACAGATTACCTGCGGCACATCTTCGAACCGCTTAATGCTGCTCGGTTCCCCGCCTGACATGGTTCACGGCCGTCGATCGCACAGGACCAATCTGCCAGCGTGGCAAAGCACACGCCAAAAGACGCCTTTTGTACATACTTAGGCTTATTTATTATACAATATCCCACCGCTATTTGCAAGACCCGCCGGATAAAATCTTATTCTCCGGTCAGCCGCGCAGAAATCCGGTGACCTCATAGCCGCTCTGCTCCAGCAGCTGTTCCAGAGCCTCCCGGGCAAGACCTTCGACGGTGAGAACCACCCGTCCTTGCTGTCGGGAGACATCCGCCTCCGAGATTCCTTCCACCCGCAGCAGTTTTTCCCGAAGCTGGTCCGCAGTGCTCTCCCCTGTCGGTACGACCGTGAATGAAAATCTCTCTGCCATGTTACCCTACCTTTCCCGCATTCGCAATGCCGTCACAGATCTCCTTAAACACAGGGGCGGCATAGCGACCGCCATCCTCCATCCCCTCGGCCAGTACGGCGATAGCATACTGGGGATCATCCGCCGGATAAAACCCGGCAAACCACGCCTGCACGATCTCCTCTCCATTTTCATCATAGGTGCCGGTCTGGGCGGAACCTGTCTTGCCGCCGGCGCCGAGGAGCTCCGGCTTTGCCAGTGTTCCACTGCCCTCCTCCACCACCGAGATCATCATCTGCTGAACCTGGATTGCCGCTGACGGGGTCACCACCTGCTTGGCCGAGTAGGTCGGCGTGTACTCGGAGAGGGTCTCGCCGTTCTCGGTGAAGCCGGCCACCAGTTTGGGTGTGACCGCAGCGCCGTCCCCGGCGATGGCAGCCATCAACTGGGCAATCTGCAGCGGCGTAGCCATAAGATATCCCTGCCCAAACCCAAAATTTGCCTCCTGCCCGGGCACCGACAACTCCTCGTAGGTCGGTAGCCGTCCAGCCGCGGCAGTGATGCCATCTGCCAGCTCCAGCGGAGAGCCAAAGCCAATGGCGGAGGCTTTAGCGGCCACCGATTCACCTCCTGTAAGCTGAATCAGCGAGATGAAATAGGGATTGCAGGACTTTTCCAGCGCACCGGTCATATCCAGCAGCCCGTGCCCCGCCAGATTGTGGCAGTGAAAAACCGTATCACCGACCTGGATATAGCCGGGACAGTCATAGGTGTGGCCGGCATAGCCCTGTTCCAGCGCTGTGGCTGCCACCAATACCTTGAAAGTTGAGCCAACACTGTACGGCAGCAGTGCCCGGTTGATCAGCGGGGTGTCCGGGTCATCCAGCGCTGCAGCAACATTCTCCGGATCGTAAACCGGCAGGCTGGCCATCGCCCGGATCTCTCCGGTGTGTACATCCAGCACCACCACCGCCCCTTTTTCAAAGTGCCGGGCAGCCGCCTCCTCCGCCAGCAGCTGAATCTCCCGGTCGATGGTGAGCACCACTCCGCCTGCCCCATTGTAGCCCTCATCCACCACTTCCGGCGGCTCGGTGGCCAAGGCCCTGCCCATCGTATCGGTGGTATAGCGCACCGAAAGAGTGCCTCCCGCTTCGGTGAGCAGCGTGTCATAGGCTGCTTCGATGCCGGTGACCCCGTGGCCTTCCTGATCCAGATAGCCGATCAGATGCACCGCCGTCTGGTCTTCGGTACTGCGCTGGGACACCGAAAATACCTCCACCCCCGGCGCATAGACCTCTGGAGCCTCCACCTCGATGACAAAAGGGGGCAACCCGGCCAGATGTCGGGTCACCGCCTCCCTCTGTTCCGGTGCCAGGGCCGAGTAGAGTGCTGCCGCCGCCTGGGCAGAGGGCTCCACCGCCGCCAGATAGGCCATTTCGGTGGATACCAAAGGCTGCAGCTCGCAGTCATAGATCTGCCCCCGGCTGGTGTCCACCTCCAGCAGCCAGCTGCTCTGTCCGCCGGCTACCGCCGCATAGTAGGCGGACTGAGAGAGTATATAAAGCCGCAGCACCAATCCCATCATCGCTGCGATCAGACCGGCATAGACACCGGCACAGCGCCGTTCCAGCAATGCTTCTCACCCTCCTTGACCGCTCTTCTGTTAGCCTGCCCCGCGGAGGGATTTTTATACGAAAAAACGCCTGACCCTGTATTCAGGATCAGGCGTTTTGGTTTTCGTTTTATTCCCCGTCACTCTCTTCGCTCTCATCAGCCGAAGCACCAACGGTGAGAGTGACCACATCAGTGGTTTTGTCGATGGTCTGCCCCTCCACCACACTGGTCTGGCCGACGATGCCCGGGGCATAGGCATCGCTTTCGACGATCTCATAGCGAATCCCCATATCTCCAAGGGTCTTGAGGGCAAATTCAAGCTGACTACCCACCAGCCCTGGCATCTGTACATTGCGGGAACCCTGGCTTACAGTAAGAATGATAATGCCCCGGTTGATCATCTTCACCCCGGGATCCGGGGCCTGTTCGATGATGATGCCCTCGGGAATCGAGTCGTCATATTCATAGACAATGCTGAACTGAAAGTCCTCTTCCCATTCCGCATTGGAAGTAACACTGTCCACATACCGGCCAACCAGAGACGGCACAGTATTGGGCTCCGGGAAATCGATGACCGATGGCTCACTGCCAAAGAAATCAAAGCTGGGCAGCTGCAGTGGCACTCCGATAAGGACACTCACCAGTACGGCAGCGGCACAGCAGGTTGCGGCAAAGGCCGTCAACAACAGAGCAATTTTCCCTTTGGAGAACTTCTTTCGGGGGCGCCGGGCAGGTCCCTGACTCCGATCAGGAAGAACGGTAGTCTTTTCCTCCGGTACAGCAGCCGGGCGTTTGCCGATCACCCGGGTCTTTTCATCGAGGATCAGCGTCTCATTGGCACGGATGGAAAACACCGAGGTATCCCCCTGCCGGGACTGAAGAATTGCCGCCGAGAGTTCCTCGATGCTCTGAATGCGGGCAGCGCTGTCCATCTGCAAGGCCTTTCCCACAGCCGGCAGCAGACTCCCCGGAGCCCCGACAACGCCGGAAAAGGACAGTTCCTCCCCGGCACGGCGCTCGGTGGCCGCCGGCAGCACCCGGCCGGTGAGCATATAGTAGGCCACTGCACCGATGCCATAGACATCAGTCCAGCTGCCCTGCCACAGGTTGGCCTCATACTGCTCCGGAGCAGAAAAGCCCGGATAGAGCTCTTCGGGAATTCCGCTGCCGCGGGTGCGAAGCGACAGCGTAGAGAACCCGGTAAGGACGATGTTGGACTCCTCATCGATGAAAATGTTGGACGGGCTGACACCACCGTGGATCATCCCCACCCGATGCACCGGCGTCAGCGCCGCACAGAGTTCAAGCACCACCCGGCGAGCTTCGATAGCCGGCATTGCCCCACGCTCCCGGACATACTGGCCCAATGTAGGCAGGTCGTAGAGCTCACAGACAACATAGGCGGTACCCTCCTCCAGGAAGATCTCCCGTACCTTCTGCAAACCTTCAGCCGGATTTTCCGCCACCGCCTTGTAAATGTCAGTGAAGTCAAACATCAGGCTCTTGAAGGGAAGCAGCACACTGTCATCCACCTGAACGGTGCCGTCTGCCTGGCGGGTACAGAGCCCCTTGGGGAAATATTCCCGGATCACCACCCGGGCGTCGTCCTGAATATCATACCCCAGGTAGGTGATGCCTTCTCCGTTGACCGAGAGCACGCGGCCTATCTGATAGCGTCCTGTAAGCAGTGAGTTAACCGCCCGGGCTTGGGCGCGGGTGCTCTCCGCCACTGCAGCATCCCGCTCTCCGCCGCAGTGCGGACAGATATTTTCCTCACAGAGGTTGAGACAGAAGGGACATCTCTCCTGCGCCACTGGCAGCTCGCTCCTTTCGTACAGAATACCATTCCCGCCGGGATCCGGAAGGCGACAGGGTACAAAACACTATTATAATCATACTATATTTTACGGTACCGTGCAAGTTCTTTTGCTGTCGAACCGATGTCGGTTCTATTGAATAAGTATCATTTTTCAGCCGGATCACTGCACTGCCGCCAGCTCTCTCCAACCGGTCGAATGCTCACCTCTCCAGTAGTCAGACGCCGGCGTCCGGAGGCAGTGCGCACCACCAGCGCACAGTCGTCATCGATAGCCTCTGCAACGGCAAGATAGCTCTCACCGGACGGAGATACCACTTTCACCTCGCTGCCGAGCAGCAGACTGCGCCGGCGGTACTCCTGCAGAAAGGAACCGTCTGCCGCCGCCTTGGGCAGTGCCTCCCGAAATGCCCGGATCAAGGCGGCAGCAGCTTCCACCCGGCCGCTTCCAACTCGCAGTACATCCCGAAGGCTGCCGGCCACCGAGGGCAGCAGCGCCGGCTCGGTGGCGAAATTCACTCCAATACCTATGAGAAAGCCCAGAATCCGTCCGTTCTCCCCGGGCACCGCCTCGGTGAGGATGCCGGAGACCTTTGCCCCGTCGAGAAAGAGGTCGTTGACCCATTTGATATGCAGCTCCCTGGTGAGAAAAGGTTCAAGTGCCTGGGAAGCCAACACTGCTGATGCCGGTGTGAGCCAGGTCGGAGAAAAGCGGTCCGTTACAGCCCGCAGCAGCACTGTCAGATAGATGCCGCTTCCCCCAGGCGAGGAGAACGCTCGCCCCCGCTGGCCCCGGCCGGCGGTCTGGGTATCGGCAAGCACCGCAGTGCCGTTCGCCGCTCCGGCGAGCAGCAGCTGCCGAGCCACATCGTTGGTTGAGCCCACTGCACTATAGAGCTGCACTCCGCCGCCGGTCAAAAAGTCAAGCTCTGCCTGGAGATAGGCATGGGGACTTTCACGGAGAAAAAGTCCTCCGCCGGTATGATAGCAGGCAAAATCTCCCTGCTGGCAGAGCACGGCCGCAAGGCGCCCTCCCTGTCCGCCGGCGCCCATGTCGTACAGCTCAAACTCATTCAAGTGCCCACCGGCGTGCCACAACCGCCGGCGTACCCGCTGCAAATCCTGCATCGTCTCGATCATCGGATCCCTCCCATCTGTTCTGAAAAAGAAAGAGCCCGGATGCCGAAGCATCCGAGCTCTCTGCGATTGGTCGGAGTAGCGGGATTCGAACCCACGGCCTCTACCACCCCAAGGTAGCGCGCTACCAATCTGCGCCATACCCCGTCAACGCAAAAACTATTATATCATCGCCTGACGGGAAATGCAAGGCCCAATTTTACTTTTAGCAATTTGGATAAAAAATCCCGAATTTCTCTGCTGAAAACGCCAAATCATCCAGACCATTTCTCAGCCTGAATTTTCTCACTCTGTTTTCGAGGGCCGCAGCTTCGGCAAAGCAAGGGTAACAGTAGTGCCAACCCCTTCCTGGCTTTCCAGATGGAGCGACGCTCCAAGGGCAATCGCCCCGTGCTTGACGATGGAAAGCCCCAGTCCTGTGCCTCCGATCTCCCGGGAATGACTCTTGTCCACCCGGTAAAACCGTTCGAACACCCGCTGCTGGTCCTCCGCAGGAATGCCAATGCCGGTGTCCCGTACTGCAATACTCACCTCTGCCGGAGCTTCGGTTACCGTAATGCGGACACTGCCTTCGGCTTTGTTGTATTTGATGGCGTTGTCACAGATGTTGTAGATTACCTCGTCCAGGATCCGGCGGGATGTCTCGACCAAGACACTCTCCGGCGCCTGAACGGTACAGACAACCTTTCTTCTGTCCGCAACAGCGGAGAGTCGGTCGATGATCTCTTCACAGAGCGCAGTGACATCCACCTTCTCCCGGTCGAATCCGCCTCCCTGAGCCCGCTCGTCCAGTTCGGAAAGGCGGATAATATCCCCAACCAATGTGATAAGACGCTGGGTCTCGTCGTAGATACGGCTGGAAAAGTCGATGACATCCTCCTGAGGTACCGTACCGGTGCGCATCAATTCAGCAAAACCGGAGATGGAGGTCAGCGGCGTCTTGAGCTCATGGGAGACATTGGCGGTAAACTCACGGCGCAGCTGCTCCCGCTGCTGGCTCTCTGTGACATCGAGGATGATGATTACGGCTCCGATCACCCGCTCACCATCCAGCACCGGATTGGCCAGCAGGTTGTAGACACGCCCGCTCCGCTCCATATTCTGCTCAGCATGGCGGCCGGCCAGCGATTCATCGACGACGGTACGGAACACCTCGCTCCGGTTGAGAATCAGCACACTCTTTCCAGTGGCCCCTTCCGGGACGCCAAGCAGCCGCAGCGCCGCCGAATTGTAGGTGAGCAGGTTAGTGCCCCGATCGATCATTAAAAATCCCTCAGTCATATTCTCGGTTATGAGGCGGAACTCCTCCCGCATTTTCACCGCTTCTTCAAGCTGCTGTTCAATGGTAGCCCGCTGGTGCTCAATGCGTAAAAACAGCGGCGCCAGCTCGTCGTATTCCTCCAAGCCGGAGGGATTTTCATCCAGATCCATACTGTTGAGCGGCCGCACAATAGCGTGAGACACCTGGGATGCGGCAAAGGCAGATACTCCAAGCACCACCAAAATCAGCACAAAAACGGGTTGGGCAAAGCGCAGCAGTACGGTGAGCACCGACTCCTGCACATCCGAGACACGCAGCACATCACCGTTCTCAAGACGGAGAGCGTAGTAGATGGTGCGCTCCATCAGCGTACGGGAGTATCGCACGCTCTCCCCGACACCAGTCTCTTTCGCCTCGACAAACTCCTCTCTGTCCCGGTGGTTCTCCATAGCGGCCGAATTGGCCTCGCTGTCGTAGAGGACGGTACCGTCCCCTCCGATCAGCGTCACTCTCTTATCGTCATAAGAGAGGCCGTCCAAAAAGCTCTCCCCGGCGGCGTCAATACCTTTGGCCAGGTAAGAGGCCTCAGTGCGCAGTTCCTGCTCAAGCTGCTGTCCAAAATACTGGGAGAGCATACCGAGCACAAAGACAAGACTCAGCGCAAAAACCGCCAGTGCTGTTGCGCAGACTGAGCGAAAGATCCTTTTGTACATCGAAGTTTAGCCTCCGATCTTATATCCGATGCCCTTGACCGTCTCGATACAGCTGCCGGCTTCGCCAAGCTTCTGTCGCAGACGGCGAATGTGAACATCGACAGTGCGGGTGTCTCCGTCAAAGTCATAACCCCAGATGGTGCTCAGCAGCGTATCCCTGGTCAGGACGCGGCCATCCGCCTCAAGCAGCGCGCACAACAGCTCATACTCCTTATAGGTCAGGGTGATGTCCTCTCCGCCAACCTGGACTATGTGCCGCCCCGGCTGGACATACAGCTCACCTACCCGCCAGGATTTTTCCTCGGTATCGCCACCGGTACGGCGCAGCACCGCCCGGATGCGGGAGATGAGCTCCATCATGCCGAATGGCTTGGCGATATAGTCATCGGCGCCGGAATCCAGGCCGGTGACCTTGTCGAATTCACTGCTCTTGGCGGTGAGCATGATCACCGGCAGCCGGCGGGTATCCGACCGGCTGCGCAGTTTATTGAGGATGGTCAGGCCATCTTCCTGCGGCAGCATAATGTCCAGCAGCACAAGCTGGGGCAGCCGGTTC
>CAJFQR010000046.1 GCA_904419105.1 Candidatus Avimicrobium faecavium
GCCACATAGAGGCCGGTGTGGTTGGTGTTCGGGGTCCAGTCGAGGACGATGGAGACCTTGGTCAGGTCGGCGTTCCCCTCGCCGTCCGCAGTGGAGGAGGAGGGGGTATCGGAGCCGGAGCAGGCGGTGAGGCTCAGCCCCATCGCCCCGGCCAGAAGGATCGCAAGCAGTCTTTTTTTCATAGCAGATTCAACTCCATCTGGGCGCTGTCAGGACTTTTCGCCGGAAAGGCGGGTCCAGGGCATCGCCCGGTTTTTCAGCAGGTCAACCGTCTTGATCAGCACCAGACTGATGATCGAGATCAAAAGGATGACGGCGAACATTTTGTCAAACGAGTAGGAATTTTTCACCCGGGTCATATAGACGCCGAGCCCCTCAAACCCGCCGAGCCACTCCGAGATGACCGCGCCCACCACCGAGTAGGAGGCGGCGATGCGCAGCCCGGAGAAGAACTGTTCCAGCGAGGACGGCAGCTTGACATAGCGGAAGATCTGCCAGGGGCTGGCCCCCATGGCCCGCATCATATTGATGAAATCCGGGTCGGCGCTGGCAAACCCGCTAAGCAGCCCGATGGTCATCGGGAAGAAGCAGGTGATGACGATGAGCACCACCTTGGGCAGGATGCCGTATCCAAGCCAGAGCACCAGCAGCGGGGCAATGGCCACTGTGGGCACCGTCTGGGTGAGGATGACGATGGGGTACACCGCCTCCCGCACCAGCCGGAAGCGGTCCATCAGGAAGGCCACCGTGAAGGAGAGGAGGATGGCTGTCCCCAGCCCGAGAAAGGCCTCGGTGAGGGAGACCCGGGCGTGGGTCATCAGCGCAGGGAAGTCCCCGATAAAGGCGGCGAGCACATCGGTGGGGGAGGGGAGCATGTACTTGGGCATGACCCCCAGATCGGAGCAGAGCTGCCAGACGATCAGCAGCACCCCGATGAGCACCACCGGCGCCAGCGCCGAGGAGCCGCGCTTATTCGTGCTCGTGGTATTTGCCTGTCTTTTCGTCAATGGTGAGGACCTCCCCGTTCGGACGGTAGGTGATCTTGATGTAGGAGCTCACCGCAGGGGCGCCGGCCTTGATGGCCACCAGATGGCACTGCTTGGCGATCTCCATAATGGTGTCGAAGTCCCCCTCGACGGCGGTCTCACAGGGCCCTACAAAGGTGTGGAGGCCGGTGGACTGGATGTAGGCGATAACCTCGTCGACGACACGGCAGATCTCCTTGTCGTCGTCCTTCATCTTCGGGAGGATCTGGATTGCAAGATGGGCGTTCATAGTTTTATACACTCCTTTTTTCTGACAAAAAGCACGCTGGCCGTGCGCCCGCAGCGCCGCGGCAAATAAAAAATCCGCCGCGGAACGCCGCAGCGGAAAAGTTCTGGTGTTTTTGTCTCCCTCAGGAGCAAAAGCGCATACCTCCGCCGGCATTATCCGGATCAGGTTCAGGCGGTCTCCCGCCAAGGGACCTGGCGCTGCACTTTGCGTCAATCACAGCCGGGAATGGCTCCCAGCGCCCCTGGCTATTGTGTTTTTGTCGTTATCGCAGATATCATACCGCATTTTTCCTGCGAAGTCAAGAGGGGAGGCCGCGGGCGGAAGAATTTGAGAGGGTTGGTCAGGGAAATCTCGGTACCGGCCGCTGACCCCTGGCGAAACGCTCCGGCACACCCGTAACCGGCATCCGGACACAAAAACCCCCCGGACATCGTCCGGGGGGTTCTTTTATGCTCGGGCTGTGTCAGCACGCCTCGGTTTCGGGCTGTGCTTTACCGGCGGCTTTGCGTTTGGCCTTGGTGGACTTCTGCGCCTTGATGACCTTCAGGCGGGAGAACTCCTCCCGGTCCTTCTCATCCAGCGAATCGGAGATGTACTTGACGGTGCTCTCCAGATTGGGGATGACCACATTCTTCAGCGCATTGGCCCGGCGCTGGGTCTTGACGATGGCGTCCGAGAGCCCGGCGGCGGCGTTTTCGATCTCCGCCAGCGTGACGGTGATCTCCTTGACCTTCTGGAAGCAGAGGAAGGCGTAGTCCAGCTGGGAATTGCTGTCGTAGAGGCCGTAGCTGAGCTCCAGCGGGCGCTTTTCACAGTGGATGGTGGGGATATCCACCCCCATCACACTGCGGTAGCCGATGGTGATGCCGTCGTCCAGCGGGACGCTCTCGGCGATCTCGCCGATGTTCCCCAGCGTGATGTTGGCGTTGCGCAGCGCTGCAAAGGCCTGGTCGTAGATGGCATCCACCTCATCGCGGAGCTGTTTGGCCTGATCCACCAGGCCCATCATCTCCCGGATGAGAATGTTGCGCTTTTTGTCCATCAGGTCGTAGCCCATCGTGGACAGGGACAGCGTCTTTTTGGAGGCGATCAGGTTGCCTTTGGTCGGGAATACCTGCTGTGCCATTACGCCTCACCCCGCATCTGCTTGAGCAGGGCCTGACCCCGTTCGGGGTGGATCTTTTCGCTGAGGAGCTCATTGTCCACACGGTCCAGCTCCTCCACCGGCAGGATGGAGAGCAGGTCCCAGCCCAGGTCCAGCGTCTCGCCGATGGTGCGGTCGGTGTCAAAGCCCTGGTCCAGGAAGAAGTGCTCAAACGCCTTGCCGAACTCCATATAGAGCCGGTCGGACGGGGAGAGCTCCTCTTCGCCGATGACCGAGGCCAGCGCCTTGGCGTCCTGTACCTTGGCATAGGAGGCAAAGAGCTGGTTGGATACCGCCGAATGGTCGGCACGGGTGTAGCCCTCGCCGATGCCGTCCTTCATCAGACGGGACAGGCTCGGCAGCACCGAGATCGGCGGGTAGATGCCGTTCTGGTCCAGCGACCGGTCGAGGACGATCTGTCCCTCGGTGATGTAGCCGGTCAGGTCCGGCACCGGGTGGGTGATGTCGTCGTTGGGCATGGTCAGGATCGGGATCTGGGTCACTGAGCCCTTGGCCCCCTCCACCACGCCGGCCCGCTCATACAGGCTGGCCAGGTCGGAGTAGAGATAGCCGGGATAGCCCTTACGGCCGGGGATCTCGCCCTTGGAGGAGGAGAACTCACGCAGCGCCTCGCAGTAGGAGGTGATGTCGGTCATGATGACCAGGATGTGCATATCCTTCTCAAAGGCCAGGTATTCCGCGGTGGTCAGTGCGCACTTCGGGGTGAGGATACGCTCGATGATCGGGTCGTTGGACAGGTTTAAGAACATGACGACCCGGTCCATGACGCCGGCGTCCTCAAAGCTGCGGCGGAAGTAGTCGGCCACATCGTTGGTGACGCCCATGGCGGCAAAGACGATGCCGAACTCCTGCCCCTCCTCGGCGGCGATGTTGGCCTGCTTGACGATCTGGGCGGCGAGCTTGTTGTGCTGCATGCCCGACCCGGAGAAGATCGGCAGCTTCTGGCCGCGGATCAGCGTCATCAGGCAGTCGATGGCCGAGATGCCGGTGTTGATGTAGTTGCGGGGATAGGTGCGGGAGACGGGGTTCAGCGGCTTGCCGTTGATGTCCGCCTTCTTCTCCCAGTAGATGTCCCCAAGGCCGTCGATCGGGCGGCCGGAGCCGTTGAGCACCCGGCCCAGCAGCTCCCTGGACAGCTCCATCTCCACCGGATGGCCCAGGATGGTGGTGGTGGTGTTCTGCAGCGACAGCCCGCGGGTTCCCTCAAAGACCTGGATGATGCAGCGGTCGCCCTCCATCTGCACGATACGGCCGGTGCGGGTGGTGCCGTCCTGGAGCTCCAGTTCGACCATCTCCTCAAACCCGACGCCGTGGATGCCTTCCAGTGCAACAAGGGGGCCGTTGATCTCGCTAAGTCCCACAATTTTCAGACTCATACTTTTGCGTCCCTCCTTGCTTATGCCACGGTGGCCAGGGCCCGGTCGATCTTACCGTAGTAGTCGTCCAGCATCTCCAGCCTGTCGTTGGGCACATCGTACTTGATCTTGTTGACCTCCGCGAAGATCCCGGTGGCCAGGATGGAGGAGAGGGCCTGGCCCTTCTTCACCATGGCGGCGCACTGGTCGTAGAGGTAGAGGATCACCTTCATCATGCCCAGCTGCTTTTCCAGCGGGACATAGGTGTCATCGGCGTGGTAGGCGTTCTGCTGCAGGAAGCCGACACGGATCACCTTGGCGGTCTCGATGACCAGCTTCTGGTCGTCCGGCAGAACATCCGAGCCGATCAGCTTGACGATCTCCATCAGGTCGCTCTCCTCGTGCAGGAGGGTGGCCATCCGCTGGCGGTCGGTCATAAACTCCCGGCCCACATTTTTCGAGTACCAGGGGGAGAGGTCGTCGATGTATTCGCTGTAACTGGTGTTCCAGTTGATGGCGGGGTAGTGACGGGCATAGGCCAGGCTCTTGTCCAGCGCCCAGAAGCAGCGGACAAAGCGCTTGGTGTTCTGGGTCACCGGCTCGGAGAAGTCGGACCCCTGGGGGGAGACCGCCCCGATGATGGTCACCGAGCCCTCGGCGCCGTTCAGCGAGATGGTGTAGCCGGCGCGCTCGTAGAACTGGGAGATGCGGCTCGGCAGATAGGCCGGGAAGCCCTCCTCGGCGGGCATCTCCTCAAGGCGGCCGCTGATCTCACGCAGCGCCTCTGCCCAGCGGGAGGTGGAATCCGCCATGATGGCCACATGGTAGCCCATATCGCGGTAGTATTCCGCCAGGGTGATGCCGGTGTAGATGGACGCCTCGCGGGCGGCCACCGGCATGTTGGAGGTATTGGCGATCAGGACGGTGCGGGCGGTCAGCTTCTGGCCGCTCTTCGGGTCCACCAGCTCGCCAAACTCCTTCAGCACCTGGGTCATCTCGTTGCCGCGCTCGCCGCAGCCCACATAGACGATGATGTCCGCGTCGCACCACTTGGCCAGCTGGTGCTGGGTCATCGTCTTGCCGGTGCCGAAGCCGCCGGGGATGGCGGCGGTGCCGCCCTTGGCGATGGGGAACATGGTGTCCAGCACCCGCTGGCCGGTGATCAGCGGCCGGGAGATGGACAGGCGCCGGGAGATCGGCCGCTCAACCCGGATCGGCCACTTCTGGCAGAGGGTGAGCTCGTGCTCCACGCCGTTTTTGTCCTGGAGCTTGACCACACAGTCGTTTACGGTGTACTGGCCGTTGGTCATCACGGCGGTGACCCTGCCGCTCAGCGTCGGGGGCACCATGCAGCGGTGCTCGATGAGCGGGGTCTCCGGGCAGGTGGCGTAGATGTCGCCGCCCTTGAGCTCATCGCCGACGGCGACCTTGATGGTCACATCCCACTTGCGCTCGGGGTCCAGGGAGGGGATGCTGCTGCCGGTGCCGATGAAGGCGCCGTCCAGCTTCTCGATGTCCCGGAGCGGGCGCTCGATGCCGTCGAAGATGTTCGAGAGGATACCGGGGCCCAGCGTGGCCGACAGCGGCGCGCCGGTGCCGGCAATCTCCTCGCCGACCCGCAGGCCGGTGGTGGTCTCATAGACCTGGATGGTGGTGCGGTCCGCGTCGATGAAGATAACCTCGCCGATCAGGCGCTTTTCCCCGACATAGACCATTTCCTGCATCGTCAGGTCGGTCGGCCCCTTGATGGTGACCACCGGCCCGTTGATGGAATAGATCCGATTGCTGCTCAAAAAAGTTTCACCTCCGTACCTGCATCACAGGGTGATGTCCAGCCCGGAATGGCTGGCAAACCACTGTTTCTGCTCTTCCAGCGCCTGATCCAGCGTCAGGTCCAGGCGCACCCGGCCGTCCGCGCTTGCGAAGATGGCCCCGCCGAGGCGGATGGCCGGATCGGCGGCCACGGTGCAGCCGCCCAGGATCTCCCGCAGCGCATCGGCGTAGGCCAGGTCGGCCTCCCGCAGGTAGACGGTGCAGTCCGAGAGATACGGGTTCTGCCGGGCGGACTCGGCCGCCTTTTTCAGATAATCCGGATAGCCGTCGCCGCTGCTGAAGGCAGCCAGGCGCTCGGCAGCCTGGGAAAAGACATTGTCACGGTATTTTTCCCGGATGGCGAACAGCTCCTTGCGCAGCCGGTCCTTCTCCGCGAAGGCGGCGGTGCGGGCGGCGCTGTCGATGGAGCGGATCTCCCCTTCCAGAAAGCGCCCGGCCTCCTGTTCGGCGGAATCCTGGAGCCCGGCGCGCTGCTTGCTCAGGTCGCTCTCGGTGGCCTGCTCGATGGCGGCGCACTCGGCTTTGGCAAGCTCCATGATCTCATCCGAGAATTTCTGCAGTTTTCTCTGCAGGATCTTATCGTCTGCCACTGTTTTCACCTCACAAATTGATGCCCAGGGACTCGTGCACATAGCGCTCCAGCCCCTCGGTGGCGCTTTCACCCTTGCGGTCAGAGATCCGGGTGATGACCGGGATCCGGTTCTCCCGCCGGATGGCGGTGAGCTCCGGTTCGCACCGGTCCATCAGTTCGCCGGTCATCAGGAGGATGCCCACATCGCCGGCGGCGACGATCCTGCGCACCGTCCGGAGGGCCTCCTCCCGGTCGGAGACGACCTCCCCGTCCATGCCCGCGAGCCGCATGCCCAGGTAGACATCGGGCTTGTCGCTCAGAACAAAGAATTTCATCTCTGCACCTGCTTTTCCGTGAAATTAAAGCTTGTTGATGATGAGGATGGAGATCAGCAGGCCGTAGATCGCGATACCTTCACCGAGTACGACGAAGATGATCGCCTTACCGAAGGCCTTGGGATCCTCGGAGACGGCGCCGATGGCGGCAGGAGCGGCGGAGGCTACGGCGATACCGGCGCCGATGGCGGCCAGGCCGGTTACCAGAGCGGCGGCCAGGAAGCCCATGCCCTGGGCGTTGGTGCCGATGATGGAGACGGCGGCAGCGGCCTCATCTGCGAAGGCAACGCCGGAAGCGGGCAGCGCAACGGCGGCGATGCAGGCCAGCGCAAAGGCGCCAAAGTGCAGGGCGAAGCGGTTCTTGATGGCGGATCTGCCGGTGACCTTGCCCTGGGCGATGCCGACCAGCGGAGCGGCGATGAGCAGTACGACGGCGAGCGGAGCGATAAACATCAGGGTAGACATAATTTTTTACCTCCAAAGTGATTTGATCAGAAAGATTTGGTTGGGTGTATTCTCACGGCCGGGGGTCAGTCGCCGGCGGCCTGCGAATCCATTCTTACCGGGGCGTAGGGTGTGCCCTGGCCCTCGAAGTAGCGGCTGAACATCTCGTAGAACTCGAGACGCAGCGACTGGATGCCGACGATGAAGCCCTCCAGCCCCATGACGAACAGGTTGCCGATGATGAGGACCACGATGCTGCCGGCGCCGGTGAACATCTCGGTGAGGGTCAGAACAACCGACATCATGCCGGCGTGGCTGATGATGAAGCCGCCGACACGCATGAAGGACAGCGTGTTGGTGACGAAGCTGAGCACCACTTCAAACAGCTCGAAGAAGCCCTCGATGCAGAAGGAGGCGATACCGTCCTCCGGCTTGATGTGCTTTTCGCCCCGGGCCAGCTTGCCCAGCGGGTCCTTGAGGAAGATCACCAGGATGGGCAGTACCAGGAAGGCGAGGATGTAGGGGGCGGTGAACAGGTTCGGGCCGCCGGTGAGCATCGAGACCATACCGGCCAGCACCGCGCCGTAAAAGACCAGCCCGGCGACGCCGTTGTTCGAGAAGAAGGCCTTCTCCCAGTCCTTGTGCCGCAGCCCGGTGATGACGTTGATCAGCATCGCAATGACAATCATGGCCACGCCCACGGCGATGGCGACGATCAGCAGCGTGTTGATTGTGCCGCCGTCCATGATCTCCACCGGCTTGCCGGGCAGGCCGAGGACATTGATGTAGAAGGGATCCAGCACATGCTCCAGTCCGAAGACCGAACCGTAGATGGTACCGAACACCGCAGCCGACAGGCCGATGCGCTCCAGGATGCGGCCGAAGTCCATATCCTTGACCTTGTCCAGGAACAGGCCCAGCGCGGCGATGACCAGCCCCTGCCCCAGATCGCCGAACATGATGCCGAACAGCAGGATGTAGGTGATGGCCAGATAGGAGGTCGGGTCGGTTTCGTTGTAGCCGGGCAGGCCGTACATATCGACGAACATCTCAAAGGGCTTGACGATGAAGTTGTTCTTCAGCTTGGTGGGGGCCTGGAAGCGCTTGTCGCTGTCCGAGGCCGCCAGCTCGACGGCGATGTCCTCGTCGATGGCGTGAAGCTTTTTCACCAGGCCGTCGGCCTCCGCCGCCGGGATAAAGCCCACCAGGAAGAAGCTGTCCTCGTAGACGCTCACATACCGGCGCAGCTCAAACGAGCGGGACAGGTACTCCAGCATCGTGGTGAGGATGCGGCACATCTCCAGGTTTTTGCCGACGGTCTCCTTCATCAGCTCGTCGGTGGCGGTGAGCTCCCGGTCGGCCTCCTCGACGGCCTCCTTCATGTGCTGGAAGGTCTGCCCGGGAACGCCGTGGACATACTCCGGCACATAGACCCGCTCGAAATAGAGGGAGGAGAGGATCTCATCCATCTCCGCCACATGGATCTTATCGGTGAAGAAGAACCCCCACTGGAAGTCCCCGTCCTCGCTCAGCGGCTGGAAGAAGAAGAGCCGGTCGTCATAGTATTTGAGCTTGCCGGCGTTGTCCAGCGGGATGCGCCCGAACCGGACCTCCAGGTACTTGCAGGCGAAGATGTCGTCCAGGCTGACATTGAGGTTTTCCATGTGGGCCAGCTGTTCCACCGCGCTGGAGCCCCGCTCCTTGGCGGCAAGCAGCAGCTGCTTCTGGTCCTCAAGCTGATGCAGCTCCTTTTCAAAGGCAAAGTCGGATACGCCGGCGTCCCCCTTGGAGAAGTCCGGCGCCCACATCAGCACGAAGCCGGCCGCCTTCGCGGCGGCGTCCGCCTCCTCGATGACCGACGGGTCGGCCGAGTAGATGCACCAGCTCTCGTCCACCTTTTCCATCAGTTCAAGGAAGGTGAACAGCTTGCCGCTCTTCTGGCGGAAGGCGTCCACCTGGGCGGTGGGCATCTTGCCGAAGCGGGAGGCGGGATGGCGGCTGCCGACTCCCAGGAGCAGGTTGGCCGCCTGCTCGATCTTGTCCTGGCCGATGGTCTGCTCCGGGGCAAAGTCGGTGCCGCATTCCTTTGCGATCTGACCGAGCTTGGAGAGAACCGGCAGGTAGGGGTTCACCGCATCGTAGGGATGATAGGCGTCGTGGCCGCCGCTTTTCTCCGAGAGGAGCTCCGGGTGGAAGTATCCGCCCTCAAAGCAGGCGATCAGCGCGGCGTTCATCTTCTCCAGATGGCCGGTGACCTTGACAAGGTTCATTTTTTCAATGGACATCTTTGCGTCATAACCTCCTGACATAGTAAAGTATGGGATCTGCTGAAACGATGACAAATGGGTCAGGATATGTCATCACAGAATGACCAGCAGGTTTAGAATCTCCGCAGGCTCCATGCCGTAGCGGACCGCCTCGACCAGCCGTACAATGTTCTCAATCTCCATCTCGCTGAGGAACATGTGGCTGACAAAGGCGGTGGCCGGGTTCTGGGTGCGGCGCATATACCGCTCGCTGAGCAGGTTGCGGATGCTCTGGGAGCCGAACCCGATCGATCCGATCTCCTCCTCCGGGAGCCCTCTGGCAATCCTGGTGCCGCGCAGCAGCTCCAGATAGCGTTCGGCGTCCGGAGCGTTCAGCAGGGCTTCAACCTGCCTTTTCGGCGGCTCCCGCCAGAAGTCCAGCAGGTAGGAGCGGATCTCCTCCGGGGACATCTGGGGGTAGTATTTTTTCATACGGTAGCCGATGATCAGGTTTTCCAGAGCGATCTTGGTGGCCATGATGTCCTCGATCTCCTGCCGGGCCTTCCCGGTGAAGGAGCGCGCCACCACCTTTTTCATGGCGGTGTAGTAGCAGTTCATCAGGGTCATCTCACAGTGGGCATAGTCCACAATCGGCTGGCTCTTGTCGGTGATGCGGTAGCGCAGCAGCGGGTCGTGATAGTCGGTGCCCTCCAGCGCGGTGAGCAGGTCGTCATAGGTTTTGACCCGGGCCAGCCTGTCCAGGCTGATCTGCAGCCCGCTGTCCGCAAAGGCCGGGTAGCCGCTGATGAATTCCCGGGTGCGGCCGATGTTGATCAGGCGGATCATCTGCAGGATCTGTTCGATCTCGATCACCCGCAGCACATACTGGTCGTAAAAGTCCCGGTCCTTCGGGCTTGCGTAGTTGCGCAGGCTCAGATACTTGTAGTAGCGGGCGCGGCGCAGGACCGTCTCCAGCTGGTCGCTGCGCACGGTGGCCGGCTGTACCTGGGCAAGCACACCGGCCAGATGGGTGCGTTCCTTCAGGTAGGCAGCGATCTCGGAGGTGCTCCGCTTTCGGGCGAGCTCTTCATACTGGCTGCGGGTGATCCGCTGCCCGTACAGGGCCCGGACTTTTGCCGTGATGGCATTTTCCGAAAAGTTGATCCGCATATTCCCCCTCCTTTATATGGTATTTGAAAGCCAAAACAAAGCGCCGTCCGTTGTCAGCACTTGGTGCAGCGTTCCACGATGGTGTCCACCCAGTTGCTGCAGCCTGCATTATAGGTACTCTCCAACGCGGCGCGGTTTTTTTCATATTCGGCGGCATAAGCGTTTTTCAGCCTGGCAGTTTCGTCGCGGACCTGCTCCCGGTGGGCTTCGGCCGCTGCCCGCGCCCGCTCCATCGCAGAGGATTCCAGATCCTTTTT
>CAJFQR010000047.1 GCA_904419105.1 Candidatus Avimicrobium faecavium
AAAGGGCTTGCCGCCTGCAATTCACAGACAACAAGCCCTTTCGGCTGCTTAAACAATTTCTGCTCTTAAATATTGTCTAACTTTTGGGGGTCACTTCACCCGGCCTGTCCGTTTTTTTATTGATTTTCGACCCTTCTCTGCAGCTCGCGCCACAGTGCACGGTTTATAAAGAAACAGAGGAGACAGTACACCGGACAGATCGGGCTGTCCCAACTTTTGCGCATCAGGTATTCCGCTGCCGGCAGCAGCCCTCCGGCAGTGACCGCCTCATTCCTCCGCTCTCTCCACCCTGTACAGGAAGTGCAGCATATCCCCGTTGAAATACTGTGTGATGAACTCGTCTGCCTTCTCCATGCCGATGCGCTCGGCCACCCGGATGGAGGCGGCGTTGTCCGCTTTGATGACCGAGTACACCGCCCTCTGCCCCAGCTGCTCAAAGGCATAGCGCTTGCAGCCCTCGGCAGCCTCGGCGGCGTAGCCCTGGTGCCAGTGCCGCCGTTTGAGCAGATAGCCCACCTCCAGCACCTGGCTGTCCCGGTAGGGCTGCAGCGTCAGCCCGGCCTGGCCCACCATCTCGCCGGTGTCCCGGCGTACCACCGCCCACAGCCCGAATCCGTCCCGGCGGTACCGCTCCAGCTGCCGGTCCAGCCATGCCTGCACATCGGCATCGGTAAATTCGTGTTCGTAGGCGTACATCACCTGCGGGTCCTGCAGGATCTCCGCCAGATCCTTCCGGTCCTCCGGCTCCAGTTCCCGCAGCAGCAGCCGTTTTGTCTCCAGGATCACCATTTCTCCTCCTCTGTTTTTTTCACCCCTGTTCCACCAGCACCAGCGTGCCGGTCTCCGGGTCGTAAAGCCCTGCCAGCAGCCCCCGGCCGTAGGCGTCCCAGACGCCGCCCGGGTCCGCTCCGCCGGTGTGCCGCACCTCCAGCATGTACCGGCAGCCGCTCAGGTCGCTGGGCAGGCAGGCGGCGATCTCCGTCGGCATTGCCTCCCGGTCAAACAGCGCCGCTGCTGTGGCGTCAAAGGGCAGCCAGTCTCCGGTGTCCAGCCCGGTCACCCCGGCGTACACCCCGCAGACCGTCCCGTCCCCCTCGAAAAACAGGCTCCCGGTGCAGGCCGCCTCCGGCCCGGCCTGTTCCAGCAGCGCCCCGGCGCCGTCCGGCGTCCGACTTGCCGCAGTGTAGCCGCCGATGCAGATGGCTGCGATCAGCGCCGCTGCCCCCAGAAACGGATAGGCTCTCAATGCTGTTTCCCCCTTTGCGGATCGTGTTTGCGGTGTGTCCACCGCCTTTTCTCTTATTGTACCAGCCCTTGGCAGCTGCCGCAAGGTGTGGTATGCTTTATAAAAAGGAGAGTGACCGTATGACCATCCGCCCCCAGCGCCCTGCCGACCTTCCGGCCCTTCTGGACCTCTGGCTCCAGGGCAATCTGGATGCCCACCCGTTTATCCCTGCCGCCTATTGGGAGGAAAACCGCCCCGCTGTCGCCGCCGCCCTGCCCGAGGCAGAGGTCCTCGCCGCCGAGGAGGCGGGGGAGCTCGTCGGCTTCATCGGCCTTCAGGGGGACTACATCGCTGGCCTCTTTGTCCGCCGGGACAGCCGGGGGAGAGGGGTGGGCCGTGCCCTCCTCGCCGCCGCCCGGACCGCCCGTTCGGTCCTGACCCTCCGGGTCTATGCGCAGAACACCGCCGCTTGCCGTTTTTATGCCCGGGAGGGCTTTACAGCGGTCGAACGCACCCTCGACCCGGACACCGGCGCCGACGAGCTGCTGCTGCGGTGGAATGTTTAGCACTCTGATTTGGCTTCTGCTAAATTTTTCGCCGGTTTGTGAACATTCTTCACAGCGAACTCGGTTTTTGTGTGAATTTTAGCACTTCGGTGTTGACAGTGCTAAATTTATGCGGTATGATAAAGCCGTACCGAGAGGGAAGGGAGCCCGGAACGGGAGCCCCGCCGGAAGGCGGCGGCCCACCGGGCAGCCAAGGCCCTTCCCCGAAGGCAGAAAACGATTCGATGAATTGGAGGAATGTTTTATGCTGCCTGTTCTGTTTGGTGAAAACCTGTTCGATGATTTCTTTAACGATGACTTTGACCGCCGCTTCTGGAACGAGATGCGCCATACCGGCCGGGAGCTCTACGGCAAGCACGGCAAGAACCTGATGAAGACCGATATCCGGGAGACCGACTCCACCTACGAGCTGGATGTGGACCTGCCCGGCTTTGCCAAGGATGAAGTCGCCGTCGACCTGAAGGACGGCTATCTGACCATCTCCGCCCAGAAGAAGGCCGAAAAGCCCGAGGAGAAGAAGGAGGGCAAGTACATCCGCCAGGAGCGCTACGTCGGCAGCTGCGCCCGCAGCTTCTATGTCGGCGACCTGAAGCCGGAGGATGTCAAGTGCAAGTTTGACTCCGGTGTTCTCCAGATCTCGGTGCCGAAGGAGGCCCCGAAGCAGATCCCTGCCTCGACCCGCATCGCCATCGAATAACACACAGCCATAACAGGATCTCCCTGTTTGACGGCGGGGGTTTCCCCGCCGGGTAAAAAAAGCCCTCCGGCCTGTCCGGAGGGCTTTTTTCTGTCTCGGCATCTGATAGATAAAACCGATTAAATCCTTTGCAATTTGCTATTTTACTTTTGCAGACCGGCGGAGGTATAATGAAAGACGGATTACACAGAGAGGGGAATGTTTCGTGGAAAACCGCGCCGCGGTGCTCAAAAAGCTCTTTTTCTCGACGCTGACGCTCAGTGCCTTCACCTTTGGCGGGGGCTATGTCATCGTCACACTGCTCAAGAAGAAATTCGTCGACGAATACCACTGGATCGAGGAGGACGAGATGCTCGACCTGGTAGCCATCGCCCAGTCGGCCCCCGGGGCCATCGCTGTCAACGGGGCCATCGTCGTCGGCTACAAGCTGTCCGGCCTTCTCGGCGCGCTGGTGGCCATTGTCGCCACCGTTATTCCGCCGTTTCTCATCATCAGCCTCATTTCGGTGTGTTACACCGCCTTCCGGGAGAATTTCTTCATCGCCCAGATGCTTGAGGGGATGCAGGCCGGGGTCGGTGCCGTCATCGCCTCGGTGGTCTATGAGATGGGGTCCGGTGTGGTTCGCAGCCGGGACGCCGCATCGCTGCTGATCCTGGCGGCGGCCTTTGCGGCGGACCTTGTCTTTGGGGTCAATGTGGCCTTCATCATCCTGGCTGCCGGTGCCGCCGGCGTCCTGCGCACCCTGTTCCATCACCGGAAGGAGGCCGCCTGAGATGCACACCCTTCTGGACCTCTTCCTCAGCTTTCTGCAGATCGGCCTGTTCAGCTTCGGCGGCGGCTATGCCGCGATGCCGCTGATCGAGCAGCAGGTGGTCACCGGCCACGGCTGGCTCACAATGGCCGAGTTCACCGACCTCATCACCATCTCCCAGATGACCCCCGGCCCGATCGCCGTCAACTCCGCCACCTTCGTCGGCATCCGCATCGCCGGGATCCCCGGGGCGCTGGTGGCCACCATCGGCTGCATTCTGCCCTCCTGCATCCTGGTCACCCTGATCGCCCGGCTCTACCTCAAATACCGCAAGCTGGATCTGCTCCAGGGGGTCCTCGCCTCGCTGCGCCCGGCGGTGGTGGCGCTCATCGCCGGAGCCGGGGTCTCGATCCTCACCACCGCCTTCTGGGGGGACGGCCCGGTAGCCCTTGGGAACACCAGCTGGGTGATGGTCGCTATCTTCGCCGCCGCCTTCCTTCTGTTAAAAAGGGGAAAAGCCGGCCCGATCCTGGTGATGGTCCTTGCCGGCGTCGCCAAGGTCCTCGCCGCCGTCCTCTTCGCCCTGTGAAAAACGCCCGCCGGGAGGCGGGCCTTTTGTTTTGACAGCGCCGCCCTTTTCTGCTATGCTGAAGAAAAGACAGCGGAGGTGAGCACGATGATCGGTTTGCGGCGGGGTACGGTTCGGCTGGTGCCCCATCAGCCCGAGTGGGAGGCCCAGGCGGCGGAGACCGCCGCCCTTCTGGCCCGGGTGCTCGGAGATACGGCGGTGGAGATCTGCCATGTCGGCAGCACAGCAATCCCCACCATCAGCGCCAAACCCATTCTCGACCTGGCGGTCGGCGTCCGGGAGCTTTCGGCGGTGCTGCCCCATACCCGGGAACTGGAGTGCCTGGAAATCTGCCTTCGCCCGGGGAGCAGCCTGCCCGGGGAACTGCTCTTCGTGATCGGCGATGAACAGGTGCGTACCCACCACATCCATGTGGTCCTCTGGGGCGGCCCCCAGTGGACCAACTATCTCAACTTCCGGGACTGCCTCACCGCCTTCCCGGAGCGGGCGGCCTGTTACGAGGCCTGCAAGCGGGAGCTGGCCCGCCGCTATCCCGGGGATCGGGCCCGATACACCGCCGAAAAGGAGCCGCTGGTCCGCCGCCTGCTGGCGGAGGCTGCCGCCTGGCGGCGGGAGACCGCCCCGAATCAGGGAGGTGCACCGGAATGAAAAAGCACGTCCTCCTCTTCCTGCTCACAGCGCCCCCCTACGGCGCATTTCTCCTCATAGGGGAATACCTGTTCCGCTCCGGCGTGAATACCGCGCTGCCCTTCTTCGGCTGGCTTTTGCTGCTGATGGTTCTCGGCGCCGCCGCATCGGCGGACAGCCGTCCGGTGGCCTTTGGCACCCTCTGCTCGCTGCTGTTCTCCTATCTGCTGGCAGCATTTGCCGTGCCGCCAGCAGATGCCTGGTACTTCAAGCCCTTCCGGCCGCCGGACGCCACCCTCGTGCTTTCGGCTGTTCAGGGGCTGGTGTTGGCCGTGTCCGGCTGGACCTGGCGCCATCGGGAGGGCATCGCCCGCCGCTGGTACGGCGAGGACTGACCTCCCTGCACGCAAAAAAGCTCCCTGCAGGGAGCTTTTTTCGCTTTTTTACCGCCCTGTTCAGGCAGGCCCTTTTCAGTCAGACCCGGCTCAGGGGCGGTTCACCACGGCCAGCGCGTTCAGCGTCCGCGGGTAGCCGATGAACGGCACCAGCAGCGACAGCGCCGCCACCAGCACCTCCTTGCTGTTGCCCACCGCCAGGTTGCCGGCGGTGTGGCCGCCCAGCTGGGTCTCACAGCCGCCCAGCGAGGCGATGGCCGCAAAGGTGCACAGCTCCCGCTCGGGGATGTCCAGGCAGGTGCGGGTGTAGTAGTCGCCGAAGCAGTTGGCGGAGAGGAACTCCTGGATATGCAGCTGACCCTCCGGGGCGTTCTTGTAGTTGTCCCGGATGTGGTCGCCGAAGATCCCCACCTGGGTGGCAAAGCCCTTCTCCATCCGGTCCTCGGCGGTGACGGTGGCGCAGTTCTCCAGCGGCAGTGCCACACCGCAGCGCTCCATCGCCCGGTCAAAGGCGGCGAGGGCCTCCAGCGCCCTGGCGGCGCCGCAGTAGGCGCCCACATGGTAGATGCTCTCCCGGAGCACCAGCGGATCCAGCCCGTCCCGGACCGCCTGCACCGCCAGCTTTTCCAGCACTGTCGGGGTGCCCAGCGCCGTCAGCGACGCCCCGAGGACGATGAGCTTCTGCCGCTCGGTGAGCACCGCCGTCTGCTCTGCCACCTGCCCGCCGAGGAACCGCTCGAGGATCTCCCGGTACTCCGGATCGCGGTCGCCGGTGTCCGCCGCCGGCTGGAACACGAACCCCCTGCCGCCGGGCAGCGCCGCATAGGCCGCCGGGTCCACCGGCTCCAGCCATTCGTTGGAGCGGTTCTCCCCGGGCACCTCCACCGCCAGGTGCTGGAACCAGCTGTCCCGGGCGGCGCCGTGCCAGTGTTTGACCTCGGCGGGGATCTCCACCACATCGCCGGCGGTCAGATGCCGGGCCTCCTTGCCCCACTCCTGGTACCAGCCCTCGCCGGCGGTGACCAGCAGCAGCTGCCCGCCGCCGTGGTGAATGTGCCAGTTGTTGATGCACCCCGGCGCAAAGGTCACATTGCCGATGGGCACATCTTTGGTCAGCGGCGCCAGCCAGCAGTCGCCGGTGAAGTACTGGGCGTAGGCGGTGTTCGGCCCGCCGATGGGGAAGACGGCCCCGGGCCCGAGCGCCCGGCGGATCTCCTGTTCTGTCATGGTAAAAAGACCTCCTTTTTGGGCTGTCCCGGCAAACTCCCGGGGGAACCCCCTCTGCATTTTGTTTTATGCCGTTCCCGCCGCTGCGGCAGCGGAAAGCGGTTTACAACCCGGCCAGCGGGTGGTATACTGTGAGTTAAAGACAACTTTCAACTTTGCCGGGACAAACTCTTCCCGGCCAGACCGTGAGGTGTTCGCTTATGAAGATCATCGACCACGCCGAGGTGCTCCGGCGTCTCACCCCCGGCGTCTGCATCGGCCTGATGCGGGACTGCCTTGCTGATCTTGAGGACGGCCGGGCTACCCAGTATCTGCGCACCGTCACTCCGCTGCCCTCCGGGGACATCATGGGCTATATGCCGGCGGCGGTGGAGGGGGCCTTCGGCGCCAAGCTCATCACCGTCTTTCCCGGCAACGGCAGCCGGGGACTTCCGTCCCACCAAGGCAGCGTGCTGCTCTTTGACGGCCCCACCGGCAGCCTTCAGGCCCTGGCGGACGGCGGCGCCATCACCGAGGTGCGCACCGGCGCGGTGAGCGCCGTCGCCACCGATCTGCTCGCCCGGCCGGATGCCGGTGTGCTGGCGCTGCTCGGCACCGGAGCCCAGGCCCGCAGCCATCTGCTGGCTATCCGGGAGGTGCGTCCGCTGCGGGCGGTCACCGTCTGGAGCCCGGATCGGGAGGGGGCCGAGCGGTTTGCCCGGGAGATGGCCCCGGCCTGCGGGCTGCCCATCGCCGTCTGTGAGACCGCCCGGGAGGCGGTGGCGGAGGCGGACATCGTCTGCACCCTCACCCCGTCCAGGACCCCGGTGCTTCTCCGGGACTGGGTGCGCCCCGGCACCCACATCAACGCCGTCGGCGCCTGTTCCGCCGATGCCCGTGAGCTGGATGGCCCGCTGGTGCGGGACAGCCGCTTCTACGGCGACAGCGTCGAGAGTGTCCTCGCCGAGAGCGGAGACTACCTCCTCGCCCGGGCGGACGGCCTGATCGGGGAGGGGCACCTTCTCGGCACCCTCGGGGAGCTGCTCCTCGGCCGGTGTGACGGCCGCCAGAGCGAGGCGGACATCACTGTCTTTGAGTCGCTGGGCCTCGCCGTCGAGGACATCGCCTGTGCCCGGTTCCTGGCGGAGGACTGATCCCTTCGCCGTCTTTAGTATAAAACTTTGAGTAAGCTCTAAGTCAAGCTGTTTTTTCAAAGGAGGCCGAAATTTTTATGTACTACACCGTAGGGGAGATCGCCCACATCTCCGGCATCCCCGCTCACACCCTTCGCTATTACGACCGGGAGGGGCTGCTGCCCGGCATCGAGCGCAGCGAGGGCGGCATCCGCCGCTTCAAGGAGGAGGACTTCCAGACTCTCTTCATCATCGAATGTCTCAAGTCCAGCGGTCTCTCGATCAGGGAGATCCGCCGCTATATGGAACTTGCCGAGGCGGGGGATGGCACCATCGCCGAGCGCAAAGCGATCTTCGAGGAGCGCCGGGAGAAGCTCGCCGCCCAGATCGCTGCCCTCCAGCAGACGATGGACCTGATTGACTACAAGTGCTGGTTTTACGATGTGGCCGAGGCTGCCGGCACCTGCGCCGCCCCAAACCAGGTCCCGGACGAGGCCCTGCCGGAGCGTTTTCAGGAGGTGCGCCGCCGGCTGCATACGATGCACCGCCTGGCCGCCGATTCTCCGGCGGACGGCGAAGCCTGATACCCCTTCTACTTATAATAGTATAGAGTTCCCGGAACCCTTCCCGTAAAAAAGACCGCCCGCACGGACGGTCTTTTCTCTTTGGCAGCTCGATAGGGGAGAGAGGCACCTACTTCCCGGCGTGCCGCTCAAGGTAGCGGGCGGCGCAGGCGGCGTAGAGGGCTGCCCCGCGGGGCAGTGCCGACTCGTCCACCACCATCTTCGGGTTGTGGGCGCCGCAGGTGTGCCCCTCGGCGATGCTGCCCACCCCGAGGTGGAACATCGCCGCCGGGATGCGCTCGGCCACGGCGGTGAAGTCCTCGGTGCCGCTGAGCCCGGTGAGCTCGATCACCTCACCGTCCCCGAACAGCTCCCGGCAGGTGGCGCTCATCTCGGCGCAGATGGCCGGGTCGTTGTAGAGGGACGGCATGCCGTACACAAACTCCACCTCGGCCTTCCCCCGGAAGGCGGCGGCGGTGCCCTCGCAGATCTCCTTCACCCGCCGCTTGAGAAAGTCCCGCGTCTCCCGGTCGGCAGCCCGCACCGACACCTCGATGGCACAGCTGCCGGCAGCGGTGTTGCAGCTGGAGCCGCCGTGGATGGTCCCGACCAGCACCATCGTCCGCTCATCCATCGGCACCTCCCGGGCCATGATCTCCTGCAGGGCGATGGCTGCGTGGCAGGCGATGTTGATGGCGTCCACCCCCTTGTGCGGGGTGGAACCGTGGGCGTCCTTCCCCTCAAAGGTTACCCGGATGGCGTCGCCGGAGTAGTTGGCGATCCCCGGCTTGTAGGAGATCTTGCCCACCGCCGTCTCCTCGCCGCCGCCCACCGAGATGTGCAGTCCCAACCCGGCGTCCACCTTCGGGTTTTCCAGCAGACCGTTTTCCAGCATATCCAGCGCCCCGGCCAGCAGCTCCTCCGCCGGCTGGAACATCAGCTTTACGCTGCCCTTCAGCTCACCGGCGGTCTCGGCCAGCAGCCGGGCGGCGGTGAGCAGCATCGCCGTGTGGGTGTCGTGCCCGCAGGAGTGGCAGTGCCCGTTCTCCGCCGCAAAGGGCAGCCCGGACTCCTCCGCCATCGGCAGCGCGTCCATGTCCCCCCGCAGCAGCAGGCAGGGCCCGTCTCCCTTGCCGATCACGCAGGTGATCCCCGCCCTGCCGCAGCGCACCGGCGTCAGTCCCAGCTCCCGCAGCCGCGCCTCCACATAGGCGGTGGTCTTCGGCAGGTCAAAGCCCGTTTCGGCATAGCCGTGCAGCACACGGCGGTCGGCGATCAGCTGGTCACGGAGTTCCTCGGCACGGGTCAGATAGTTTTGGATGGTCATAGCGATTCGTCCTTTCCAATTTGTCATATTTCATTAAAAATTTATACTTTGTATTCTCGCTGCTCCGCCATCGTTTGTAGAAAAAGCGCACCGGCTCCATCTCCTCGCCTCCTTTGAAATAAAAAACAGCCTCCGTCCCATCGCTGGGACAGAGGCCGGCGTTCGGCTCTGCGGTACCACCCATCGTTGGCGCCCCCTTGCGGAGTGCGCCCCCTCATCGCCCGCCAACCAGCGGGCGTCCCCGGTAACGGCGGGGCCGCCGTCAGATTTTACTGCGGGGAGCTGTCTCCCCGGTTCGCTCTGCCCTCCCGAGTCCATTCCCCTCCGGCGCCTGGGGCCGCCTTCGCAGCGTCGGCGGCTCTCTGGGCCCGGTGTGCCGGGGGTACTCCTCTCGATCCAAGGTTTCCGGTGTTCGGTTTGATTTTATTATAGAAAAGCGCGAAAGCGTTGTCAACCCCCAATATCCGCCCTTTCCGCCGCTCTTTTGATACACACCGGATATATAAAGAATATTATTACAATTTGTTTATGCCATTGGGTTCAGCAGATAGACCCCGAGGTTCAGATAGCAGGCGTACAGGCACCACACTGCGTAGGGGAGCAGCAGTCCGCCCGCCATCCGGTCCACCGCCCAGGCCCGCCTGCACAGGGCCGCCGTGGTGACGGCCAGCCCCACGGCCAGAGCCAGTGCCGCCAGCCACCACCCCCACCGGAAGAACACCAGTGGCCAGCAAAATCCAAGCCCAAGCCCCGCGCCGTACAGAGCCAGGGCTTCCCACCGGGCCGGGTCGGCGCTCTGCCACAGCCGGGCGCTCGCCAGCCCCATCAGCAGGTACAGCGCCGTCCACACCACCGGGAAGGCCCAGCCGGGCGGGGCCAGCGGCGGCAGCCGCAGCAGCCGGTAACTGCCAAAGGCCGCTCCGGTCAGATACGCTGCCAGCCCGCCGGCGGCCAGCGGCAGAGCCAGCGCCGGCAGCAGCCCCCGGCGATCTTCCGCCATATACATTCACCTCTTTTTTCTTCTATAATATGTCCGGCGGCCTGACTTTATGCAGTTTGCTCAATTCCCACTGACCCTGTCGGAATAATCGTTGCAATTCGTTAAAAAAGCGAAATTTTTGTGGATTTGCATATTTGTAAGTTGACTTCTTTATGGAAATCCCTTATAATAGTTCGGTACCAAACAAAATGCGAGGAGAGGAGAGAGGTCCCAATGAGCCACAAGGAGACGATCCTGTTTTCTGTCAAGAGCGTCGACAATCTGGCAAAGAAGGTGCTCGAGCGCCAGGCGGCGGCCAGCGGGCAGGAGCTGACCATCATGCACGCCTGGATCATCGGGTTCCTGTACAACGCCAAGGAGCCGGTCTACCAGCGGGATGTGGAGCGGGAGTTCAAAATCAACCGCGCCACCGTCTCGGGCATGCTCACGCTGATGGAGCAGAAAGGCCTCGTCCGCCGCTCCAGCGTCTCCCATGACGGCCGCCTGAAGCGGATCGAGCTCAC
>CAJFQR010000048.1 GCA_904419105.1 Candidatus Avimicrobium faecavium
CTGATCATTGGCCTGATCGGCGGCACATTGTTTGCCGTCATCGGCGGATTCCCGCCGGTGTTCACGCCGACCTCCATTCTGTTCACCATCCTCTTCTCGGCGGGTGTGGGCATTGTGTTCGGCGTCTACCCGGCGAAAAAGGCAGCTCAGATGAGCCCCATCGAGGCTCTGCGGCACGATTGATCCCTGCAAACATCGCGAAAAACGGACCCAAAAGGGTCCGTTTTTTGTGCCCTGCCACTTGTGCCAAAAGAAAAATACTGCTATGCTGAGATCCATAAGGGGGAAAGGAAGATGCATATACAGGCCACAATCACCGAGATGATACAGATCCCGATGCAGGACTATGGCTTTCCCGAAAAGGTGCTGGCCCGGCACTTCCGCCTGACGGCGGAACAGCTTGAGCAGCTCCTGTCCGGCGACCCGGACGGCCTGCCGGGGGATCCCGCCGAGCGCTATCGGGCGCAGTCCCGGATCAGCCTGCTCTATTTTGGCGTCTGCGAAAGTCGGGAGCAGAAACTCTCCGGCTATCTGGAGGTGCTCCTCTCCTATCACGGACTCAGCAGGGAGACGGTAGCCCGGGCGGCGCAGGTCCCATCGGAGGCAGTGGAGAGGGCTCTGGACCCGGAGACGCTGCCCTTCCTCGATCCGGAGGTTCGATACCGCCTGGCTGCGGCGGTGATGGTACTGCGCTTTCTCTTCCGGGAGGATGAACCGACGCTTTGACAGCAGCAAAAAAGCCTTTCGGCACCAGACGATGCCGGAAGGCTTTTTAGTATGTTTGGGAGAATGAATCAGGCATGGATCAGCTTCAGTTCGCCGTTTTCAGCGGTAACCTTCAGCATCGCCGGAGGCTGGTCCGCCCGCTCCACCAGGAGCTCGGCAATCTTGTCCTCCACCTCCCGGCGGATGGTCCGGCGGATAGCCCGGCCGCCGCTCTTGTCCCCATAGGATTTTTTAGCAATAACGCGTGCGGCCTCTTCGTCGTAGCCGAAGAGGATGCCCTTTTCGTCCATCGAGGTCTTGATCTCGTCCAGCATGAGGCCGGCGATGACGGCGTAGTTCTCCTCGGTAAGCTGGCGGAAGAGGACGATCTCATCCACACGGCCGAGGAACTCCGGCCGCAGAAACTCTCCGAGGGCGGCCATCACATGGCTGCGCTCCGCCTCGTCGGCGGTGCGGTTAAAGCCCAGCGCCGACGACCGGGTGGTGCTGCCGGCATTGGAGGTCATCACGATGACGGTGTTCTCAAAGGAGACCGTACGGCCGTGGGAATCGGTGATGCGGCCCTCGTCGAGAATCTGAAGCAGAATGTTGAGCACATCGGGATGGGCCTTTTCGATCTCGTCAAAGAGGATCACCGAGTAGGGCTTGCGGCGCACCTTTTCGGTGAGCTGTCCGGCCTCATCGTAGCCGACATAACCGGGCGGCGAGCCGACGATCTTGGAGACCGAGTGCTTCTCCATATACTCGGACATATCCAGACGGATCAGCGGATCGGCAGAGTCAAAGAGCTCCGACGCCAACACCTTGACCAGCTCGGTCTTGCCGACGCCGGTGGGCCCGACGAAGATAAAGGATGCCGGACGCCGCCGGGGGCTGATCTGCACCCGGGTGCGGCGGATGGCCGCTGCCACCAGATCCACCGCCTCATCCTGGCCGATGACCTTCTTTTTGAGGGTCTCTGCCAGGCCGGCCACCTTCTGCAGGTCGGTCTCCTTGATCTTCGAGGCAGGGATGCCGGTCCACAGTTCCACCACCCGGGCCACATGATCCACCGTCACCTCGGCGGACATGGCCTCCGGCTCGATCTCCTTGGCCTTTTCCTCCAGGCGCAGGATCTCACTGCGCTGCCCGGCCAGTTTCTCGTAGTCAGCGTTTGCAGACTGCTGCATCTCGGTCTCTTTGGCGCGCTCCTCTTCGATACGGCGGCTGAGCTCGCTGTACTCGATGAGCTTCTTGTTCTCCATATTGCAGCAGCTGGCGGCCTCATCCATCAGGTCAATGGCCTTGTCCGGCAGGTAACGGTCGGTGATGTAGCGCTCACTCATCACCACACAGCGGCGCACGATGTCGTCGCTGATCCTGACATGGTGATAGTCCTCGTAATAGCGTTTGATGCCCTGGAGCACCTGCACCGCGTCTTCGATAGAAGGTTCATTGACGGTGACCGGCTGGAACCGGCGCTCCAGTGCGGCGTCCTTTTCAATGTGGGTGCGGTATTCGTCAAAGGTGGTGGCGCCGATGACCTGGATTTCCCCACGGGAAAGGGCGGGCTTGAGAATGTTGGCGGCGTTCATCGAGCCCTCGGCATCGCCGGCGCCGACCAGGTTGTGAATCTCATCGATGAAGAGGATCACATTGCCGGCCTTTTTCACATCTTCCACCAGGCCCTTGACCCGGCTCTCAAACTGGCCGCGGAACTGGGTTCCGGCCACCAGTGCGGTGAGGTCCAACAGGTAGATCTCCTTGTCCAACAGGCTCGGCGGGACTCTGCCCTCCACCAGCTTCTGAGCAATGCCCTCGGCGATGGCCGTCTTGCCGACGCCGGGTTCGCCAATCAGGCAGGGGTTGTTTTTGGTGCGGCGGTTCAGGATCTGCATCACCCGGTAGATCTCGCTCTCCCGGCCGACGATACGGTCCACTTTTCCGTTTTTGACCTTATCGTTCAGGTTTTCACAGTAGCTGTCCAGGTACTTGTATTTTTTGCGCTTCTTTTCCGGCGCCGGAGTCTCGCCGTCGGCGGATTCTTCTTCAATGGTATCCGGCAGGGCCTCCCCATCGGCCTCGATCTCATCCCCCATCATGTTCATCAGCGGGAAGGGCATGGCACCGCCGGGCTCAAAGCCCTCTTCGCCATTCATCATCTCCAAAAACTGGTTGCTCATCGTCTCCAGGTCCTCATCGGTGATGCCCATATTGTCCATCAATTCCTTGACCTGCGGAATGCCAAGCTCCTTGGCGCACTGGAGGCAGAAGCCCTCATTAACCGGCTTGCCATTTTCAAAACGGCCTGTGAAGATCACCGCCGGACGCTTGTGGCAGCGTGTGCACATCATGATTTGTCTCATTGTAAGCCCTCCTCCGCGGCCGAAGCCGCGTGCGTTGATATGGCAAAGACCTGTGTCCGGATAGAGACGGATACAGGTCCGTATTTTTCATCTATGTCGCTATTATATCCGCAGAATGTGAACAATTGGTGAAAATTCTACGGCGCGTGTATAAATTTTATCACACGAACGGGTAGAGTGCTAATTTTATCGTTTTCCGTCTGTCACCGACCAAGAAAACCGGAGAGGGGATTGTGCTCATAGAGCGTTCCGGCAAGAAAAGAACTCTCCACATCGGCGCTGCTGATCGGGCCTCCGGATTCGACCGTGAGATAGAGCTGCAGTGCTGCCAGCAGCAGGCAGACGATGACGCCGCCCTTGACTAATCCCAGAAAACCGCCGAGCAGCCGGTTGACCCCTCCGACCAGCGGGATGGAATTGAACATACCAAATCCGACAGCGATGATGTGGAAAACAACCATTCCCAGCACAAAGAAGAGCAGGAAAGCGCAGAACTGGATGGCCGATACCAGAATCGGGCGCACCACCAGCTCGGCCACCGAACCGGCCAGCTCCACGGCTTCAGCACCGGTCACCGCCGAAAGGTCCACCTGCATCTGGTCAAGCAGGAATTGCACTGCCGAAGCCGCCGCGGAAGGCAGTGAGGCCAGTGTCTCCTCCAGCGAGGCGGCCAGCGCCTCCGGCGTGGTGTTCTGGGTCAGGGCCGAGGCGATGGCATCGGTGATTCCCCCGCTGAAGAAGGTATCGTACACCGGACCAGCCACAAAATAGCTGAGCATTGAGGCAAGCACCAACACCGCAATCCAGGAGATGCACTCGATGAGCACCCTCATAAATCCGATCCGGTATCCTCTGCGGATCTCCCATATGAATACGATGAGTACAATCAGATCCAGCAGCAGCGCGTTAAAATTCATAGGCACCTCCTGAGTGCAAAGCTGGCAGCCGCTTATTCGGCGACGCGGTTGGCATGGGCTATCTTTTCCAGGCTGACACCGGTGAGATAATAGACATCATCGCCGATGAGCTCGATGGCGCTGGCATCCGGCGTCTCGATCACGGTCAACAGCTGCATCGAACTGTCATAGACCTCGAGCTGGTTGTCGGTAAGAAGATAGGTGTGGCTGCGGTCGGAGCGGATATCAATCAGGTGATCGCTGCAGACCGCCGAAGGCGCATCGGCAAGGCCCTCGGTAAACCGCATGATGGTAAGGCTGCGCTGACCTACATAGTCACCAATAGCCAGTGTGATGATCCCGTCGTCAAAGCGGTATGCACCAAGCCCCTGATCCGCAAAGGAGTAGCTGTTCAGCTCCGTTCCCGCCGACATCGAGATCTCGTGCAACGCACGGTCGGTGAGCACATACAGGGTGTTATCAACGCCCATGATCGTCATATCGATCACCAGCTCATCCGCCAGTTCCACCCGCTTCACCTCCTCAGCATTCGTGAAGTCAAAGAGGTTCACAGTGCTCACCAGCCGGCCATCCGACACATCCAGTGTGGCGGCAGCCATACGATTGCCGCTGGCCGGCAGGCAGAGATCCAACACATAGCCTCTGGCGGAGTACCACTCGTAGATCTCTTCAAAGGCAGAGTTGTACACTGTCACCATCGAGGTGTGGGTATCCGACCGGGTGCCCACTGCCAGTGCCCCGCCCCCGCTGAGATCGGCGCAGTAGATGGTCCGCTCGAAGCTCTGCTCAAAGACCGGATCGCTGCCGCTGTACACCGTCAGGTCGTTGCCTCCGGCATCGTACAGCAGCGTCTGGGCCCGGTGGCACACCGCCTCCACATTGTAGAAGTTGTGGCGAATCTCCTCCACCGTGCGGCCGTTCGGGTTGTAGTAGACCACCCGGTTCTGGCCGACCACTGCAAGGTCTCCTTCGGCGTTCTGCAGGTCCAGCACATCGGCCCCGGCCACCTCAATGGGATAGCCGTCCCCGGGCAGATACATGGCCAGAAAGCTGTTGATGCGCTGGATATAGTTGCCGCGGAAGAAGCCCTGCACACCGGAAAAGATGATCCATCCGGCAGCCAGAATCACCAAAAAGATCCCCAGCCGTTTTCTGGCTCGCCGGCGGCTGCGCTCCTTGCGCAGCTGGCGCAGGTCGGTGATGTTTTCAGGTCGTTTATCCTTCGATCGGTTCATAAAACACCTTGTCCAGATACAGTCCGCAGGCGGGCACCCGGCCGCCGGCCCGGGCGCGGTCGCCGCTCAGCACGATCTCCCGGATACCCTCAGCGGTGCAGGGGAGCTTGCCCATACCGGCGGTGAGCAGGGTGCCCACCATGATGCGCACCATGTTATAGAGAAAACCGCTGCCGGTCACCGAAAACTCTACCATCTCTCCGTCCCGGGTGACGGTGAAGTCGTAGATGGTGCGCACCGTGTCCTCCACCGAGCCTCCGGGGCTGGCGAAAGCCCGATAATCGTAGGTTCCGAGAAACCCCTTGGCAGCGGCATCGAGGGCTTCGGCATCGATGTGGTATTTGTAGTAGACCCACACCAGGTCCTGCTCAAACGGTGAGCGGATCTCGCTGTTGCGGATTCGGTAACGATAGCGCTTACCGGTACAGCTGTACCGGGCGTGAAAGTCCTCCTCCCTCTCCTCGCAGGAAAGGGCCGCCATATCCGGCGGCAGATCGTTGTTGAGAGCTTTGACCAGACCTGCACAGGGGATCCGGCAGTTCGTCTTAAAAGAGAGGGCGAAATCGTTTGCGTGAACGCCGGTGTCGGTGCGGGAGCAGCCCTTGAGCTGGACCTTCTCCCCGAGGATCTTCTCCAGCACCGGCTGGAAGGTACCGGCTACCGAGACGGCGTTCTGCTGCACCTGGTAGCCATGGTACCGGGCGCCGTTGTAGGCGATGTGAAGCAGGAGATTTCTCATAGGCGCCTCAATAGATGGAGGGGACAAAGTGGTTGATGGCGATCACCGCTGCCAGCACCGCCAGCGATACGGTAAAGCCGGCGTAGTCCACCCCGGCGTATTTGAGCTGCCGCATCCGGGTACGCCCGCTGCCGCCATGGTAGCAGCGGCACTCCATCGCCAGCGCCAGTTCGTCCGCCCGCCGGAAGGAGGAGACAAACAGCGGCACCATAATCGGCACCAGGCTCTTGGCCTTATCCATTAAGCCGCCGGTCTCAAAGTCGGCGCCGCGGGCCTTCTGGGCAGACATAATCTTATCGGTCTCCTCGATCAGCGTCGGGATAAAGCGCAGCGCAATGGTCATCATCATCGAGATCTCATGCACCGGCACATGGAAGCGGTTCAGCGGCTCCATCAGCCGCTCAAGACCGTCGGTGAGGACGATGGGTGAGGTGGTGTAGGTGAGCAGCGTCGTGCCGGCGATCAGGCAGATAATACGCACCGCCATAACCACCGCGTAAAAGACGCCCTGGTCGGTGATACGGATAAACCCGATGCGGAACAGCTCGTTTCCATCCACAAAGAGCATATTGAGCACACCGGTAAAGACGATGAGCACGATCACCGGCTTGATGCTCTTGAGCACCATCTTGACCGGGATCCCGGCGACCTTGTAAGCCACCAGGATAAACAGAATGGACACCGCCATCGCCTGGAGATTGTTCGCCACAAAGAGCTCAATGATGTAAATGGCCATCATGATGATCTTGCCACGGGGATCCATCCGGTGTACCGGACTGTTTCCCGGGAAATACTGGCCTATCGTGATGTCTTTAAGCATCGCTGCGTCCCCCTTTTTCCAGCAGTGTTCGGATCTGACGGACGGCATCCGGCACCCGGAACACATTCGGATCCACCGGATAGCCCCACTCGGCCAGCCGGCTGAAGATCTTTGCCACCTGCGGCACCGAAAGCCCCATGGCGGCGAGTTCCCGCTGATGGCTGAACACCTTCTCCACATCATCGTAGAGGAAGAGCCTGCCGTCGTTCATCACCATCGCCTTACCGGCGTAGTTGGCAATATCCTCCATGCTGTGGCTGACCAGCAGAATGGTACAGCCGGTTTCCCGATGATAGCGGGTGATTTCCGAGAGGATCTGCTCTCTGCCCATCGGGTCCAGCCCGGCGGTGGGCTCGTCAAGCACAAGCACCTCCGGGCTCATCGCCATCACACCGGCGATAGCCACCCGGCGCTTCTGCCCGCCGGAGAGCTCAAAGGGGCTCTTTTCAAAGTCCTGCTCGGCGATGCCTACCATTGAGAGGGCATGGCGCACCCGTGCGTCCACATCCGCCTCCGAAAGGCCCATGTTGGTCGGGCCGAAGGCCACATCTTTGTAGATGGTTTCCTCAAAGAGCTGGTACTCCGGATACTGGAACACCAGCCCCACCTTGAAGCGAAACCGCCGGACATTCTTCGGATCGGCCCAGACATCTTCGCCGTCGATGTACACCTTGCCGCTGGTGGGCTCCAGCAGCGCGTTAAGATGCTGCATCAGTGTGCTCTTTCCCGAGCCGGTGTGGCCGATGACGCCGACAAATTCCCCCTTTTCGATCTCGAGGGAGACATCGTCCACCGCGGTCTTTTCAAACGGGGTGCCCTTGGAGTAGACATAGCTCACATGGTCCAGTTTGATCACACTCATTCTACTCCCTCCTTCCCGTCGTTCTTTGTCGAATGAATGCCATGGGCCTCCAGCAGGGCGGCCAGCGCGTCGGCACACTCCTCCTCGGTGAGAACGGTACGGTCGATGGAGTAGCCGGCGCCTGCGAGCTCATCTGCCAGATCGGTGGACTGAGGCACATCCAGTCCCCGTTCCTTGAGCAGTTCCACATGGGAAAAGACCTCCTTCGGCGTACCGTCCAGGAGGATCTTGCCGTCGTCGACGACGACGACCCGGCCACACTGAGCGGCCTCATCCATATAATGGGTGATGAGCACGACGGTGATGCCAAACTCCCGGTTCATCTGCCGGATGGTGGAGAGCACCTCCTCCCGGCCCCGGGGATCGAGCATCGCCGTCGGCTCGTCAAGGACGATGCACCGGGGCCGCATAGCGATAACGCCAGCGATGGCGATGCGCTGCTTCTGCCCGCCGGAGAGCTGATGGGGAGCGTGCTGCCGGTATTCATACATCCCGACCGACTTCAGGGCATCGTCCACCCGCTGGCGGATCTCCGCCGGAGGGATCCCCAGGTTCTCCGGGCCGAAGGCCACATCCTCCTCCACCACGGTGGCGACCAGCTGGTTGTCCGGGTTCTGGAACACCATGCCCACCGTCTGACGGATCTGGAAGAGCTTATCCTCATCGGTGGTGTCGATGCCATCCACATAGCACCTGCCGCCGCTGGGCAGAAGCACGGCGTTGAAATGCTTGGCAAGGGTGCTCTTGCCGGAGCCGTTGTGGCCGAGTACCGCCACGAACTCCCCCTCTTTGATGCCGATGGAGAGATCCTCCAGCACGGGGATCAGGCTGCCATCGTCCGCCTCATATCCAAAGCTGATATGTTCGGCGCTGATAAAATCCTTCACGGGTGTACCCCCTGTTCTCACTGATAAAAATCACCGCTCCCAAATGGCGGTACTGCCGCAGGGCAGAATGTAGCCGGTGCTCTTCACCGGCAGGCCGATCTCATCCGAGGAGACGCTTCCCCCGAGGCGGTCCCGAATGGCGACGCCGAGGATGTACTCCATCACCGAGCTGGAGAGCCCGGTGGTGTAGGAGTTGAGCAGGAAGAAGAGCGCCTGTTCCGAGAGAAGCCGGGAAGCCTCCTCCACCAGCGTGTAAACCTGGTCCTCCAGCTGCCAGACCTCGCCGCCGGGGCCGCGCCCGTAGGAGGGCGGGTCCATGATGATGCCGTCATAGCGGTTGCCGCGGCGGATCTCCCGGCGGATGAACTTCAGGCAGTCGTCCACGATCCAACGGATCGGCCGTTCGCCCAGCCCGGAGAGGGCCGCATTCTCTCTGGCCCAGGCCACCATGCCCTTTGAGGCGTCCACATGGACCACACTGGCGCCGGCGGCACTGCAGGCGATGGTGGCTCCACCGGTGTAGGCAAACAGGTTGAGCACTTTGATTTCCCGGTCGGGCTGGCGCTCTTTGGCGGCACGGATGCGCCCAGCCATGTAATCCCAGTTCACCGCCTGCTCCGGGAAGAGACCAGTGTGCTTAAACCCGGTGGGCTGAATCTTGAAGGTCAACTCCCGGTAGCGGATGGTCCAGCTGCCCCGGGGCATATCCCGGACCTCCCAGCTGCCGCCGCCGCTTTTGGAGCGGTGGTATCGGGCGTTCACCCGAGCCCAGTCGGCGGTGCGGGGGGTCTGCCAGATGATCTGCGGGTCGGGCCGCTCCAGGATCACACTGCCCCAGCGCTCTAGCTTTTCCCCGGAGGTGGTGTCCAACACCTCGAAGTCTTTCCACTGCTCTGCTGCTCTCATCCCACACACTCCTCTATCTTGGCGGCGATCCGGCCGGCCAGTTCGGTGATCTCTTCAATGTCCTCCCCTTCCACCATCACGCGGATCAGAGGCTCAGTGCCGGACGGACGCACCAGCACCCGTCCCCGGTCGCCGAGCTGCGCGGCACAGTCGGCGATGGCCTGCTGCACCGGACGGTTTTCCGGCAAAAAATCCTTGACCTGCTGGCTGGCTCGTACATTGACGAGCACCTGCGGGTATTTTTTCATCACGGCGGCCAGTTCCGAGAGCTTGAGGCCGGTCTTGGCCATGATGCCCAGCAGCTGTACTGCGCAGAGCTGGGCATCACCGGTGGGCAGATAGTCCAGAAAGGTGATATGTCCCGACTGCTCCCCACCGAGGTTGTAGCCCTTTTCCCGCATCCGCTCGAGGACATAGCGGTCCCCAACCTTGGTGGTCTCGATGTTTACATCGGTCATCTCCCCGAATTTGAGCAGGCCGATGTTGCTCATCACCGTGCCCACCACCGTGCGCTGGGCCAGACGGTCCTGGCTGATCAGATAGCAGGCAAAGATGGCCAGCAGCATATCGCCGTCCACCACCTGTCCCCGCTCGTCGACGGCGATGATGCGGTCGGCATCCCCGTCAAAGGCGATGCCCAGATCATAGCCGCCCTCGACCACCTGCGGACAGAGCTGCTCAATGTGGGTGCTGCCGCAGTCCACATTGATGTTGACCCCGTCCGGTGCGTCGTGAATAACGGTGCAGTCGGCACCGGCCATCGTCAACAGGCCGGCAGCAGTGGCGGAGGCGGCACCGTTGGCGCAGTCCACCAGCACCCGGATCCCCTCCGCCCGGGCCGGGGCGGTGGAAACCAGATAGCGCACGTAGTCGCCCTTGGCCGCCTCATCCCGGTCCACCCGGCCGAAGCGGTCGCCGTCCACCAGCGCATAGGGGCGGGCCTCGTCAAAGATGATCGACTCGATCTCCTCCTCGGCGCTGTCAGGGAACTTGAAACCCTCTCCGTCAAAGAGTTTGATGCCGTTGTATTCAAAAGGATTGTGGCTGGCGGAGATGACGAAGGCGCCGTCCGCCTGGCGCTCCCGGGCCAGATAGGCTACTCCCGGCGTCGAGATGACGCCCAGCAGCGTCACATC
>CAJFQR010000049.1 GCA_904419105.1 Candidatus Avimicrobium faecavium
CGACATCTTCCGCATCTTCGACTCGTTCAACAACCCCGAGTCGATGGCCCTCGCCATCGAGACGGTGAAGGAGGCCGGCAAGGTGGCGGAGGCCGCCATCTGCTACACCGACAACATTCTCGCCCCGAAGTATGAGAAGTTCTCCCTCCGGTACTACCTCGACCTGGCCAAAACGCTGGAGAAGATGGGGGCGGATATCCTCTGCATCAAGGATATGGGCGGCCTGCTGCGGCCCCTCGCTGCGAAAAAGCTCATCACCGAGCTGCGCCAGGTCACCGACCTGCCCATCCACCTGCACACCCATGACACCAGCGGCAACCAGATCGCCGCGCTGATGCTCGCCGCCGAGGCCGGGGTCGACATTGTGGACACCGCCATCAGCAGTATGAGCTCCCTCACCAGCCAGCCGTCGATGAACAGCCTGGTCACCGCCCTCGAGGGCAGCGAGCGGGATACCGGCTTCGACCCGGTGCAGCTCCAGAAGCTCTCCGACTACTGGGAGGACACCCGCCGGTACTACGCCGGCTTTGAAGGGGACATCAGGGTGCCGGAAACCGAGATCTACCGGTACGAGATCCCCGGCGGCCAGTACACCAACCTCAAGCCCCAGGTGGAATCCCTCGGCCTCGGCCACCAGTTCGAGGAGGTCAAGGAGAAGTACAGCGAGGTCAACGACATGCTCGGCGGCGTCATCAAGGTGACCCCCTCCTCCAAGATGGTCGGCGACTTTGCCATCTTTATGGTGCAGAACAAGCTCGACCGGCACAACATCGTCGAAAGGGGCAAGGACCTCACCTTCCCCCGGTCGGTGGTGGACTTCTTCAAGGGGATGATGGGCCGCAGCACCTTCCCGCTGCCCGAGGACCTGGCGGCGGTGGTGCTCAAAGGGGAGAAGCCGCTGGACACCCTGCCCAGCAAGCTGCTGCCCCCGGCGGACTTCGACGCCATCCAGAAAAAGCTCCAGGCCATCCACTCCACCTCCGGCATCCGCCAGGTGATCAGCTACTGCCTGTATCCCCAGGTGGTGGAGGACTTCCTCGCCGGGTATGACACCTACGGCGACATCAGCCAGATGCCCAGCGATGTGTTCTTCTACGGCATGGCCCGGGGCGAGTCGATGGAGATCAGCATCGAAGAGGGCAAGACGCTGATGATCAAGTACATCGGCCCCGGCGAGCGCGGGGAGGACGGCACCATCGAGCTCCAGTTCGAGCTCAACGGCAGCCGCCGCAATGTCACCGTCGCCGACCCCGCCGCCGAGGTGGTGGCGGAGAAGATCCGCCTCGCCTCCCAGGAGGACAAGACCGAGATCGGCGCCACCATCATGGGGGCGGTCTCCAAGCTGGAGGTGAAGCCCGGCGACCCGGTGAAGAAGGGCCAGGTGGTGGCCATCATCGAGGCGATGAAGATGGAGACCGGCATCTCCGCCGCCATCGACGGCACCGTTGACGAGGTGTTCGCCGCCCCCGGCGACATCGTCCAGGCCGGCCAGCTCCTGCTCAAGCTCCGGGTCTGATCCCCAAAAAACCGCATACGGAAAAACCGGAGACGGCGGCGCCGTCCCCGGTTTTTTGTTGGAATCGCTTCTGTCCAATGGGATTTGAAAAATCGGAAAAAGGCCGCCTTACAGCACCGGGCCGAACACCGGCTCCCCATCCCGCTTGCAGACCACGCCGCCCTTCATCACAAGGTCGGGCCGGGTCATAACGGTGATGTCCTCCAGCGGGTCGCCGCAGAAGGCCACCAGATCGGCGTACTTGCCGGCGGAGACGGTACCCACTTCGTCCTGCATCCGCAGCAGCTCGGCGGCGCCGGTGGTGGCGCTGCACAGCGCCTCCATCGGGGTGAGGCCGTACTCCACCAGGTAGCCGAACTCTCTGGCCTGGTCGCCGTGCTCGTTGCCGGTGCTGCCGGCGTCGGTGCCAAAGGCAAACTTGACCCCCACCCGTCTGGCGGCAGCCACCACCTCTTTGTGGTGGGCGGCGGCCAGCCTGGTCTTGTGGACGATGTAGTCCGGGAAGGACAGGTGGGGGTTGTCCAGCACGCTGCGGCTGGCAATGATGGTCGGCACCAGGAAGGTGCCCCGCTCCGCCATCAGGCGGATGCCCTCCTCGTCGGCCATGGTGCCGTGCTCGATGGAGGTGATCCCCGCCCGCACCGCTGCGGTGATGGAGGAGGCCCCGTGGGCGTGGGCGGCGGAGGGGAGTCCCTCCATCTCGGCCACCTCGATGGCGGCGCGCATCTCCGCCTCGGTGAACTTCTGCACGCCAGGCAGGTCGCCGGCGGACATGATGCCGCCGCTGGCGCAGAGCTTGATGCAGTCCACATGGTTGCGGGCGATCTCCCGTGCCAGCCGGCGTATCTCGTCCGGGGAGTTGGCCATGCGGGTCAGCGACAGGTGCTCGCCGGTGATTGCCGAGGAGGGCCGCATTGAGGAGGACTTTCGCCTTGGGGCCAAGCGCCTCACCGAGCTCGGACGGGAGGGCCGGCTGCAGCCGCTGGACCCGCTGATCCTCGATTCCATTGTTCTCGGCACCCTCAATCAACTGCTTTGCCTGCACTTTGCCGGGTATCTGATGCTGGACCGCGGGGTGCTGGAGGCGGCCCTGTCCGCCTGCTGGCGGGCCATTTCGCTGGCGTAGCACCGCACGGGAAAAAGAGCGTCCGGCCCTCCGGCCGGGTTTCCCGTTTTTTCTGCATTGGGCAGGGCAAAGGGCAGTTTCGCCAAAAAGCTCCGGCTGAATTTGGGTGGGAATGACGGTACCGCCCGGACCGGCACCCCTCCCGCCGCCGGCGCATAGAGTGAAACGGGCGCAAAACGCCCGACGGACCTGCAACAGAGAGGAGAATGCCCCTTGCAGCAGAAACTGATTCTGCCGGTCAACCGCACCCGGGTCACCGCCTCGGCCTTCAACCGGGCCTACCGGGAGCGGTTTGGCTACCCCCACTACGGCACCGACCTGGTCTCCGCCGTCGGGGACCGCACGGTATATGCCAGCGGCACCGGCACGCTGATCATCGCCGGCTGGGACGAGTACGCCGGCAACACGGTGGTGATCCGCTACCCCGGCGCCTATCTCCGCAGCGAGGACCGGTATGAGGACATCATCTTCCGGTACTTCCACCTGGACAGCCTGGCCCGGATCCCCACCGGGGAGGGGGCCATCACCAAGGACACGGTGCTCGGCCGGTACGGCGGCTCCGGCTTCGGCAGCATGACCAGGTGGAGCCCCCACCTGCATCTGGAGGCGGACACCGATGTACGCTATCCCCGCCACTCCCCGACCTTCGGGGCCAGCGGGTCGGTGATCTTCGGCCGCGGAGCCGGCGCCACCGCCGACAGCGTCCGGGACGCCCTGAGCTACCTCTACCTCAAGCCCACCCCGCCGGACAGCCAGACCTACCAGACCGACGGCAAACCCTATGTGGACGACCGGGACCTCTGCGTCCCGGAGCTGCTCTGAGACAGAAAAAACAGGGCCCAAAGGCCCTGTTTTTTTCGCCTTTGACCGGCGGCTGGAGTTGTGGTAGGATAGGAGCGAAAGGATGTGAGGAGATGGACCGGCTCATCTTCCATGTGGATGTCAACAGCGCCTACCTGTCCTGGGAGGCCACCCGGCAGGTCGCCCGGGGCGGCCTGGACCCCCGGACGGTCCCGGCGGCCATCGGCGGCGCCCGGGACAAGCGCACCGGCGTAATCCTGGCCAAGAGCATCCCGGCCAAACGCTTTGGGGTGCGTACCGGCGAGCCGGTGGCCATGGCCCTGCGCAAATGCCCGGAGCTGCTCCTCTTCCCGCCGGACTTTGGGCTGTACACCCGGTGTTCGGCGGCCTTTGCGGCCATCTGCCGGGAGTATGCCCCGGCGGTGGAGCAGTTCTCCATCGACGAGTGCTTCCTCGACCTCACCGGCACCGGGGCCATCTACCCGGACCCGGTGGCACTGGCCCACACGATCAGGGAGCGGATCCGGAAGGAGCTGGGCTTCACGGTGAACATCGGCATCGCCCCGAACAAGCTGCTGGCCAAGATGGCCAGCGACTTTGAAAAGCCCGACCGGGTCCACACCCTCTTCCCCGACGAGATCCCGGCCAAGATGTGGCCGCTGCCGGTGGGGGAGCTGTTCACCGTCGGCGCCGCCACCGCCGAAAAGCTCAACCGGGTGGAGATCGCCACCATCGGCGACCTGGCCCGGACCGACCTCGGACGCCTCCAGCGGCTGCTCGGGCAGAAGTTCGGCCTGCAGCTGCACCGCTACGCCAACGGCCTGGACGACAGCCCGGTGCGCGCCGAACCGGAGGAGGCCAAGGGCTACTCCAACTCGGTGACGCTGGAGGAGGATGTGCGCACCCGGGACGAGGCCCGGCAGATCCTGCTGCTGCTGGCGGACAGCGTCACCGCCCGGATGCGCCGGGACAAAAAGCGGGCCGGCTGCGTGGCGGTGACGGTGCGGGATGCGGACTTCAAGGACCACAGCCACCAGCGCACCCTTGCCGCCGCCACCGACATCACCGCCGAGGTCTACGCCACCGGCCGCCAGCTCTTTGACGAGCTGTGGGACGGCCGGCCGCTGCGGCTGCTGGGCATCTCCCTCACCGGGCTGGTCGGGGAGGGGGAGGAGCAGCTCTCCCTCTTCGCCGGCGGCGGCCGGGAACGGCAGCGCCAGCTGGACCAGACGGTGGACGCCCTGCGCAAAAAGTACGGCGCTGCCGCCATCCGCCCGGCGGCGTCGGTTCACTCGACGCTGACGGTGGGCAAAAAGTACCAGGCCCAGATGGAGGAAGAGGACGGGGAGGCCCGCTCCCATACCGCTCCGCCGGATCCCCACCGGTAGCGGGCAGAAAAAAAGACCGACATCGCGCCGGTCTTTTTGATAATTACAAATTAATTATATTTTTTTATTGCTCTTCCAATACAATTGAATGCTATAAGAAAGATAAGGTCAAAATAGAATAGCGACTCTTTATTATCTGATAAAAGGACGAATATGATACAGGCAATGATTGTTATAATAGGAATAGCAATAGCTCCATATAGCGGGTCCTTTTTCAAAATTGGAACAACACCGAAAGAGCAGCCAATAATCAAAATGCCAAAATAAAAAAAGGTTTCCGAATCACTATGTATTATCAGAGATGTGATTCCGATAACAAGTACAGCAATGCAGATCAATAAGGACGGAATCAGCTTTTTCCCGCTTGCAAGGAGAAGCAATTCCTTTTCAAATGCCAATTCCCGCTCTTTTGTCTTATCAATATGGATATGTGTAAAAGTACGCATTCCATCATCAATTAGAATTTTGTTTCCACAATAGGAACAAAAGCATTCTTTCCGTGCCTCATCCACATCCATGGTTGCTCCGCAGTGTGGGCACTGAATTTCAATGTAGTTAAAAATTGGAATCACCTCTTAGCAACTGTAAATATTATAGCGTAATTCTGTATTCTATGCAATAGATAGCGAAAAATCTTTGGCGCATCTATCCAAACTATTCATCTGATAAAAAATTCGATGTCAGAGAAACCTTTTTATTGAAAAAGTATCGCGAAGAGGAATGTTGGACGAAGCCGCGCAAAGAGGGTCTCGGCCGGCGTTTTTCCAAAACGCCGGAGGGCTTGGTATCCCTGCATATAAAAAGGGAGGGGGCGTGTGTGTGGGAACACGGCGTTGCCGGGACTGCGCCCCGGCAAGCCAACCGAGTTTGCGGCGCAACCTCGCCCTATCGCAGCGGGCGGCACCCGCAGGGTGCCGGTGCACCAAATAAAAAAGGCACCCGATTGGGTGCCCTTTTTATTTGGTGCGCCAAGAGGGACTCGGCCGGCGTTTTGGGAAAACGCCGGAGCGGTCGCCACCCCGTCGGGGCCCCGGCTCCCGCCTTTGGCCTAAAAATGTCCCGCCGGGACATTTTCCGAACGGCCAAAATCCTCCTGGGTTCGAGTCCCTCAGATATAAGAAAAAGAGCCTATTCCGCAAGGGGACAGGCTCTTTTTCCTGGTGCGCCAAGAGGGACTCGAACCCCCGACCTACTGGTTCGTAGCCAGTCACTCTATCCAGCTGAGCTATTGGCGCATGCTGTGTGATTCATCCTTATAATAATATCACAGGTTCCGGGGGAAGTCAAGGGGGTTTTTGGAGAAAAATCCGCCGGGGCGGGGAGAAATTTGACGGGAAGGCGGCGTCTGTGTCCGGTTTATGACAAAGGCGTGACAGCGATGTATCATTTTTCCAGAGGGCTTGTAATCCGGGAAAAGTTTGTCTATAATAAAACTGTATTAAAGATAACAGTACAGTTGGATGCCCCGGGGAGGGACAAGCCCATGCATACCATCAACATGCTCTCCCGGGCGGAGAGCGTCAAGGGCCAGGGGGTGCTCTCGGCCTATGAAGAGCAGGTGCGGCTGGTAAAGGAAGAGCTGGCGGATGAGTTCGTCTGCTATATCAACCGGCCGGGCCTGTGCGACATCATGCACTATCACACCATCAACCCGGAGTTCTTCGCGCTGCGGCAGATGAGCCGCGGGAAGAGCGTCTCGGTCGGATATGTCCACTTTCTGCCCGAGACGGTGGACAACTCCCTGAGCCTGCCGCCCCATATCCGGAAGATCTTCTACCGGTATATGATCCGCTTCTACAAGAGCATGGACCATCTGGTGACGGTGAACCCCTACTTCATCGGGGAGTTGGAGAAGTACGGCGTCCCCCGGGAGCGGGTGACCTATATCCCGAACTTCGTCTCAAAGGAGCGGTTTTACCCGCTGGCGCCGGAGGAAAAGGCCGCCCTGCGCCGGAAATACGGCCTGCCGGAGGACCGGTTCCTCGTCTTCTGTGCCGGCCAGCTGCAAAAGCGCAAGGGCTTTTTCGACTACATCGAGCTGGCGCTGCGGATGCCGGATGTGCGCTTTGTCTGGGCGGGGAGCTTCGCCTTCGGGCTCATCTCCGAGGGGCATGACGAGATCAAAAGGATCCTGGAGCACCCGCCGGAGAACTTCACGCTGCTGGGGCTTATCGACCGGGACAGAATGAACGAGGTCTACAACCTGGCGGACCTGATGCTGCTGCCCAGCTTTGAGGAGCTGTTCCCGATGACGGTGCTGGAGGCGATGAACACCCACACGCCGATCCTGCTCCGGGATCTGGACATCTACCCGGATATCCTCTTTGACTTCTATCTCAAGGCCGCCGATGTGGACGGCTTTGAAGCGGAGATCCGCCGGCTGCAGACCGACAGGACCTACGCCGCCGCTGCCGCTGCCCGTTCGGCGAAGGGAGCGGACTTTTACAGCCGGGACCATGTCGCCGCCATGTGGAGGGAGTTTTACAATGGCATTCTATCCAAATGACCGCCCCCGGGAGGCCGCCCCCGCCGGGGAGGCCCCGAAGGTGACCAGCAAGCGGCAGAGCCGCCTGGCCGCCGTCATCATCGTCGGGGTGGCGGCAGCCAGCCTGATCGGGGCCTTCCTCACCGACGGGCCGGAGGCCATCGCCGCCAGCCTGGCCGGGGCGGACCGGCTGTGGCTGGCAGCCGGAGCCGGGTGCATGCTGTTCTACTGGCTGATCGAGAGCGGCTGCCTGCATCTGGCGGCGAAGCGGGCCTTTCCCGGGCAGCGGTGGCACACCTCGGTGGTGACCTCGATGATCGGGCAGTTCTTCAACTGTGTGACCCCCTTTGCCAGCGGCGGGCAGCCGGTGCAGGCCTATTATATGGCCCGGCAGGGGATGCCGGTGGGCCGGGCGGGCAGCGTGCTGCTGGCCAAGTTCATCGTCTACCAGACGGTGCTGGCCCTCTATTCGGCGGCGGTGCTGGTGTTTGAATACCGCAACTTTTCGGAGAACATCCCCGGCTTTATGGGGCTGGCCCTGCTCGGCTTCGTGGTGAACTTCGCAGTGGTGGTGGTGCTCTACTGCGTTGGCTTCTTCCCGCGGATCACCGGCAGCTTTTTTGAGAGCTGCCTGTACATTCTCGGCCGGCTGCGGCTGGTCAGGGATCCGGAGGCCGCCGGCCGCCGGGTGGCCAGCGAGATCGAGGCCTTCCACGGCGGGTTCACCGAGCTGCGCCGGGAGGGCGGGCTGCTGCTGCGGCTGGGCGGGCTCACGGCGGTGCAGCTCACCGCCTTCTTCCTGGTGCCCTACTGTGTGCTCCGGGCGCTGGGGCTGAACGGTATGGCCCCGCAGGATGTGATCGCTGCGGCGGCCTTCATCCTGATGATCTCCTCCTTTGTGCCGCTGCCCGGGGCCTCCGGCGGGGCGGAGGGGAGCTTCCTCGTCTTCTTCGGGATGTTCTTCCGGGGGAGCGGGAGCGTCAGCGTGGCGCTGCTGCTCTGGCGGCTGTTCACCTTCTATCTGCCCATCGTGGTCGGGGCGGTGTTCGTGCGGCATCTGTCTCAGCCGGGGCGGCGGCAGCAGGAGGCCCATCCTGCAGCGTAGCCGTCAGACAGGGTGGCGCCGGGGAGTTTTCCACAGGGGTGGGGAGAGGGATTTTCCCCCGGCAGAATGTCCGCCGGGACGCGGCCTTTCCTGTGGAAAGGGACGAAGTTTTCCACGGATTCCACAGACTTTTCCACCGGAGTTTGTCGAAAGCAGCAAAAAGCTGTCCCCGGAACAGATGCAGGAGAGCGGGATTTTTTCCTGCAAAATTGAAAAACCCCTTGACTTTGGCCGCCGAAAGGCTTATATTGATACTATTGAAGCGGCAGTTCTGCTTCAACATAGCTGGTTGTGAGCTGTGATGGGAACTGCGGCTGCGGCGCCTTGACAGAGAGCCGGTGGCGGGTGTGAACCGGTGAAGGCGCGGGCCTTTCCATTCCCGGAGCTCTCGGCGAGGAGCCGAAGGGACGCGCCCTTTATCGCGCGGCATTGAGTGGTCCGGGAGTTTTCCCGGGCAATTTGGGTGGCAACGCGGTTTTCCTTCCGTCCCATGTACAGGAGTACAGATGGGTTCGGGAGGTTTTTTTATATCCTCCCGGCCAGATGAAAAAAGGAGGAGCATGAGAGATGCTGGATATCAAATTTGTCAGAGCGAACCCTGACGCCGTCAAGGAGAACATCAGAAAGAAGTTCCAGGACGAAAAGCTGCCGCTGGTGGACGAGGTCATCGCCTTCGATGAGGAGTACCGGGAGGCCAAGACCAAGGCCGATACCCTGCGCGGCGAGCGCAACGCCCTCTCCAAGCAGATCGGCGGCCTGATGGCCCAGGGCAAGAAGGACGAGGCCGAGCAGGTCAAGGCCAGAGCCGCTGAGATGGGCAAGGAGATCGAGGAGCTGGAGGCCAGGGAGACCGACCTCGAGGCCAAGATCAAGGAGCGCATGATGGTGATCCCCCAGATGATCGACCCGTCGGTGCCCATCGGCAAGGACGACAGCGAGAATGTGGAGCTGGAGAAGTTCGGCGAGCCGGTGGTGCCCGACTATGAGATCCCCCACCATGTGGACATCATGGAGAGCCTGGACGGCATCGACCTGGACAGCGCCCGCCGCACCTCCGGCGCCGGCTTCTACTACCTGAAGGGGGACATCGCCCGGCTGCACTCGGCGATCCTCTCCTACGGGCGGGACTTCATGATCGACCGGGGCTTCACCTACTTCATCCCCCCGTACATGATCCGGGGCAATGTGGTCACCGGCGTCATGTCCTTTGCCGAGATGGACAACATGATGTACAAGATCGAGGGTGAGGATCTGTACCTGATCGGCACCTCGGAGCACTCGATGATCGGCAAGTTCATCGGCCAGATCCTCGAGAAGGACGAGCTGCCCCAGACGCTGACCAGCTACTCCCCCTGCTTCCGCAAGGAGGTGGGCGCCCACGGCATCGAGGAGAGAGGCGTCTACCGCATCCACCAGTTTGAAAAGCAGGAGATGATCGTCGTCTGCGAGCCGGAGGACAGCCCGATGTGGTTTAACAAGCTCTGGCAGAACACCGTCGACTTCTTCCGTTCGATGGATATCCCGGTGCGCACCCTGGAGTGCTGCTCCGGCGACCTGGCCGACCTGAAGGTCAAGAGCCTGGATGTGGAGGCCTGGAGCCCCCGCCAGCAGAAGTACTTTGAGGTGGGCAGCTGCTCCAACCTGGGCGACGCCCAGGCCCGCCGGCTGGGCATCCGCATCCACGGCAAGGACGGCAACTACTTTGCCCACACGCTGAACAACACCTGCGTGGCCCCGCCGAGAATGCTCATCGCCTTCCTGGAGAACCACCTGCAGGCGGACGGCACCGTGACCATTCCCGAGGTGCTGCGTCCCTACATGGGCGGCAAGGATAAGCTGGTTCCGAAGAAGAAGACCCGCTGAACGACCGATACGACCTCCGGTCTGCAATAAAAAAGGCCCCTGCGAGAGCAGGGGCCTTTTTGTGCGGGTGGAGAGTGGTCAGACTGGGTAGCCGGTGGCCGGGTCGAAGTGGATGCCGGAGAACGGATCGACGGTGCGGCCGGCGATCACATTGAAGTAGGCGCGGAGAGCGGCGGCGGTGCCGGGGGTGAGTTTGTAGTAGATGCTCTGATCCAGGTCGCTGGTATAGACGCTCA
>CAJFQR010000050.1 GCA_904419105.1 Candidatus Avimicrobium faecavium
CCGCTCGGCGGCGGCTCTGGCGTGGATGGCGGTGGTGTCGAACACCGGGATCGGCGAGTCCTCCGGATGGATCAGCAGCCCGATCTCGGTGCAGCCGAGGATGACCCCCTCCGCCCCGGCAGCCTGGAGCTTTTGGATCACCGCCTGGTAGGCGGCCCGGGATTCGTCCCGGATCACCCCAAGGCAGAGCTCCTCATAGATCACCCGGTTCACCATCTCGATGTCCTCGCCGCCGGGCACCAGCACCTCAAACCCCCGGTCGAGCAGCCGCTGCTTGTAGAAGTCCTGGGTCATCGTGTACCTGGTGCCCAGCAGCGCCACCCGGCGGATACCGGCGGCCTCCAGCGCGTCGGCAGTGGCGTCGGCGATGTGCAGGATCGGGATGGACACCCGGGCGGCGATCTCCGGGGCGACCTTGTGCATCGTGTTGGTGCAGATTACAAGGAAGTCCGCCCCGGCGCCCTCCAGCGCCTTCGCGGCCTCCCCCAGGATCCCGGCGCTCCGGGCCCAGTCGCCGCTGGCCTGGCAGGCCTCGATCTCGGCGAAGTCCACGCTGTACAGCAGCACCTTGGCCGAGTGCAGGCCGCCCAGCCTCTCCTTGACCACCTCATTGACCGTCTGGTAGTAGGGCACGGTGCTCTCCCAGCTCATACCGCCGATCAGTCCGATCGTCTTCATCACGCATTCCTCCCAGTCTCTCCCGCAGCGGGGTCTTTTCCCCTATTGTACCACCGAGCGGCGGGCTCTGTCACTTCTTTTTTCGATGGGGATACCCGCCGGGGCGCTCCTCCCGGGGGCCGCGGCCCTTGTCCGGCCGCCCCCGGTAGCCCCTGCCGTACTTCGGCTCCCGGCGCTCGCCCCGGCCGGCGTCCTTCCGCCCTCTCTGGCCGCCCCGGGCCCGCTTCGGCAGCTCGCCCAGCGGGCGGACCTCCACCTCGTGGCCGTTGATGCGGCAGCGGCTCATCCGCTCGGTGACCTGTTTGGCGTCCTCCTCCGAGAGCTGCACCAGCGTGTAGTCGTCGTAGATGTCGATCTTGCCCACCCGCTTGCCGGGGATCTCCGCCCCTTCGGCGATGGCCCCGAGGATGAAGTTCGGCGCGATGCGCTGCCGGCGGCCGATGGTCAGCAGCACACCGGAGCTGCCCTCCCGCTCCCGCCGGGAGATGTTCTGTACCTCCGGCAGTGCCCGCTCCCGGCCGCTCAGCCAACCGGTGAGGGCCCCGAGGGCCGCCTCCCGGTCGGTGAGCCCCAGCGACCGCAGCCGGGCCAGCAGCTCCTCCGCCCCTTCAGAGGGGACCAGGGCCGCCAGCTCCGCCGCAAAGGCCTCCCGCCGCCGGGCGAGGATCTCCTCCCGGGAGGGAATCTCCTGCCGCTGGATGACGGCGCCGGTGGCGGCCATGATGTCCCGCAGCTGCCCGAACTGCCGCCGTCCGCTGATGAGGGTGAAGGCCCGGCCGCTGCGTCCCGCCCGGGCGGTGCGCCCGATGCGGTGGACATAGAACTCGGTGTCCAGCGGGACATCGAAGTTGAAGACTGCGTCCACATTCTCCACATCGATGCCCCGGGCGGCCACATCGGTGGCGATGAGGATACGGGTACGCCCGGCTTTGAAGGCCGCCATCACCTGGGTGCGGGCCGACTGGCGCAGGTCCCCGTGGATGCCCTCGGCCTGGTAGCCCGCTTCGGTCAGGTAGGCGGTGAGCTCATCGACCATCTTCTTGGTGTTGCAGAACACGATGGAGCGGGCCGGGTCGTAGGCGGCCAGCAGCAGACTGAGCACATCCATCTTGCGCCCCATCGGGCAGTCAAAGTAGAACTGTTCGATGTTCTCGGCGGTGCGGGCGCTGCCGCTGCCCACCGCCACCGTCTCCGGCTCCTGCTGGTAGGTCCGGGCGATCTCGAGGATCGGCTCGGGCATCGTCGCGGAGAAGAGCAGCGTCTGCCGCTCCGCCGGCGTCTGGGACAGGATGGTCTCGATGTCCTCCCGGAAACCCATATCCAGCATCTCGTCCGCCTCGTCCAGGATGGCCAGCCGCAGGGCGGAGAGCCGCAGCGTCCGCCGGCGCAGATGGTCCATCACCCGCCCCGGTGTGCCGATGACGAAGTTGGCCCCCCGCTTCAGCTGGTGGATCTGCCGCTCCATCGAGGCGCCGCCGTACACCGCCGCCACCTTGACCCAGGGGGTGTAGCGGGAAAATTTCTCCACCTCGGCTGCGGCCTGCATCGCCAGCTCCCGGGTCGGGCAGAGCACCAGCACCTGCACCCCCTCGGTCTCCGGGTCGATGCGGTCGATGGCCGGCAGGCTGAAGGCGGCGGTCTTGCCGGTGCCGGTGTTGGACCGGCCGATCAGGTCCCGGCCCGCCAGGATCAGCGGGATGCTCTGTGCCTGGATCGGGGTCGGCTCGGTGTAGCCGATCTCCGCCACCGCCCGGCGGACGCCTTCGGAAAGGGGAAAGTCCTCAAATACCATAAAAATACCTCTCTGTCGCTCCGCCCGGGGCCTCTGCCACAGAGGATCTGCCCGCCGGCGGATGGTGTTTTTCCGTTTGGACGCAAAAAACAGGCGGCCCCGGTCAGCCCGGCACCGCCTGTCCTGCTTCTCTGGGTCATAGTCTACCATACCTTGTGCAGCCTGTCAAATCTCTTCCCGATCTTTCTTACATTCTGCACAAAGTTCCGCCCCGCCTCCGGCGGCCAGTTCGGCGGCTGCCCGCTCCGCCCGCCAGCGGGCCTCCAGCGGGTCGGAGGCGCGGCGCACATAGTCGGCAGCAGCCTTCACCGCGCCGTCCGGCACCACCGCCCCCATCGCCTGCCGCAGCGCCCCGGGCAGTTCGTGCTCCTCCATACGCCGGCGGTGCCGCCCGCCGGGGATCCTGTCCTCCGCCATTGCGCTTCCCCTTTCCACCTGTTTTTCTCTATCCTGTGGAAAATCCCGCCGTTTATGCGCCGCCGGTAAAAAAATGCCCTGCTTGACAAGTACACTTGGCAGTGTTATGATATTGACAAGAAAACTTGTCAACAGGGGGGGGAGATCACCATGGACAGAGAGCGGATCCTGGCTGCCAGCCGGGCGGAAAACAGACGGGGCGACGAGCGGGCGCGGCGCATCGACTACGAATCCTTCACCGTCGGAGCCATTCTGATGGCGGCGGTGTTCGCGGTGCTCTACTTTGTCCGCCGGGTGCTCCGGGGCGAGGAGGCCTATGACCTGCTGGCCCTCTTCTTCACTCTCTACGCCGGGCGGTATGCCACGCTGGCCTTCTACGAGCGCCGGCGGCGGTACATCCTCACCGCCCTGCTGGGCGGGGCGGCGGCACTGGCCGGGCTGGCGCTCTTCTTTCTGAAGGGGTGAGCCGATGGACGAGAGCCTGATCCTGAAAAACCGCCTCAAGGAGGCCCGGGCCGAAAAGGGCCTCTCCCAGGCGGCGCTGGCCGGACTGGTCGGCGTCTCCCGCAACACCATCAGCTCGATCGAGACCGGGCAGTTCTGCCCCACCGCCAAGCTGGCGCTGGTGCTCTGCATCGCCCTGGACAGGACCTTTGAGGAGCTGTTCTACTTCGATCAATCCTGAAAAAAAGCCCGGCTGCCGCCGGGCTTTTTTCTCTGGTTCAGGGGGTCTCGGCGGGAGGGACCGCCGGACAGACGCCGGGTAGCTCCGAGAGGGCCACCGCCCGGCAGCCAAGGCGTTCTGCCTCGTCCGGCCGGTGGGTCACAAGGAGCAGGGTGCGCCCGGCGGCGTGCCGGTCCACACAGGCCAGCGTCCTCTCCCAGGTGGCCTCATCGAGGCCCTGGAACGGCTCATCCAGCACCAGCAGCCCGCTGGAAAAGCAGAGGGCCCTGGCGATGGCCACCCGCCGCCGCATCCCGCCGGAGAGGCTGCCGGGGAGGCTGTCCTCCCAGCCGGCAAGGCCCAGCTCCCGAAGCAGCGCCCGGCCCTCCTCCCCGGGCAGGTCCGGCCGGACAAACCGCAGGTTCTCCAGCGCCGTGCGCCCGGGCAGCAGCCGGTCCTCCTGGAACACCATCGCGATGCCCTCTGCCGGGATCCCGGTGACGGCGCCGCTCTGAGGCCTCAGCTGGCCGGTGAGCAGCCGCAGCAGGGTGGTCTTGCCGGTGCCGGAGGGGGCCAGCAGCGCCGTGCGGCTGCCGTCCGGCAGGGTCAGGTCCAGCCCGTCGAACACCGGGCGGCCGGGGTAGGAAAAGCGGACCTTTTCAAACCGCAGCATCGCTGCCGCCTCCCTTCCGTTCGGGGAGCAGCCGAAGCATCCCCCACTCGATCAGCGCGGACAGGGCGATGATCACCGCCGTCCAGGCGAAAAGCCCCGGCATATCCAGCACCACCTTGGCCCGGTAGAGCTCGGTGCCGATGGCCGATGAGGGGATCGCGATGACCTCCCCGGCGATGCCCGACTTCCACCCGAAGCCGAGGGCCACCCGCATCCCGGCGGTGAGGTAGGGCAGCACCGCCGGCAGGTAGATGTACCGCAGCCGCCGGCCCCACCCGACCTGAAAGACCGCCGCCATCTCCAGCAGGGCCGGGTCGGTCTCCCGAAGGCCGGTCTCGACATTTTCGGCGATGATCGGTAGCACCATCAGGCAGGCGATAAAGGCGGAGAGCTGTCCGCCCCGGATCCACACCAGCGCCACGATGACAAAGGAGGCCACCGGCGTGGCCCGGATCACCCCGAGCAGCGGCCGCAGCAGCACCCGCACCGGCCAGAGGAAGGCCGAGGCGATGCCGATCGCACAGCCCAGCACCACTCCGGAGGCGTACCCGGAAAAGATCCGCCCGACCGAATGCCCCACCGCCAGCCAGAAGTCCCGCTCCTGCACCAGTTCCAGCAGCCGGGCCAGGGCCTCGGCGGGATAGGGCAGCAGCAGGGTGGTGCCGGTGCGCTCCTCGAGGACGGCGGCTGCGGTCTGCCACACCGCCAGCCAGAACAGCACCGCCGCAGCCGTGGCCAGGCGCTCTCTGCTGCGCACCGTTACTCACCGAGATAGTAGAAGTCCTCGGCGGGCAGCGCACCGCCTACCGAGCTCGGATCGGCGGTGTAGAGGATATTCAGGAAGCCCTCGGCGGCGGTCTTCATCTCCTCGCCGGTGAGGCAGACGATGTTGCAGTAGGGCAGCGCCTGTTTGGCCACCTCGGCGGTGACGATGTCCTGTTCGCCGATGAGCTCAGCGGCGGCGTCCAGGTTGGCCGGGTCGGTGACATACTCGGTGGAGGCGCGGTACTCCTCCAGGAACCTGGCCAGCTCCTCCGGGTGCTGCTCGGCAAACTCCTTACGCACCACCAGCGCGCCCATCGTCAGCTTGCTGCCGTCCTCGGTGACCTTGTCCCACTCCTCGGTGAGGTCCAGGGCGATGCGGACATCGGGGTTCTGGTTGAGCACGCTGGTGACAAAGGGCTGGGGCAGGACGGCGATGCTCGCCTCGCCGGCGGCGAGGAGGGCGGCCAGCTCCGAGTGTTCGCCCAGGTATTCAACGGTGACATCCTCGCCGGGGGTCAGGCCGTTTTTCTCCAGGATGTAGTTGAGGGCGTACTCGGGGGTGGCGCCCATACCGGTGGAGTAGACCGTCTTGCCGGCCAGGTCGGCAATGGACTGGACGCTGTCCCCGTTTTCCACCACATAGAGGACGCCGAGGGTGTTCAGCGCGGCGATCTCCACCTGGCCGTTGGTGTTGTTGTAGAGCACCGAGGCCACATTGGTGGGCACGGCGGCGATGTCCAGCTCGCCCTGGATCAGCAGCGGGTTGATCTCGGTGGCGGCGCCGGCCAGCGTGAACTCGTAGTCATTGGCGGTGGTGCCGGCGGCGTCATCGGCCATCAGCTTGACCATGCCCATGGCGGTCGGGCCCTTGAGGCCGCCGACCCGGATGGTGAGTTGTTCCGACTGGCTGGAGGAGGGGTCCTCCGCCGACGACGAGGGCTCATCGCTGGAGCAGGCGGTCATCGACAGGGCGAGGACCGCGGACAGGGCAAGTGCCAGGAATCGTTTCATGTTATTGACTCTCCTTTTCTGAATTGCGATCGTTTGGTCCGGAAACAGAACGGGGGGCCTCCTCCGGGGCCAGCCTTGCCTGCAGGCGGGACCGGTCCAGCAGGGTGATCTCCCGGTCGGCCCGGCGGATCAGCCCCTCCTCCTCCAGCGCCGCAAGGCACCGGTAGAGGGAGGTGCGCCCGATGCCGAGGTCCCGGGCCAGCGCCGAATAGCCGGCGGGGATCTCCACCGCCGGGCCTCGGGCCCGCTCGAGCAGCCAGGCCACCAGCCGGTCCTCCGGCGAGGCGGAGGTGAAGGCGTCCACCTTGCGGTTGAGGAAGCGGATGCGGTCGGACAGGAAGCGGATATACCGCATCCCGATGGCTCCATCCAGCCGGAACAGCTCCTCCAGCGCCGCAGCGTCGAGGAAGAGCACCCGGGTGGTCCGGGCAGCCAGTACGGTGGAGACATAGCGCACATCCTCGGTGTAGAGGCTGGCCACGCCGAAGCAGTCGGACGGGCCGAGGGTGTTGAGCACCACGCCGTGGCGCTTGACCACCTGGGCCTGACCGGCGAGCAGCACCCCTGCCGCCCGGGTGAACCGCTCCGGGGAGAAGATCTCCTCCCCGCGGGCGTACTCCCGCTGGGGGCAGGTCTCGAGCAGGGCGAGGACCGCCGGGGTGAGCGGCGTCCCGTCAAAGAGAAAACTGTGCTGCACCGCACGGCGCTGGGCGGGGGTCATAGAGGGGGCTCCTTTCGTTAAAAAAATATCGTTCTGTTCCATACGATACAATTATAGGGGTATGGAGGGGGATTGTCAAGCTGAAACTTCTCGGTGAAACGACCGGGTGGCCGGTGTGTGCCGGTTTGGGAGGTGTGAGATTTTCAAGGTGCGGTCTCGGTTTATGGGCGGATAGAGAAGCAGTTCCGATCCCGGCGGCTCCTGTGCTGAGCGGGCGTTGAAGCAGAAACTTCCATGTGGGGCCGGGAACGGCTCGCCATGCACGCCGGAGGCGTGCACGCATCTCGAAATGCTTGAGCGGAGGGTCACGATCGTGTGATGGGGTGGGTGTGAAAAAGGCCTTTCACCCATAGGGGAAAATGAGGGGGTTTGTTGCAAAAAAATGCAACAAATTGGGGCGGTGCGGGAAGTTTGTGCGGAAGTTCTCCGGTTTGCACAAAGAACAGCGAACAAATGTGCGCCGCTTTGTGCAAAAAAACGCCCCCCGGGGGAGCCGGGGGACGCAAAGTCCGTTTGAAAAACGCGGAAACTTTAAGGGGTGAGAGCCGGTGAGAGACGGCGAAATTGGAGAGAGCCGTGCCGGCGCTCCGACCCACGGACCGCCCAAGTCTGGAGAACAGGCGGCGCGAGGGGTGCCTGCCTGGGGCAGGCGGTTTGTTCACAACTCACAGAATCTGACCGCGAGTTTGCGCAGCAAACTCGTAGGGATAGACCGGGAGTTTTGCGTCAGCAAAACTCATAGGGAGGTAAGCGAAGCTTACCGACCAGTATCGGGGTTGGTCTTGCCGCTGTCGGTGGTGCTGGAGCTGTTATCCTCGGTAACAGTCTTCTCGTCCAGCTCTACATCAGAGATGACATAGGCCCCCAGCTCACGGGTCTTGAAGGTCCAGGCCTCGTAGTCCTCGTCCCACTCCAGACCGTTGATCTTCTCAGCACCCTCGGCGCCCTTCTTGTAGATGAAGGCATCCTCATCAGCGTAAATCCAAACCTGACCAATCTTGTTGAAGGAAGGCTCGAATTCGAAGGTGATGAAGTCGATGTTGGCATAGTCGTAGTAAGCAGCGAACTCGGGATCGAACTTGGTGTTCCACTTCAGGTTCAGCTTGCCCTGGCCGGTCACATCAACCTCGAACTCCATCAGGTCGCCGAAGTTCATGGTGTACTCGCCCTCAAGGCCATCGCCATTAACGAGCGCATCCTTGAAGACAACGATCTCGACATCGGTCATATCATCGTCAACATCTTCCAACAGAGACTCGGAGTAACCATAGGTAGCACCGAAGTGCAGGGTGATGTTATCAGCAATGGTATCATCTCTCAGATCAGAGCTGCTCTTGTAAACAGAAACATCACCGGCCAGATCAGAATCCTTGGTGTCAGCACCCTCAGGCAGGGTGAAAGTAACGGCATAGACATACTCATCGTTGAACTTAACCAGCTCAATGGTAGCCTTGTCATCCAGGTCGCCAACAGACCACTCAGTCTTGACCTTGTAGCCCTTAACATCGTCCTTATCGGTAGCGAGAGAACCGTCGGACATCAGCAGGGGAATAGCAACCTTCTTGCCGCCCTTGATGTCGGAAACGGATACGCTGTCGCCCTTCTCGAAACCAATATGGGTCTCGGACGCACCGAACTTACCATCGTCATTGTCGTCAACATAAACATAGCTCTCACCGCTGTCACCAACCAGAATCGGGAACTCATCAGCGGCGAAGGCAACGGAAGCGCTGCTCACGGCCATCATAGAGGCCAGAGCCAGTGCAACATACTTCTTCATAGTTTCTTTTCCTCCTAAAGCAAATTTTCCACGGCGGCGGGGCTCTCCATTCCCCGTTGCCGTTAAGGCAATTATACCCCCCCCGGCACTTTGTCAACCCCTTTTTGTCCCCGAATTGTAATCTTTTTGTTATTTTTCAGGATTTGAGGGGCGGATTGGCCCGGATTTGTAACGAAATCGTAAGAAATCAGGGGTTTGGAGGGCGGTTTGAGATGGGCGGGTTTTTCCACCGGGGTGTGGAATGGTGGAAAAGGGGCCGTTCCCGCACGAAAAAAAGCACCCTGCGGCAAACAGGGTGCTCTCTGTGCGGTATCAGTCCGGGCGGCGGGAAGGCGGGCAAAACAAAAGAGACACCCTGCGGGTGTCTCTTTCTTCTGGCGGAAAGAAGGGGATTCGAACCCCTGGTGGGGTATTAGCCCACACACGATTTCCAATCGTGCGCTTTAGACCAGCTCAGCCATCTTTCCATAGGCAATGCCGTCCGACAAGACAGTATTATACCGGAAAGCTGGGGGCTTGTCAAGGGGGTTTCTGCCAAAAGGGGGATTTTTTTAATCCCGGGGGCCGGAGAGGGCGGCGTCGATGGCGGCAGCGGCCTTTTTGCCGGCGCCCATGGCCAGGATCACGGTGGCGGCACCGGTGACGGCATCGCCGCCGGCATAGACCTTCTCCCGGGCGGTCTCCATCGTGGCCTCATCGACGATGATGCAGCCGTGCCGGTCGGTGGAAAGGCCCGGGGTGGTGCGGTGGAGCAGCGGGTTCGGGGAGGTGCCCAGCGCCATGATGACGGTGTCCGCCTCAAGGGTGAACTCGCTGCCCGCTACCGGCTCGGGACGGCGGCGGCCGGAGGCGTCCGGTTCGCCGAGCTGCATCTCGATGCAGGTGACGCCGGTGACGAGGCTGCCGGCGCCCTCGATCTTCACCGGGTTGCAGAGCAGGCGGAAGGCGACGCCCTCCTCTTTGGCGTGGTGGATCTCCTCCCGGCGGGCGGGCATCTCCTCCTCCGAACGGCGGTAGACGACGGTGACCTCCGCCCCGAGGCGTTTGGCACAGCGGGCGGCATCCATCGCCACATTGCCGCCGCCGACGACGATGACCTTCTTCCCCCGGCGGATCGGGGTGTCGTACTCGTCCTTATAGGCCTTCATCAGGTTGACACGGGTGAGGTACTCATTGGCGGAGACGACGCCGCCGAGCTCCTCCCCGTCGATGCCCATAAACCGGGGCAGGCCGGCGCCGGAGCCGATGAACACCGCCTCAAAGCCCTGGGCCATCAGCTCATCGACGCTCTCGGTACGGCCGATGACCGTGTCGGTGAGGATGTGCACGCCGAGACGCTCAAGGCCTTCGACCTCTTTGTGGACGATGTACTTGGGCAGGCGGAACTCCGGAATGCCGTAGCTGAGGACGCCGCCGGGGGTGTGCAGCGCCTCAAAGACGGTGACGGCATAGCCGAGTTTGGCCAGCTCCCCGGCGCAGGTGAGGCCGGAGGGGCCGGCGCCGACGACGGCGACCTTATGGCCGTTTGGCTCCGGGCGGACCTCTTCGGCGGGGAGGTGCTCTCTGGCCCAGTCGGCGACAAAGCGCTCCAGCCGGCCGATGGCCACCGGCTCCCCTTTGATGCCCCGGACGCATTTGCTCTCACACTGGCTCTCCTGAGGGCAGACCCGGCCGCAGACGGCGGGGAGGGCGTTGTTCTCCCGGATGACCCGGTAGGCCCCGGCGAAGTCCCCCTCCGCCACCCGGGCGATGAAGTCGGGGATGCGCACCCCGACCGGACAGCCGCTCACACAGGGACGGTGCCTGCACTGCAGGCAGCGGGCGGCCTCCTCCCGGGCCATCTCCGGGGTATAGCCCAGGGCCACCTCCTCAAAATTCTGGGCGCGGACCTGCGGGTCCTGCACCGGCATCTCCACCTTGACGGCGGACAGATTTCTCTCACTCATCGTGTGCTCTCCTCTCCCTCAGTTGTGGGCTTCCAGCTCATCGGCCAGGCGCATCATGCGGCAGTTCAGGC